>JAFZFN010000027.1 GCA_017555875.1 Bacteroidaceae bacterium
CTTGGGGAAGTAGAGCACACCGGTGAGGTTGAAGGGGTAGTCTACATTGAGGTGAATCCAGAACAAAGGCTCATCGCTCATGGGGTAGAGGTCGCGGTAGAACTTCTTGTAGTCCTCGTCGGTGAGTTCGCTCGGAGTGCGAGTCCACAAGGGGTTGGTGTCGTTGATGATACGGGCGGACCCTCCCCCCTGGCCCCCTCCCTCTATTGAGGGGGAGTTAGAGGGGGTCTCGAATGAGATAGGTACTGGCAGGAAGCGGCAGTACTTGGTGAGCAGGTTGCTCAAGCGGCTCTCCTCGAGGAACTCTTTGCAGTCGTCGTCGATGTGGAGCACGATGTCGGTACCACGGTCGGCCTTGTCACACTCTTCGAGGGTGTATGAGGGGCTGCCGTCGCAACTCCACTTCACGGCCTGAGCCTCTTCGCGGTATGAACGGGTGATGATATCCACGCTCTTGGCTACCATGAAGGCAGAGTAGAAGCCGAGACCGAAGTGGCCGATGATGGCATTGGCATCGTTCTTATACTTCTCCAGGAAGTCGTTAGCGCCTGAGAAGGCAATCTGGTTGATATACTTATCAATCTCCTCAGCGGTCATACCGATACCACGGTCGCTGATGGTGATGGTGCCAGCCTCCTTGTCGAGCTTCACCTGCATGGTGAGGTTACCCAACTCGCCCTTGAAGTCGCCCTTGAGCTGGTATGTCTTGAGCTTCTGTGTAGCATCCACGGCGTTTGATACCAACTCGCGGAGGAAAATCTCGTGATCACTGTAAAGGAATTTCTTGATGATGGGGAAGATGTTTTCGGTCGTTACCCCAATGTTACCTGTTTTCATTGTTTATTTAATTTTGAATTCTGAATTATTATTTATGATTTGTGAAGGCCAACCATCTTTGGATGGAAACTTTCAATTCTCAATTTAAAAGGAACAATGTTCCGAGGGATAAGGTTGCAAACGGAGTGCCATCATAGGAAAAGAGATGGTGTGGCTGACAATTTGTCGCGCAAGGATGACAAAGAAGGGTAGGGCGTAGATATAATAAGGATATGTAAAGAGGTATATAAAAAAAGAAGGTCGTCATCCCGACGACCAATCTTCCAACTTTAAAAATCTAATACCATGAAAAACACAATGCAAAGGTACGCTATATTTGCCAATCTGCAAGCGTCAGATGCTGAAAAAATGATAAAATAACACTTTTTGTTTGTTTTTAGTGTGCTTTGTCAACATTTATTCGATTTTTGTCTCATCCAGTTGACAATATGTGCGCATTTCGCTAGGCGCTCTATTTTTTGTTTTGCGCAAGTAGCTATCAATCAACGTAAACCTTTTCTGTTTACGTTTGTTGGTGAGATGTATGTTTTCCGTTCCATGGACGTTTATCATACTCTCAGTAGGGGCAGAGGTGTAGTGCTTCTGTCCCGATCTGTTGTAGCTCTCTATGTCAGTTGCTATAAAGATTTTCGCAGAGGTGCTTGCAGAGTGTCTCCAAATATTTGCGGTCGGTGTCGTCAAAGGTAGCAAGGGTGTCACTATCGATGTCGAGCACGGCACGCACGGTGCCTTCGTGGATGAGCGGAACTACAATCTCGGAGCGTGAACTACCGCTACATGCGATGTGTCCGGGAAACTGCTCCACATCGGGGACCACTTGCGTGGTGGCTTCGCTCCATGCCGCTCCACACACACCGCGCCCCTTGCGGATGCGATAGCAGGCTACATCACCTTGGAAGGGGCCTAGGACGAGATGCTCATCGCGAACAAGGTAGAAGCCTATCCAAAACCATCCGAAGGCCTGGCGCAACGCCGCCGTGGTGTTGGCCATGACACTCACCTCTTCGTGCTCATCGGCAATGTAGGGCATGAAGTCGTGTAGAAACTGCTCGTAGCGAGAAGTCTTGTCGAGGGTAGAGTAGGAGAAGGTCGGTTCCATTTAAACTCAAATCATTAAACGCTAAACACTAAACACTAAACAACATTAAATCCTATCCAGCACTTTGACGATAAGGTCGTCGATGCTATTCTTATAGGTGGTGTTGGCCTCCTGGGCACGACGATTGGCAATGACCATACATACAGTCATGGCCTTGTGACCAAGCAATCGGGACAACCCCGCAAGAGCCGAACTCTCCATCTCGAAGTTTGTGATGCGATGTCCCTCATGCTCGAAGGTGAATATCTTGTCGTTTTGCTCGGGGTCTTCGAGTGGGATGCGTAGCTTGCGACCCTGTGGGCCGAAGAATCCGCCAGCAGCGATGGTGATGCCCTCGACCATGTCGTTTTGGTTGATACGCTTGAGAAGCTCCTCGTCGTTGTCGATGACATAGGGCGCTCCCTTCTGGGGATTCCATTGCATGTGGCGTGTGAAGGCCTCCTCGAAGGCAAGGTCACACACCTCGTCACGTCCCGCATAGTAGTTGAGCAATCCGTCGAAGCCGATGCTCTTGCGCGAACAGATGTATGTCCCCACGGGAGTATGGGGTTGTAGGCCACCACAGGTACCGATACGTACCAATTCAAGCTGGTGCAACTCCGACTTCTCGGTGCGCGTGGCAAAG
Organism: Bacteroidaceae bacterium; assembly: GCA_017555875.1. Taxonomy (GTDB): domain Bacteria; phylum Bacteroidota; class Bacteroidia; order Bacteroidales; family Bacteroidaceae; genus UBA1189. The sequence continues at coordinate 2,562 of JAFZFN010000027.1, forward strand.
TCGATGTTCACCAGAGCGTCCAGCTCATTCATCACAATGTCTATGTTATCGCATCCGATACCCGTCGACAACACAGTGAGGCGCTTCCCCTGGTAGCGACCTGTGATGGAGTGAAACTCTCGGCTGGCGATGTCGCATTCTACACTATCGAAATGGGAGGCCACCATGGCTACACGCCCAGGGTCACCCACAAGGATTACCTTTGAGGCTAACTGCTCGGGGCGCAGGTGTAGGTGAAATACCGAGCCATCGTCATTGATGATGAGTTCAGAAGGAGCGTAGTAAGTGGTTTTCATGGGCGGGGTAGGGAGAGAGTATTTTGAGGTTTTACTTGCTTCGTATGTAGCTTATCTCGAGGTTACGTATCCTCTTGGGCATATCGGCCACCTCGGTCTCGAGCTGTTCGTATTGCTGCTCCATCTGCAAGATCTTGGCGGTCATCTGCCTACGTTCGTTGTTGGATGAGTGGGTGTAGCGCTCACGCAGCTCTTGTAGCTCCTTTCCCATCTTGGCGAGAGCCTCCAGCTTGGTTTGCCATTCGACATAGAGCTTACGGGCCTCGTCGCTCTTGAAGTCCTCCAGCGAATGATAGTCAGTGAAGTCGTCGGTGATGAAGGTAAACTCCGTCTTCTTGTCCTCGGCTTGTGTGCTCAGTCCCAGGGTGAATAGTGTCTGCTGAGCCTTACGTATGAGTTCGGCATCACCTTGCGTCGCGGCAATGCTGTGTATCTTGGCTGCCTTACGTATGTCTTCGAAATCATCCTCCTGATAGCTGTAGTATTGCTTTGCGTCGGTAGGGATGAAGGTGTACACACATACCTTACCTTCAGGTTGGTTGCGGTCTGTGGCAAACCATCCGAGGTGGTTCACCTCATCGATGACCATCATGTAGTCGTTGGCAGGAGAGTTGAAGGGCATACCCAGATTCTCGGCCATGAGGTAGCGGTCGGTGTCGCTATTGTATCTCGTGATGTAGAGGTCATATCCGCCCAGTCCGCTAGGATTGTTGTTGGCGAAGTATATAGTCACTCCGTCCGATAATACGAAGGGATAGTTGTTGTCTCCCTCGGGAAGTCCGTTGAGGAGGGTTGGCTTACTCCAACTATCGAGCATCTTGTAACACATGAACAACTGCATCTCACCGTTGGTGTCGACATCGCTATAGTATATCTTATCGCTTATCTCGGTGCGGTAGGCCGTGCCCTCTGTCGAGGTCTTTCCGCCGAGCATGTTGCGTGTGATGGCAATGTCGCCACACTCGTTTCCCAGGAGGTAGACAGACAGAAACTCGTTCTTGTCGACAATGACGCTATCGACAAACGTCACCTTCTCCACCCGTTTATAGAACTTTAGCTCATGCTTGGCACGCTCGGCTTTGCGGGTATAGACGACAAACATCGAGTCTGCGGGGTCTACTCTGTCGAGATAGCTATCATAGTGGGCTATGGCCTCGTCATACATGCCATCGGCAAGATAGTAGTCACCTACATATCGGTAGGCATTCTCGACGTCGCTATCAACGGCCTTCTGTAGGTAGGGGAGTGCCTTGGCATGTTCGCCTGTCTCGTTAAGGCACACTCCATACCAGTAGTTGAGACTTCCGCTTTTGGGATTGCTCTTGACGAGTTTGGCAAATACTGGCTTAGCTTTGGCATACTCGCCTGCAGCAAACCACTTGCGCGCTTGCGTCTGGCTTTGTCCAAAAGCCAAGCACCCGAAGCATGCGAAGACTGCTACAAAAATATATCTTTTGGTCTTGATAGCCATCTTATTAATCTTTTATTAGTGTCCGTTACACTTATTCTTAGTTGAAGAACATGGCGATGCCTTTGTCCACACCGCTGAAGCCCATGAAGGCAAGAGCCAAGAGGCCTGCGGTGACGAGGGCGATGGGCATGCCATCCATACCCTTAGGGATGCGCACGAGGCTGAGTTGCTCGCGGAGGCCTGCAAACACGATGAGCGACAGAGCAAAGCCAAGCGCGGTGGCAAGGGCGAAGATGATGCCGGTGAGGAGGTTGGCCTCAAGACCCTGGGCATTGTAGGTGCCATTGGCAACAAGGATAGCCACACCGAGGATGCAGCAGTTGGTGGTAATCAAGGGGAGGAACACGCCCAACGCCTGATAGAGCGAGGGAGAGAGCTTCTTGAGCACAATCTCGACCATCTGCACGAGGGCAGCAATCACGAGGATGAAGACGATGGTCTGCAGGTATTGCAGGCCGAAGGGGTTAAGCACCCACACCTGCAACAGGTAGGTCACGATGGTGGCGATGACGAGCACGAAGGTCACGGCCAGGCCCATACCCTTGGCTGTCTCTACTTTCTTTGATACGCCGAGGAAGGGACAGATGCCCAGGAACTGTGACAACACGATGTTGTTCACAAAGATGGCGGAGATGAATATTAATAGGTATTCCATAATCTTACTTCTTAATCTTATTTACAATCGCAATCAAGTAACCCAACACGATGAAGGCTCCGGGAGCAAGCACGAAGACGAGCATGTTGGTAGCCGAGGGGAGGAGGGTGAAACCGAACACAACTCCTGTACCCAGGAGTTCACGCACGGCACCGAGCAGGGTGAGCGCCCAGGTGAAGCCGAGACCCATGCCCAAGCCGTCGAAGAGTGAGGGTAGGGCGGTGTTCTTAGCTGCAAACGCTTCGGCACGGCCCAGGATGATGCAGTTCACCACGATGAGGGGGATGAAGAGTCCGAGGCTAGCATAGAGCGAGGGCAGGTAGGCCTGCATGAGCATCTGCAGCAGGGTCACGAACGATGCGATGACTACGATGTATGCTGGGATACGCACCTTATCGGGGATGAGGTTCTTGAGCAGGGCGATAACGATGTTCGAGCAGATGAGCACGAACGTGGTGGCCAATCCCATCGACATACCATTGAGTGCCGATGAGGTGGTGCCCAGTGTGGGGCACATACCGAGAAGAAGAACAAAGGTGGGGTTCTCCTTAACCAAACCATTGAGAAATACTTTCCAGTTGTTCATGAGAATTTATTTTTCAATAAATTAATTCTGAATTGTGAATTATGAATTATGAATTCTTTAGTTTCCCATTTGGAAGTTACTCACTGCGGAGCCTTAATTCAGAATTCAGAATTTAGAATTCATAATTCAATTTTGTGCTGTTGCTCCCGAGTTGACGTCCGACACATTGCCCTTGAACACTTTGTAGGCATTGTTCACGGCATTGAGGAAGGCACGTGAGGTGATGGTCGATGCGGTGATGGCATCTACGTCGCCACCATCCTTTGATACCTTCAGCTCACCCTTTGCAAGGTCGCGGCCGATGATGTTGTGGCTGCCTGCGGGGTCGGGGTTGCCGAAGAACACCTTGCTGAGCACACCCACCTTCTTCACCTCGCTTGAGGTAGCGGTGCGGAACCACTCGCCCATGCGAGCACCGAGGCCGGGAGTCTCGGCATGGCTCAGCACCTCATATCCTTGGATGATACCCTCGGCATTGAAGCCCACGAGCACTACGATGTCGCCACCGAAGCCGCTCTTGTCGGTCGACTTCACGGCAGTACCTATCCAGTTGCCATCACGGCTCACCTCGTACACGACGAAGCCGTCGACATCCTTCTCGTTGGTAGTGATCTCTTCATCGGCACCGACAGATAGCACCGACTTGATGCCTGCACTCAGCGCCTCTTCGTTGATCTTAGCGATGGTGGTGCTGGTCACGTTATTTACATAGGCCAGCAGGAATGCTGCCACGACTGACACGAGCGTCAGCACGAGGAGCATATTGGTCAGGGATGATGTGAGTTTCTTCATTTCTTAACCTCCTTTGCAAAACGTTGGGGCTTGCACGCATTGTTGATCAACGGTACAAACGCATTCATGATAAGGATTGCGAATGACATACCCTCGGGGTAGGCTCCGAAGACGCGGATGAGCACGGTGAGGAAACCGATGCAGAAGCCGTAGAGGAGTTGGCCCTTGGCGGTCATGGGCGAGGTGACATAGTCTGTCGCCATGAAGATGGCTCCGAGCATCAAGCCACCGCCACAGAGGTGATGCCAGGGAGTGGCTACCTCGACGGGGTAGGCGATATGGAGCAGGCCGCTGAGGGCAAACACCGTAGCGAGGATCGATACGGGGATGTGCCAGGTGATGGTCTTCGACACCAGGAGGATGACCAAGCCGATGAGCAGGCACAGAGCGCTGACCTCACCGAGCGAACCGCCTACGTTACCCAAGAAGAGGGACAGGAGGTCGGCCTTGGCAAGGTTGGCCATCGGGGTGGCAGCAGTGATGGCATCGGCATAGGCGGCCATCTGACCTACCTCGGGGAACTGGGTCATCTTCACGGGGAAGGAGATGAGCAGGAAGACACGAGCGGCGAGGGCGGGGTTGAAGAGGTTACAGCCCAAGCCACCGAAGGTCATCTTCACCACACCGATAGCAAACAGGGCTCCTATTATAATAATGTATAGGGGCAGGTTTGACGGCAGGTTGAAGGCTAGGAGGATACCCGTCACTACGGCTGACCAGTCGCAGAGGGTACACTTGTCATTCTTGAGGATAAACTTGTTGATGGCCCACTCGAAGAATACGCATGAGGCTACAGAGACGGCAGTGACGATGACTGCGCCCAAGCCAAAGGCGTAGAACGACCACAACATGGCAGGCAACATGGCGATGATGACCCATCGCATGTTCTTGCTTACGCTGTCGCCACCATGTACGTGGGGCGATAAGGAGAGTTTTAGTTTATTTGCCATAATCTTATTCTTTTCACCACAGATTGCGCGGATTCCTCGGATTGATTATAAAATCTGTTTAATCTGTGTAATCCGTGGTTGATAGTTTTACTTCTTCATGTTTCTCTCACGGATGATGCCGCCCACGGTGTTCTTTGCCAGGCGCACCCAGTCGAGTAGGGGACGGTTTGACGGACAGGTGAACGTGCAGCATCCACACTCGATACAGGTCATGATGTCCTCGTTCTCGGCACGCTCCCAGTCACCATACTCACCGAGCTTGGCCAGCAGGTAGGGCTCGAGACCCATGGGACATGCGCCTACGCACTTGGCACAGCGGATGCAGTTCTGCTCCTCGCCACGCACCGATTCCTCCTCGGTCATGAGCAACACACCGGAACTACCCTTGCAGATGGGCACCTCGGCATTGACGAGTGCCTTACCCATCATGGGGCCACCACCGATAATCTTACCCGTGTTCTCGGGCATACCGCCTGCAGCCTCGATGAGCATGCTCATGGGCGTACCCATACGAGTGAGCAGGTTCGAGGGGTTGGCCAGTGCCTTACCGGTCACGGTCACCACGCGCTCGAAGAGGGGCTTATTCTTGATGACGGCCTCATACACGGCATAGGCAGTACCCACGTTCTGCACCACAGCACCCACGGCGATGGGGATGGCAGGAGGGTTGGGCACCTGACGGCCGATGACAGCATCGATGAGCTGCTTCTCACCACCTTGGGGGTATTGCACCTTGAGGGGTACGATCTCGATGTTGGGGTATTTGGCTGCCTTCTCGCGCATCAAGGCGATAGCGTCGGGTTTGTTGTTCTCGATACCGATATATCCCTTGGTCACGTTGACGGCACGCATGAGGAGCGATACGCCCACGAGGATCTGCTCGGGCTTTTCGAGCATGAGCTGATGGTCAGCGGTGAGGTAGGGCTCACACTCTACGGCATTGATGATGACGCACTCGGCCTTAGCACCGGGAGGAGGTGTCAACTTCACGTGTGTGGGGAAGCAGGCGCCACCCATACCCACGATACCGGCATCCTTGATCTTGGCTACGATCTCGGCAGGCTCAAGGGTACACTCGGTCACGAGCTCTTCGCTGCGGTCGATGCTCTCTTCCCACTCGTCACCGATGACGTCGATGAAGATGGCGGGCTTGCGGTAGCCGCTGGCATCGATGACAGAGTCAATCTTGGCCACCTTACCCGATACAGAGGAGAAGATGGCTGCCGACACGAAACCGCCCGCGTCAGCAATCTTGGTACCCACCTTCACCATGTCGCCTTTGGCAACACAGGCTACGGCAGGGGCACCGATATGTTGTGACAGGGGGAACACGGCCTGCCTCGGCAATGCCATGGGCTCGATTTTCTTACCTGCCGACAACTTGTTTTCGGCGGGATGTACACCGCCTATTCTAAAGGTCTTCACGTTGTATGATTTTGAATGATGAATTATGAATTCTGAATAAACATTCTCGGTTAATAAGGATTCTGGATTATAAACTCTGAATAAAGGCTTGTTAATGTAAGTCTGCCGGATGGCAATTCAGAATTCACGATTCAGAATTCTCTACGGGTTTCGGCTTACGTGCGGGGAAGTTCACCGCCACGATAGAGTGCTGCGGACATTCGTCTTCGCACTTGCGGCAGAGTTTGCACTTCTCATAGTCGATGTAGGCCAGGTTGTTGGCGATGGTGATAGCCTCGAAGGGACACACCTTCTGGCACTTGCTGCAACCGATACAGCCCACCTCGCAGGCCTTGCGTGTCACGGGTCCCTTGTCCTTGTTGACGCAGAGCACCACCATGCGGCGACCGTTGCGGCCCTTGTTGCGGAGCTCGATGATCATGCGCGGACATGCCTTCACGCAGGCTCCACAAGCGGTACACTTCTCGGCATCCACCTCGGGGAGTCCCGTCTCGGGGTTCATGCGGATGGCGTCAAACTTACATGCCTTCACGCAGTCGCCACATCCCAGACAGCCATAGGCACAGCCTGTCTCACCACATGCCGTAGAGTGAGCAATCTTGCAAGACACTGCACCATCATACACGGCTGTGCGAGGACGATGCTCACATGTACCATTACAGCGCACCACGGCCACCTTAGGCTCGGCAGCACCAGCACTGAGGCCAAGGATGTCGGCTACCTGGGTCATCACTGCCTGTCCGCCTACGGGACACATCAGTCCGTCGAGCGAACCCGCCTTGACACAGGCATCAGCAAAGCCCGCACAACCAGGGTATCCGCAACCGCCACAGTTAGCCTGTGGCAACACCTCGGCAACTTGACCCACACGTGGGTCTTCCTCTACAGCAAATTTCTTAGATACGACAAACAGCACCGCGGCCAATACCAAGGCTGTAAGTCCCAAAGCAATTACTGCAATTAAAATTGTACTCATGATTATATTTATGATTTTTTATTTATGATTTCTATATCGATAAACCTCTGTCAGTAAGGTTTTATAGTAAACTTAAACTCACTCATCAATCTCCTTTTGCATGCAAAGAGCACACCGAAATATGCCGCCAATGCCACAAGTGCCGCTATGGCTCCAACGACCTCATTGCCATCGGTCAGCCACATGCCGATAACTACCGATGCGACCAACAACAATAGAGGGTAGAGGAAAGCCAGTCTCACGGCCTTCATGCCCATTGTCGCTGCTCCCTCGACCATCACTCGTTGTCCTATCTGGTAGGCTTTCGTGTCAGCGCCATATACGTCGACAATCTTCTCTTTGCTCTCGGCAGCTGAGCACAGACTCTTGGCACCACATGCCGCGCAGGCCGAAGCCTGTACGATACGTACGTGTATGCAGTCTCTGTCCATAGAGTCCACTATGCCGTCGTGCTTTATTACATCTGCCATGCCCATATTACGCTAAACTTCGCAAAATTACGATTTATTCTTTTAAAGAAGAAACTTTGTCGTACAATTTTTCTTTTTTGCCACACGTTGTAGCCTTTTAGTACGTGGCTCGACAACCCTTGCGAGGGCAAACTGGCCATTTGATACGACGAAATGTCATTTTCTTCGTAGCCTTACCATCGGAACCAGAGGTCGAAACATACGGGCAGGTGGTCGCTAGTACCTCCCTTGTATCTCATGCCGTTATAGGTGCGGCAGGGACGCCGACCTCCATAGAGAGGTTCGGGCTCGGTGAGGAATGTGGGTGCATAGTTCCATGCACCATGTGGGGCGAGGCTTAGTGTGGTGCCATCCATCACAGCGGTAAGAGAGGAAGAAAGGTATATGTTGTCTATCTGTTCCCACTTCCCCTTGTAGCGGTAGCTCCCTCTCAGCGTATCGGTGATGCACACCAATCCCAGCTCATCGGTCAGTGGGCTCAATGCCTGGCTCTCGGGGGTGTCGTTGAAGTCGCCCATCACTACGATATGTGGCTTGACACGCACGCTGCTCACCGAGTCTATGGCTTGGCATATATGCCTCACCACCTCGCTTCTCAATCGAGCCGATCGCTTGCCATTGAGTCGGCTAGGCAGATGACACACGAAGATGTCCAGCGTGTCTCCCATGTGGAGCTCTCCGCTCACGAGGAGCACATCGCGTACATGATAGTTCTTGATAGAGTTCTCTTGCGATATTTGCAATGAGCGCTGGGCGAATGGGCGGAAGGTCGAGGGCTTGTAGAGCAGCGCCACGTCGATGCCACGAGGGTCTGCAGAGCACGTCATGATGTATCTATACCCTGTCGTGCGTAGTGGGGAGCGTTGTGTGAGGTCGTGCATCGTGCTATCGTTCTCCACCTCACACAGTGCCACAAAGTCGGGTGCCCGATCCTCGCCTATGGAGGCTATCGTGCGGGCTATGGCATGCAGCTTGTTCCAGTAGCGGTACGGGGTCCAGTGGCGCGTGGCCTCGGGTAGGAATCCTTCGTCAGCGGTGAGCGAGTCGTCCACACAGTCGAAGAGATTCTCCACGTTGTAGCTCACGAAGCGTATCCGTTCTTGTGCACAGAGCGTGAGCGATAGCATCAGTGCTGCTAGTAGCACGTTACCCCTCGCTGTATTTCCCATCGTCCACATATTGGTAGCATCCCGCATCGATACCCTCTCTTGTGCGTGGCTGTTCATCCTTGTCGTAGGGTAAGAGATGGAGTAGGGTATCCGAGGCTATACCTCGAGCTACCGAGAGCGAGTCGAGGTGGTAGTCATAGATGAAGTTGTTGTGGTCTATGGTGCGGAAGTTGGTGCGCCCATACGCTGTGCTGTCCTTGTGTTCCCACACGATGTGGGCGTAGTGCAGCGTGTCGGGGTTGAGTGCCTCCTTCCATGAGTTGATGACCGAGTGTGAGAATCGGTACTGTGCATATTCGCTATAGTCCATCGTGTCGGTCTTCTCGACCACTACTCCCATCAGTTCATCGTTCTTCGAGCCAGTGATGATGCAGTTGACGACGTTCACTCCGAGCAGTGGATACACCATGTTTTCCTCCTCCACGTAGTTGGCTATGTTGACCGCTACTCCGCGTTCCGCTTTCCAGGGGAAGAAGTTGGCCATCGTGCAGTGCACGAAGTCCGCCTTTCCGCCGAGGATGTTCACGCAGTGTCCCCCCGCATTGGTGAAAAGGCTATTGGCAAACTCAGCCCTGCACAGTGTCAGCTGCAGAGCATCTCCATCCACGTTGTGTATCTGGCTATTTCGCATCGTCACCTTGCTCTCCTCCACGTTAGTTCCCTTCGCTCTTATCCCATATGTCCCGCTATGGATGTCGCAGTGTACGAAGACGTTTCCGTTGCTCGACTCGTGCAGTGTGATGCCTCCCCACTGTCCTGATATACGATCATAGGGGAGGTAGTCAAACATGTGGTCCGTCCTCGCTCCGCGAATCACGATGGGAGCCTCTGCCGTGCCCGTAGCCTCTATGCGTCCATAGACCTGCATCTCCACCTTGTCGGCAAGGAAGAGTCGTGTGCCAGGCTCCATCATGAGTGTCGCTCCTGCCTCCACCCGCAGACTATCGTAGATGAGGTAGGGACGCGCACCGGTGAGCTGGGTGTCGGTGTCTATCACTGCTCCGCGCATCACCGTAGCATCTTGCCCGCCAGCGGTGAAGAGCACCTGTTGTGTCACGCCACTCTCGAGCACGAATAGCATCGAGTCCTTCACCTCGAAGGGTTCGTCCTCTCCACGCGGATCGATGGTCACCTCTACGAACACATACATGCTGTCGCCGCCACGGATGGCCAAGTCGCCAAACTCCGATCCTGCCAGCCCATCCACGTTCACCCGAAAGGGAGACCCCTCGCCACCGCCAAGTGCGATGTGTGTGATGAGCAGGTCATCTTTGTGCCTATTATATATAAGGAACGCGTGCGTGGCAGAGCTCACCTCCGTGAACAGCGTGTCAAACGCCACCGTATCGGTCGAGAAGGCCAGCCTCAGGCTTGGGTCCGACGAGAAGCCCCCCTCGTCGCGGCAGCTTGCTATGCCCATCGCCACCCCCATGGCAAGCACGAGGCTCCATACTTTCAGTAGATTCTTCATATGTATAGATGAACGCGATTCGAGTTACTATATTGTGACAGACACACTCTTTTTCTACCTTCTTCCTCCGAAGTCCAGTGCGAAGGTGGTGCGCACGCCTGGGCGAGAGTAGGCGGTGATTGTTCCTCCGTGAGCCTTCATGATCTGCCGTGCCAATGCGAGCCCTATGCCCGAGCCGCTCTTCTTAGTCGAGTAGAAGGGATCGAAGATATGCTCCATGCGATGCTCGGGGATGCCGGGGCCATTGTCTGTCACGGTGATGTAGGGCTTGCCCTCGATGGTTGTGGCACGCACCTCAATGAATGCCTCGTCGGTCCCTTCGAGTGCCTGTGCAGCGTTGCGGATGAGGTTGATGAGCATGAGCGTCATCATTGAGGGGTCGGCATAGAGTCGCATGCCAGTGGGAGCGTTGAGCTCGAGTAGGCAGTGCCCCTTCTCGTTGTGTAGCAGGCGTCGCAGCTTGGCAAAAAACTCGCTGACGACGATGTGTTCACACTTGGGGTCGGCCATCTGGGTCAGCAGGTCATACGACGCGAGGAAGGCTCTGATGCCCTCGGCCTGCTCGTTGATGATGGTGAGGCACTCGTGTGTGCGTTCGTTGTCATATTCATTGGGGCGGCTCAGCAAGTCTGCTGTGAGCGACACGATGGGTGCTACGCTATTGCGTAGCTCGTGCGTCATCACCCGCAACACGCGATCGTAGTATCGTTTGCTTTGTTCCAGTTCGTGTGTCTCGTCCCTGTAGGTTTTCAGTATCTCGTTCATGTCGTTGCTTGCCTGTCCCAGTAGCGGGTCTTTCGTCTCGGTGAAGCGCATCATCAGGTCGCGTCCCCGCAAGGCACGCAAGAAGTGACTCATCAGCCGCAAGGGATAGCGCAGCGTACGCCACAGCCACACCACAGTCGCCACCATGAGCACTACGGCCGATATCACCAGGCGGCGGTCACCCGTATATAGAAGGTATAGCGCCAGCGTATAGGCGAGCATCACGCTCACGAGTGCCGCCACGAGGCGCAGCGTATAGTGTCGTTTAATAGATGCCATATTTCTTCAGTTTGTTGTACAGGGTCTGTCTGCTTACTCCTAGACGCTGTGCCACAGAGGTCAGGTTGTGGTCCGAGTCGTCCCATGCCGTGCGTATGAACTGCAGTTCCATCTCTTCCAGTGTCAGCGTCGACCGCTTGCCATCCTTCTCTGCTGGCATTATCACCTCGGCCGTCCACACCGTGTGCGACGATAGCAATATGGTGCGCTCGATGGTCTCCTCCAATCGACCAAACTCACCGTCGATGGCCATCGCCAGCAGCAGAGCCATGGCCTCGTCTGTCACCTCGGGCTCGGGGCGGAAGTAGGTCGATGCGTAGCGCTTCACGAGCGAGCGTATGTATGATCGGGCCACGCTCATGTCGTCCGTTGTCTTCTCCTCTGTCTTACGTGTCATCGCCTCGCGTCGCTTCTCTATGGCCGTGGTGAGCGACTGTATCAATCGTTCGTTGTTCCAGGGCTTCTGCACGAAGTCGTCGGCTCCCTGCTTGAGCGAGTCTACCGCCAGTGGCACATCGCCGAAGGCCGTGATGAGCACCACCGCAGGCGGACACTCCAGTCCACTGCGCTGCTTGATGCGCTCGAGCCAGAAGAGGCCGTCCTTACCATCGAGCTTGCCTGCTCCGAAGTTCATGTCGAGCACCACGGCATCCACGTCGCCAGCCGCGATGAGTGCCGGTATCAGCTGCGGGTCCTCCACGGTCACCACCTTGGTGAACGCGCCCTTGAGCACCATGCCCATCGTCTTCAGCACGGCAGCATTGTCATCAATTACTATTACTTTTGCGTCAATCATACTTCAACAAAGGTACTCCGATTTCATATAAAATCACAGAAAACGGATGAAAAATGCCTTTCGTCGGCAAAAAGTGTCAAAAAATTAGACAATTTTCATCGAAAAAAGCATTTTTAGCATTTTTTTTGGGGCTAATGCTTGCAGGGCGTTTTAACTTCGCAAATGCAAAAAGCAAACTTATAAACTAACAAACTCAAATGATACGACACTACATCACGGTAGCCCTGCGCAACCTGCGCAAATACCCCGCGCAAACCGCCATCTCCGTGCTCGGCCTCGCCGCTGGCTTCGTATGCCTCTCGCTCTCCGCCCTGTGGATGCACTACGAGAACACCTACGACACGATGCACAAGGACTATGAGCGGATATATACATTGCAAGATGTAGATGCTGCGAAATCTACAAAAGGCGGAATGACATTGATGGCATGGTATGGATTGTACGAGGCTTTTGCAACAGACTTTCCCGAAGTCGAAGCTGCTACA
>JAFZFN010000028.1 GCA_017555875.1 Bacteroidaceae bacterium
GGGTTCCACCTCTTCCCATTCCGAACAGAGAAGTTAAGCCCGACCGCGCCGATGGTACTGCGTTTGTGGGAGAGTAGGTAGCCGCCGTTTTCAGAAGAGAGGAGTTGTCCAATGAGGATGACTCCTCTCTCGTCGTTTATGTATAACAGAGACTTTGGCGCTTATATTCTTGTCTTTTTAAAGTTATTTCTTTCGTTTGTAAAATAATATTCTTAACTTTGAAGGTTCATACGTAAATGCAGTATATGGAATATATATCCACTGATATAGAAGGTGTTTTCTTGATTAAGCCTCGTGTCTTTAACGATGCACGTGGATATTTCGTGGAGACCTTTAAGCAAGAGGAATTTGAAGCTAATGTAGCCCCAGTGACATTTGTTCAAGATAATGAATCAATGTCTACTTATGGAGTGCTCCGTGGCTTACATTACCAGAAAGGTGAGTGGAGTCAGGCTAAACTGGTACGCGTGATCAAAGGGAGAGTTCTTGATGTCGCAGTTGATATGCGACGGAGTTCTCCAACTTTTGGTAAGTACGTCATGGCAGAATTGAGCGAGGAGAATAAAATGCAGTTATTTATCCCTCGTGGCTTTGCTCATGGCTTTTTGGTACTGAGTAGAGAGGCGATATTTGCTTATAAAGTTGATAATGTTTATGCCCCTCATGCCGAAGCTACGGTTTTATATTCAGATAAGCAGATCGGTATTGAATGGCCTTTGTCTACGGAAGAGTTGATTCTTTCGCCAAAGGATTTAAATGCTACTCGCTTTTGCGAAGCAGAATGTTTTGAATGATAATACGCCTTGTTAATATATAGTAATATGAAGATAGCGGTAGTTGGAACTGGTTATGTCGGATTGGTTACAGGAGCATGTTTTGCAGAGATAGGTGTGGATGTGACATGTGTTGATGTAGACAATGTCAAAATAGACAACCTTAATAAGGGCATAATACCTATTTATGAGCCTGGTCTTGAAGAACTGGTCGTTCGTAATGCAAATGCTGGAAGGCTCTCGTTTACAACCTCTTTGGAGAATTGTATTGATGAGGTGGAGGTCGTGTTTTCTGCAGTAGGTACTCCTCCCGATGAGGATGGCAACGCTGACCTTAAATACGTCTTGCAAGTTGCAAAAACTATCGGTGAGAAGATGAATAGCTATGTGCTTGTTGTAACAAAGAGCACTGTGCCGGTGGGTACGGCTAAAAAGGTACGTGAGACTATCCAAAAAGAGTTGGATAATCGAGGTGTAGATGTTGAGTTTGACGTGGCCTCTAATCCTGAATTCTTGAAAGAGGGTAATGCGATAGATGACTTTATGAGTCCTGACCGTGTAGTGGTAGGAGTTGAGTCGGAACGTGCAAAGAAGGTGATGACAAGGCTATATAAGCCCTTTCTCATCAATAACTTCCGTGTAATGTTTATGGATATACCTTCGGCGGAGATGACCAAATATGCTGCAAATTCGATGCTGGCTACAAGGATAAGCTTTATGAATGATATAGCGAACTTGTGTGAACTTGTTGGCGCTGATGTTAATATGGTGCGAGCAGGTATCGGAGCAGATACACGCATTGGTCGTAAGTTTCTCTATCCTGGTTGTGGCTATGGAGGTTCATGCTTCCCCAAGGATGTTAAGGCACTGATTCGCACGGCCGAACAGAATGGTTACACGATGCGAGTGCTTAATGCCGTAGAGGAGGTGAATGAGAGACAGAAAGAGGTGCTTTTTGATAAGTTACTGCATATATTTAATGGAGATCTCCAGGGTAAGACGATAGCGCTTTGGGGGCTCTCATTTAAGCCTGGCACAGATGATATGCGTGAAGCCACTTCGTTGGTGATGATTGCCAAGATGAAGGAGGCTGGGTGTAATGTGAGGGTTTATGACCCTGTTGCTATGGATGAATGTAGACGCAGAATAGGTGATGAAGTATACTATGCAACTGATATGTATGATGCTCTTCTTGATGCTGATGCTTTAGTGTTAGTAACTGAATGGAAGGAGTTTAGATTGCCTTCGTGGAGTGTCATACGTAAGACGATGAAGCAACATTACATTGTAGATGGACGCAATATCTACGATGCGGATGAGTTGGCTGAAGCTGGATTTAATTACTCTTGTATCGGAAGGAAATGTTGAAGGATATAATTATACTCGGAATAGAGTCCTCGTGTGATGACACCTCTGCCGCGGTGATTAAAAATGGGGAGTTGTTGTCTAACGTTACAGCTAGTCAAGCTGTGCATGAGTGTTATGGTGGCGTCGTGCCCGAATTGGCTTCGCGTGCACATGAAAAGAATATTGTGCCTGTCGTGGATCAAGCGTTGAAGAAGGCTGGGATTACAAAGGAGCAGCTTTCTGCGGTCGCATTTACTCGCGGTCCCGGCTTGATGGGCTCTCTCTTGGTTGGAGTGTCTTTCGCAAAGGGGTTTGCGAGATCGCTGGGTATTCCTATGATTGATGTCAACCATCTTCAAGGTCATGTGTTGGCTCATTTTATTCAAGAGCCAGAGGTCAAGAAAGAGGTGCCTAACTATCCCTTCCTTTGCTTACTGGTGTCGGGAGGAAACTCGCAGATTGTGCTCGTGAAGGCTTATAATGATATGGAAATCATCGGGCAGACAATAGATGATGCTGCTGGAGAGGCAATTGATAAGTGTTCGAAAGTGATGGGGCTGGGATATCCGGGAGGACCAATCATTGATAAATTGGCTAGACAAGGAAACCCGAAGGCTTTTGCATTCAGCAAACCCAATATCGCTGGCTATGATTATAGTTTTAGTGGTCTGAAGACTTCGTTCCTCTATTTCTTGAGAGATCAATTGAAAGAAAATCCTGATTTTATAGAGCAGAATAAAGAAGACTTGGCAGCTTCGCTCGAAGCTACCATCGTGGATATTCTAATGAAAAAACTACGATTGGCGGCAAAGAACTATGGTGTCAAAGATGTTGCTGTTGCTGGGGGTGTCTCGGCTAATACGGGGCTCCGCAATGCCTTCCTTGATCATGGACGTCGCTACAAGTGGAATGTCTATATCCCGAAGTTTGGATATACGACCGATAATGCGGCCATGATAGCAATTACAGGGTATTACAAATATATGGACGGAGAGTTCTGTAGTATTGATAAACCGGCCTATTCGCGAGTGGGTTTAGGATGAATGTTTTGCGGATAGACCGAAAAGCAGAAAAACATTGTCTGAGACGAAATTAGTGGCTGATTTATTTGGCTATGTCGCAAAAAAGTAGTTACTTTGCACGCTGAAATTTGAATGCAGAGAAAATAAACATCAAAATAATAGATCGAAATGTCTAAGATTTGTCAAATTACCGGTAAGAAGGCCATGATTGGCAACAACGTTTCGCACTCAAAGCGTCGCACAAAGCGCACTTTCGAGGTGAACTTGTTTAGAAAGAAATTCTTCTATGTAGAAGAGAATTGTTGGATTCAGTTGCGCTTGAGCGCCGCTGGTCTTCGTTTGATTAACAAGAAAGGTTTGGATGCAGCTTTGAAGCAGGCTTTTGCTGAGGGTCATTGCACTCCGAACGATATTAAAGTAATTGCGTAAAGGAGGGATCTGATTATGGCAAAGAAAGTAAAAGGTAACAGAGTTCAAGTTATCCTCGAGTGCACAGAGCACAAGGAGAGCGGTATGCCGGGTACATCTCGTTATATCACCACTAAGAACAGAAAGAACACAACTGAGAGATTGGAGTTGAAGAAGTACAATCCTATCTTGAAGCGTGTGACAGTTCATAAGGAAATTAAGTAATCACACCCTTAAAATAGTATAAGACTATGGCAAAGAAAGCGGTTGCATCTCTTCAAACGGGTAAGTCAGCTTCTTACTCAAAGGTAATCAAGATGGTAAAGTCTCCTAAGACTGGTGCTTACATCTTCGATGAGCAGATGGTTCCTTCTGAGAAGGTTCAAGAGTATATCAAGAAGTAATTGATAATACATATGCATAAGCGAAGCCCTGCAACCCGCGTTGTGGGGCTTCTTGTTATTCTATTTGCTGTAATCAGCATTGGAATAAGAGGAGAGAGAAAATAATTTTACGACACCATTTTTTTTTTATTCTTTCAAGTGGATATAGGTTTTCTTAATCGTTTTGAAGAAAAGATACAGAGCGAGTTGCTCCGCCTCTGTACATCGCGTGGTATGCTCAATGGTTCATTGCTCGCAACTGATGATGTTACTGAACATTGGAATGTGCTGGCTCCCGAGTATGTAGCTGATGCTGTAGGCCAAATAGCGGATTATCCTACTGTATCCGTGGCATGGGCTGGTTATTTAGGACTGGCGGTGGCTCATGGTTGGGATGCTAATTGGGAGGTATGTGTGCGTACGGCCTATAAGCAATATTACGGTGCGCAAGGTTTTGATGATATGGATGAGCATATCGTACAGCATGTACTTGGACTGGAGCTGGAGAGCAAAGAGGCTAAGGATCTAGAGGTAATAATACGCAGTTGTGCTCAGATGGCCGTTACGCTCATTCGTCGTGAACAGATTGAGCCTCAGAGCCCCATGGCTTTTCATGTGTTTGCACGTGCTATCAAGGTAATGTATCGAATCGGAGCAGCTCTGGAACTGAAACGTTTAGGTTATAAGTTTGAGGAGATGAAGTTGCCTCCTCATTTTGGTACTATGCCTGAGTGCTGATTTCCCTTTAAAATAATAATCCCCCAACTAAAAACTGGGGGATTATTATTTTTACATGATATCTGCTTATTTGTAAATAGCTTTAGTTCCCGCTAGTAGCGTGTTCATCATTAGGGATACGATGGTCATAGGTCCTACACCGCCTGGTACGGGAGTGATATATGAGCACTTAGGTGCTACCTCTTCAAATTTCACGTCTCCCGTGAGCTTAAACCCACTTTTGCGTGTAGCGTCGGGTACTCGAGTAGTGCCTACGTCAATGACTACTGCTCCCTCCTTTACCATATCGGCAGTCACGAAGTTGGGTTGTCCCATGGCCGCGATGAGTATGTCTGCTTCTCTACACTCCTTTACGAGATCCTTGGAACGGCTATGGCATACAGTAACAGTGGCATCTCCAGGGTAAACCTTCTGCATCATAAGAGTGGCCATGGGCTTTCCTACGATGTTGCTACGTCCTAGGATTACGCATTTCTTACCTGATGTCTCGATGTTGTAGCGTTTGAGTAGCTGTAATATGCCGTTAGGAGTGGCTGATACAAAACAGGGAAGTCCGATAGAGAGACGGCCCACGTTGATAGGATTAAAGCCATCTACGTCCTTACGGTAGTCAATCGCCTCGATGATACGTTGCTCATTGATGTGTCGTGGCAAGGGAAGCTGTACGATAAAACCATCTACGTCAGCGTCTTTGTTTAGACGTTCTATCTCTGCAAGTAGGGTGTCTTCGGTAATATCGCTTTCAAATCGAATGAGCGATGATGCGAAGCCACATGCCTCACATGCTTTAACCTTGTTGGCTACATAGGTTTCGCTGCCACCATCGTGGCCTACAAGGATGGCTGCAAGATGAGGACGCTTTTCACCGCAAGCTACACGTTCTGCTACTTCAGCTGCAATTTCTTGCTTTATCTGATCAGATATGGCCTTTCCGTCAATTAATGTCATAGTGTTACACCTTTTTCCCTACCTCCCTTAAAAGGGGCTTACAATCATCGCAGGGTATAAGAACTTTGGGGTTTTACTATCATTTGTTCGCTGGTCTCCGCTCCTCTCTTTGGGGGAAGGGTAGTGGAGGACATACGTTTTATCTTCTAAACTTAGGCATTCCCATCTTACCCATGGGCATGTTTGCAACATTTTTCATCATCTTGCGGGTCTGTTCGAATTGCTTGAGTAAACGGTTTACCTCTTGTATGTTTGTTCCGCTTCCCTTGGCAATACGTTGACGACGGCTACCATTGATGGCTTCGGGATGACTTCTCTCATAGGGGGTCATAGAATAGATGATGGCCTCTACGCTCTTGAAAGCATTGTCGTCAATGTCGAGGTCTTTGATTTGTTTGCCAACGCCAGGAATCATACCCATGAGATCCTTGATATTACCCATCTTTTTGATTTGAGCAATCTGGGCAAGGAAGTCGTTGAAGTCAAACTGGTTGCGTGCAAGTTTCTTTGTCAGCTTGCGGGCCTCTTCTTCGTCAAACTGTTCTTGAGCGCGCTCTACGAGTGAGACGATGTCTCCCATGCCGAGGATACGGTCGGCCATACGTGCGGGATGGAATACATCCAACGCTTCAAGCTTCTCACCCGTACCGACAAACATGATAGGCTTGTTCACTACGGTGCGTATAGACAAAGCTGCACCGCCGCGAGTGTCGCCATCGAGTTTGGTAAGTACTACACCATCAAAGTCGAGTCTGTCATTAAATTCCTTGGCGGTATTAACAGCATCCTGACCAGTCATGGCATCTACCACGAAGAGAATCTGATCGGGGTCTACGGCGTCCTTGATGGCTGCAATCTCGCGCATCATCTGTTCATCGACTGCAAGGCGACCTGCGGTATCGATGATTACCACGTCGTGGTTCTTTGCCTTTGCTTCTTTGATGGCGTTTAATGCAATCTCTATGGGGTTTTTGTTTCCCTCTTCCTTGTAAACGGGAACCTCTATTTGTTCGCCAAGAACAGTCAACTGGTCAATAGCTGCGGGACGATATACGTCGCAAGCAGCGAGTAAGGGGCGACGATGTTTCTTGTTCTTGAGCATCAATGCCAACTTACCTGACATGGTGGTTTTACCAGAACCTTGCAGACCGCTCATGAGGATAACAGAAGGGCGGCCCTTGAGCTCTAGCTCCACGGCCTCACCGCCCATGAGCGCAGCGAGCTCATCGTGTACGATCTTTACCATCAACTGGCTGGGGCGCACTGAGGTCAGTACGTCTTGGCCTAATGCTTTCTCTTTTACGGTGTCGGTAAAAGATTTTGCAACTTTATAGTTCACGTCGGCGTCAAGCAACGCTTTGCGTACGTCTTTGAGTGTTTCGGCAACGTTGACTTCTGTGATTTTGCCTTCACCTTTCAGTATCTTGAATGATCTTTCGAGTCTTTCGCTTAGGTTTTCAAACATAGTGTTTTTGCGTTTTGTTTAATTAAGCTACAAAGATAGTGTAAGGCGAGAAAAAAAGCAAGTTTACTTGTGATTTTCCCTCCCATAGCTTTATCAAGAAGTTGTTATATGGCTAAATGTCTGGTCTCTTTCCTTTCTTGTTTTAGAAATATGTTACCCACAGATGCTACATAATCGGCTCATCATTCTCAAAATCGTAGAGTGTCTTTCGCATGATATCTGCCAAACTGAGTTGGTATGCGATGTATGCGCTTAGATGGCTGCGATAGGCACTATTCAGACGATTGCGCTCAAGGGCAAGGGTTTGGCTATCTATGTCGCCGTCTGAGAATCTCTGCAGAGTGATGGCAAAACTCTTTTCTGCGATGGCAACATTCTTCTCGAGCAATTGTAGGCGCTTAAGGTTGTTGTTGAGTTGCGCAACGGAATTTCGTGTCTCGGTTTCAATGGAGCGTTCTAACTCCTCTTTGGCCAAATAATTCTGGCGTTGGCGTGCTTCTGCCGCACGCACTCTTGCTTTGTTCTCTCCCCAGTCCAATAGAGGAATACTTACTGTAACTCCCACGCCATAGTTGATGGGGCGGTCCATGAAGTCGCTTGCTGAATGCTGTATGGTATTCCCATAGGTCGTTGTGATGTCTCCCATGCTGGTTCCTGTCTTTTGAACATAGGCATCAAAGTATCCTCGTACCATCCCTTCTGCTTTGCGTTGGCGGATGCTCATAGCTTGTTGCTCGATGGCAATGTCGCGTTCACGCAATTCTGTCCGATTTTTCAAGGCATATTCTACGGCTTTGTCTGCATCTACAGTCACAATGGTATATTCCAGGTCATCTTTCAAGATGACGCTATCCGTGAGTTCTATTCCGAGAAGATCCTTGAAGCTGTTGAGCGCTGATTCTTGATTGATGAGGGCAACTTCGTAGCTGTTTTGTGCTTCAGCAAGGTCTACTTCCATCTGTAGTGCATCTACTTCTCTGATGAGTCCTGAGGCGTATTTGTTTTGAGCAATTTTGTTGGCTTCTGTTTGTCGCTCGTAGTCGAGCAAGGCTATTTCGGTGCTTCGCTGAAGCGATAGCAGGTTGTAATAGCTGCTACTTACTCGATATTCAAGATTGAGCTCTTCGCGGCGGAGTGATTTCTTTGTCCGTTCATAGTCGAGCCTGGCAGATTTTAGTGATGAACGAATGGCATTATAGCCATAAAGTGCATCGATGGGCTGGCGTAGACGAAGACGTGTGTTGAATGTTGCCGAACGGTCTTGATTGTAGAAGTCGTCGTAGCTATTCAGTCCTGTTTCCCAATAGATGTTACCATTCGTTATGAGGGGCTGATTGACAGTTACCATGCCACCATAGTCCATGCGCTTGACGGAGTAGAATGATACTCCTGTGGTGTCGTCCCATGTGCGAACGGTTTGGTTAAACTCAGGCATTGTTAGACTAAAGTCGATGTGTGTCTTCAGACTACTGGTCGCAGATTTGAGATTATACTCAGCGATCTTTAAGTCCTCTTGCAGATTGCGCATCGTATAGCTCTTCTCTTTAGCCAAGTCTATACTAGCTTGCAAGGTTAGTAGATAGGTCTCTGCCTTAACCGTGAGACTGGCGAGTGTAATGCCGAGTGCTATAAGGTATTTTGTCTTCATGATTTGTCTGAGTGTTATTCGATAATGGTCCTGTTATTATTCAAGCGATCGTAGTGTATCGCTCCGTCCTTTATGTATACGTTGCGTATGGCATAATTTGCAATCTCTTGTTCGTGAGTGATGAGAATGATGGTATTGCCTTCTTGGTGCAGTTCGTTGAAGAGTCGCATAATCTCAATGCCAGTTTTCGAGTCGAGGGCTCCTGTGGGCTCGTCGGCTAGTAGTATGCCAGGATTGGTAACTAGGGCTCTAGCTATGGCGACACGTTGGCGTTGGCCTCCAGAGAGCTCGCTGGGCTTATGGTACATGCGGTCGGCAAGTTTTACGCGTTCAAGTGCTCGTACTGCACGTTCGCGTCGCTCTGCAGAGGGTATACCAGCGTAGGCCAATGGTAATTCAACGTTTTGTGCAGCATCAAGTTTGGGCAACAGATTGAAGTTCTGGAATACGAATCCTATTTCCCTGTTGCGCATAGCTGATAGCTCATCGTCGTTGAGACGGCTGACATCCACTCCACGAAACTTATATTCTCCAGTCGATGGTGTGTCGAGGCAACCTAAGATATTCATGAATGTGCTTTTGCCTGAGCCTGAGGGTCCCATGATACTGAGATATTCGCCCTGTTTAATGGTGAGGCTTACATCTTGCAGTGCCATTACCACATTGTCACCCATCTCGTAGCGCTTGGTGATATGATTGATTTCAATTAATGTGTTATTCATAACGGATAGAATCTACAGGTTTGAGGTTGGCAGCATTCTTGGCAGGTAGGTAGCCGAACACAATACCTACCACTACCGAAAAGGCGAATGCGATAATCACGCTATATAGGCGAATGTAGGTGTTTACATCAGTGAATATCGATACTAAGAGAGATAGTGATACACCTAATACCACACCTATGAGTCCTCCCGCGATGCTGATGACTACAGCTTCTGTGACAAATTGCCCCATAATGTCACTCTTGCGGGCTCCAATGGCTCGACGTATGCCAATCTCTCGGGTACGCTCCATCACTGTAGCCAACATGATGTTCATAATGCCTATACCTCCCACGATGAGTGATATGGCTGCGATAGCTCCGAGGAGAAAGTTGTATATCTGGCGTTCCTTCTCTTCTTGCTTCAAGAGCTCTAGAGGAATGACTATGCCGTAATCTTCATTGTTGAAGTGGTGACGACGAATGATTTCGTTGACTAAGGCGGAGGTTTCCATAAGGCGGTCTGAATTCTCTACCTGGATTGTCAACTGTTGGATTTCGCTATCGAGGATGTTGCCGCGAGAGAATCGGTCAAGGAACATTGAGAGGGGAACATAAACGTCTGTGTTGAGGTCACGAGCCGCTAATTCGCCAACTGTCTCGGTGAAGAGGGCCTTGGATTCTAAGACACCTACGACCTCAAGCCATTGGTCCTCTATCTTGATCATCTTGCCTATCGGATCTTCCTTCAAGAAGAGTGTGTAGGCTATGCCTGCTCCTAGGACGCATACTTTTTGTTTTCCAGAGTAGTGTGTACTGGTGATGAATTCGCCCTGTTTGATCTTGTAGTTGAGGATATCGTAAAACTCAGGAGTAATGCCAATCACCGACGATTTCACTGACTGGTTGGTGTACTTCACTTCTGCATTGATCTCTGCCTGTGCCGCGATACGGCTTACTCCAGGGACTATTTCTCGAATAACCTCGGCATCACGCAGGGAAAGACCTGGGGAGAATTTTGTGCGCACCTCTTCGAGTTCTTCATCGCTCATATTTTTCTCGCGCACGATGATGTTGTTCACTCCCAAGTCTTGATATTTGGCTATGGCTTCTCGTTTAGCCCCTTCACCAATGGATAGCATGGCTATCACTGATGCGACGCCAAAGATGATGCCGAGCATCGTGAGAAAAGAACGGAACTTGTGGTCTGTCAGTCCCTGTAGCGCTACTTTTATGTTTTCGCTATATTCCATTTTTATGTTTCTGAATTTCGTGGTTGGTAAAGTGGGTGTTAACACCCTTCAGCAGGTAAGAATTCGCAACTGACGGTCATGCCTGGCTTCAAACGTTCGTCTGAGACCAAAAGTCGCACCTCTACGTCGAATACTTTCTGTCGTGGTTTGTTTCGATCTTTAGGATGGCAAAATAGACCGATGCTCGATATCTCTCCATCGAAAGCGACCTCTGGCAGGGCGTCAAGTCTTACGATGACTTTGTCTCCTTCCTTAATGCGTAAGAAGTCGTTCTCGTTGATTTGTGTCTCTACCTTCATCCATGTGAGGTCTGGTACGCTGGCCATAGTATTGCCGCGCCACACTTCATCGCCAATCTGCAATAGTTGGCCTGTGCGGTGATTGTAACTGATTTGGAATATGCCAGGGATGGCGCTTCGAATAGTCAGCTGAGGAATGATGTCGTAGGCATTCTGTATATCCTTCTTGATCTGTTCGACCCGTATCTGTTGTATCTTTAGATCGTTCTCGTTGATGATAGCGTTGAGTTCCAGCTTTCGTTTTGCAAGATTGAGGTGGATGGTAGCTTGCTGGAATTCTAGCTCTTTAATCTTTTTTGTCCGTTCGGATTCGAACTGTGCGGCTTCGTAGGAGAGTCGGCGTAGCTCATAGGTCGCGAGTTCGGACTTGATTGTCGACTCAGCTTCGCTATCGCGGTTCTCTTGATTTACCAACATCTTTTCTAAGGAGGCGAGCTGTGACTCTAGGGCTGTTTCGCGTTCGATGATGTATTTGGTGACATTGGTTGGGTCGAGTTGGATGACGGAGTCGCCTTGGTGAATCGCCTTACCATGTTCTTCTAGTCCGATGATGCGGAACGAGCCGAATCGTCCGAACCTTGGCATAACGAATGCTTTGGTGCGTACCGCAGAGAGTTCGCCTGTCTCGATGATAGTTCTTTGTACGTGGCTATCGTCCTCTGGAAGTTCGTTGAGTATGGTTCCCTTACATGCGAGAAATAAGGGTGTTATCAGTAGTAGGTATGTAGAAAGGTTGTGCTTCATTTCTTTTTCTCCTCTTCTTTAACTACTTGTGTGGGGTCGATGAGTGCAACCTTGTCGCCCTTGTCGAGGCCCGACTCTATGATGACATAGTCAGAATTGGTGTATCCTGTCTGTACTTCTACTTTGTCGTAGCCTCCGACTGTCTTTTTGTATACATAGCTCTTGTCGCTTTCGGTGTGTAGCGCTTCTAGTGGAATGTACACGACGTTGGGTATCTCATCAACGATGATGCGGCAACTTACAGTAAGTCCTGGCAGTAGGTTTTTGTTGTATTCGTTGATGATGATTTCTACGGGGAAGATTTTGATGTTTGACTTGTTGTCCTTGTTTTGGGCAAGGTTGGCGACTGTCGATACGTATCCCGTGAAGGTGCTGTCTGAAAAGGCGTCGGGGCGAATCTCTACTTTCAGCCCTTTAGTTACTTTAGCAATGTCTACCTCGTTGATGCTTACCTTTGCCTTTAAGGTCGAGAGGTCGGGCAGTTGGATGAGTTGTTGCGATGACCAGCACTGGTCACCTAGCTGAAACTTGCTATTGGTGCTCCAATTGCGTGAGATGATGGCGATTCCAGGAGCAGGGGCAATGACGAAGAGTTTGTTGAGTGTTTCGTGTGCCTCCTCCAATCGTTCTTCGTCTTGGCGTATGGAGAGTCGCTTCTGCTTCACCTCTTCAATCTGTATTTTGCGTCGGTTCTCTATTTGTTCCTTTGCGCGGTTCAGTGAGATTTCGGCTTTGTCAAGGTTGAGTTGTATCTCGCGGCGTTTGATTTCGCTTTCGTGTGCAGCCGATTCCAACTGCATGCGGGTGATTTCGTGTGATATGCGAGTCACCTCATAGTCGGCATTGAGTTCCTCCATGGTGAGTTCGTTCTGTGCCAGCATCTTTTCCAGTTCGGCATTGCTTACGATGAGGCGGTCTTCGTAGTCGAGTATGGCTTTGCGTACCTCCGATGGGTCAAAGGTGATGACTGTGTCGCCTTTCTTGACTTCGGCACCATCTGTTACGATGTTCGAGATTTTCAGGTTGCCAAATCTCCATGGGATGTTGGGGGACGAGATGTTGATTGAGTTGATGGCCTCAATCTCTCCCTCTTCGTAGATGTCTATGTAGAATGTTCCTTGTTCAACGTTTGCTTCAGGTACCTGCTGCGCTGCTTTTTTGTCACAAGCTCCCAATACGCTGCTCATGAGTAAAAGTGCGGCTAATGCTTTCGTCAGTTTTATTCTATTCATATATATAAGTGTGTTCTGTTTTGTGTGTAGTGAACCATTGTGTTGAAATCCTTGAGTCCTCTCTCTCTCTCAGATTCCTTTGGGCTTTATTAGTGTTATCTGCTCTCCCTCGTTCAGGCCATCAGCTACGATGGTCATCTTGGGTGAACTGAGTCCGAGAGTCACTATGCGTTCCTCGTATTTGCGGCCTTTTTGGACATATACTACCTTGAGTGAATCTTTGTCAAATATGCTGATTGAGGGTACCACGAAGGTGTCGGGGACGTGCTTCAGGTAGATGTGGCACCGCACACTCAGCCCTGGGTCGATGGGCTCGAGTAGTGAGTCCACTGAGGCTTCTATCTCGAATGTCTTCACTTGCGACCCTTCGGTGCGCGTCTGCCCCACCGAAGCCATTTTCGTGATGCGTCCCCATCCGCGGTTGTGAGGCATGGCATCGAAGGTGTACATTATCGAGTCGCCCATTTGCAAGCGTTTGTATTCGGCCTCTTGTGCATAGATGAGCACTTTGGCGTTGTTGAAGTCGGGTAGGGTCACTATGGCTCGTCCGTTCCATACGTTGTCGCCAATAGTCCATGTGACATCGCTCCATGGCCAGCGTTTGGCGCGTACGGCAATGCCATCTCTTGGCGCCCGTACCGTGAGTGACTCCAGTTTTTTGCGTTCCTCCTCCAGGTTGCGTTTTATCCATTCGATGTGTTTCTCGATGCGCATCACGTCAATTTCTTGCATCATCTTAGAGGTCTCCACCTTCTTGAGCAATCGGTCTCGCTCTATGGCTGCCCGTTCCAACTGCAGTTCCTTGGTGCGTCGTTCGGAAGGGCTCATGTAGAGCATCTGTAAGGAGTCAAACCCAGCAAGCATTGTTTCGGCTTCATTGTTCTTCACCTGTGCTTCGAGCAAAGCAGTCTCCAGGCGTTGCGAAGCCTTCAGTTTTTCCAGTTCGGCATATGCCGACTCCAAATCGAGCTGCTTGCGCTCATAGCTCTCGGCAATATTGATATCTTCAATGACACACACCACGTCGCCCTCCTTAACGTATGTTCCTGTTTCAACGATGCTGACAATTGTGCCATCCACATGGCGTGGGCAATGAACAAGCATTGGGTTGACCGACTCGGTGTACCCCTCAATGGTCAGTATGTCTTCGTAGGCACGGCGTTCGATGGTGTATGTAGCCGACACGTTGCCATCACTTGGGCCACATGCCACAAGCATCAGGCTTATTGCTGCCACGAACATGAACATCCATCCTTTACGACCAATCATAGTGCTTCCTTCCTTTGTTAGATACACGAATTTATGATAAAGCTTTTGAGCGATTAAATCTCTCATGCAAAGATAAGGTGTTTGGAGCGATAAGCCCACGCATGAAGTGAGACAAAAGTGTGACAAAAGTGTGACATGAGTTTTTCTCTTTGTTTTTATGTTTTGTTTGCAAATATAGTGCTAATATTTCAGTTTATCAGCGAAAAACAGTTTTTTAACAATTGCGTTCTCTACCTATTAGACGTGAAAAATGCTGAATAGTTACATATTGGAGTGAAAAAAATAGGCGGTATAAGTGATTTCTTTTCGTGTACAAAGAGAAAAGTTGGCGTAAAGAGCTTTGCGTAATGAAATATAGTGCTTTATTTTATGACGTAAAGCATTATATTTTATGAAATAAAGCACTATATTTTACTTTTTCTTAGTATAGAGATTTGTTTTTGACTTTGGATTCCGCAACCTTAGGATAGAATAAGCGTAAAAATCTTGCATGGAGATCTCGTGTTGCGTACCCATTTCGATTGTGTTGTTGTCAAAAATATTTCAATAGAAGTGATAAAATGTTTGCAAATATGATAAAATGGTGTAACTTTGCTCGCGATTTAAGTGTTGTAATAAACAAAACGTAACGTATGCAAGCGATGATGAACTCCTCAAAGTATTGGTGGTGGCTTGGTGAATTTCATTGAGCGCGGTTGCTACGTCATACAAAATAGTGAAACAATAATAATGATATACGAATCCGATGCTCTTCAAAAGAAATGACGTCGGATTCTTTTTTAATTAAAGTTATGAAACAGAAACGATTCTTCCTTCCCGAAAGCGAGATACCTACCCAATGGTACAACATACAGGCCGATATGCCCAACAAACCCATGCCGATGCTTAATCCTAAGACGGGAGAGCCCGTGAGTCCTGAGGACCTCTATGAATTGTTCTCTCGCGAGGCTTCGCAGCAAGAGCTCAATATGACAGATGCATGGATTGACATTCCTGAGCCGGTGCGCGAGATGTATACCTATTATCGCAGCACACCGCTTGTGCGCGCTTATGGCTTGGAGAAAGCGCTCGGCACCCCAGCACACATCTATTTCAAGAATGAAAGCGTTAGCCCTATCGGTTCGCACAAACTCAATTCGGCCCTCGCGCAGGCCTACTACTGCAAGGAGGAGGGCGTGACCAACATCACCACCGAAACGGGTGCAGGACAATGGGGAGCTGCGCTCTCGTATGCGGCAAAGGTGTTTGGGCTCGAGGCAGCTGTCTATCAGGTGAAGGTCTCATACGAACAGAAACCCTACCGTCGTAGCATCATGCAGACCTTCGGGGCACAGGTGACACCATCGCCTTCTATGTCGACACGTGCGGGCAAGGATATCCTCACCAAGTATCCCAATCATCAAGGTTCGCTCGGCACGGCTATTTCTGAGGCGGTGGAGCTGGCTAGGATGACCCCCAACTGTAAGTATACCTTGGGCTCGGTGATGGGCCATGTGACACTGCATCAGACGGTCATTGGACTCGAAGCCGAGAAGCAGATGCAGATGGCAGGTGAATACCCCGATGTAGTGGTAGCCTGCTTTGGAGGTGGCTCTAACTTCGGTGGCTTGGCATTCCCCTTCATGCGACACAATATTAAGGAGGGTAAGACGACGCGCTTCGTGGCTGCCGAGCCTGCATCGTGCCCCAAACTCACGCGTGGTGAATTCCATTACGACTATGGTGACGAGTCGGGCTATACACCGCTGATTCCGATGTTTACGCTCGGCCACAACTTCCGTCCGGCCAATATTCACGCAGGTGGACTCCGCTACCACGGCGCGGGTTTGGTGGTGTCACAACTCTTGAAGGATGGCATGATGGAGGCGGTTGACATTGAGCAGATTGAGTCGTTCGAGGCAGGTACTTTGTTTGCAGCTGCTGAGGGCATCATTCCTGCTCCCGAGTCGTGTCACGCCATTGCGGCCACCATACGCGAGGCGAAGAAGTGTATTGAGACTGGTGAGGAGAAAACCATCCTCTTCTGTCTCTCAGGACACGGACTCATCGATATGGCTTCATATGATCAGTTCTTGGCGGGCAACCTTATCAACAACACTTTGAGTGATGAGGTGATTGCCGAGAATATCAGCGAGCTCTCTGCTCTTGGCTTTTAGCTCATAGCTCACATCTCACATCCCATAGCTAAAAAAGAAGAGGAGTACCATGGTACTCCTCTTTTCTTTTTACTTTCATTTCATCTCTAATTCTTCTTTCATGTCGATTTCGTTGCCCTTCGTGTCATAGAACGTATAAGCAAGCAACGGGACACTTTGGTTGGGAGTGATACGTATGCCGAAGCCATACTTCATCTTCCATTTCATTTTCATAGAGAAGACCCCCTGGTTGATGTAGGCTGCTACGTAGGGGTGTACATGCAGGTTAAACCGGCTAATCTTCAGCTTGTTTACAAGGTAATCAATTTTGTTTTCTAATGTGTCGGTAAAGAGAATAGATGC
The DNA here is from genome assembly GCA_017555875.1 of Bacteroidaceae bacterium. Lineage (GTDB taxonomy): Bacteria > Bacteroidota > Bacteroidia > Bacteroidales > Bacteroidaceae > UBA1189. Next base: position 16,728 of record JAFZFN010000028.1, read on the forward strand.
CTTGATGGTACCCTTGCCGAAACATACGGGGCAACTCTCCTCAACTGCGACATCCATGGCTGGACGAACACGTTGGCGGGTTATCTGCATCAGTCCGAACTTGCTCAGTGGGAGGATGTTGTGTTTGGCGCGATCTCGTGACATGTTCTGACACATCCGCTCATAAAGCTTTTGACGATTCTCGGCAGTGTCCATGTCGATAAAGTCGACCACGATGATGCCGCCCATATCTCGTAGGCGAAGCTGGCGGCATAGTTCATCCGCAGCTCCGAGGTTTACATCGATGGCATTCTCCTCTTGGTTCGTGTTGCCGCGTGATCTGTTGCCACTATTTACGTCTACGACGTGTAGTGCCTCAGTGTGTTCGACAACAAGATAGGCACCGCCTCGATAGGGAACGATGCGTCCGAATGAGGATTTTATTTGTTTGGTGATGGCGAAGTTGTCCATCATGGGCAAGGTGCCAGTGTAGTGCTTCACTACGTGTGCTCTGTCGGGAGCAATGAGTGTTACGTAGTTGCGTATCTCATTGTATGCGTCGTTGTCATTGACGTAGATTGCTTCGTATGAGGGGTTGAAGAGGTCACGGAGCATGGCTACCGCACGGCTGTTCTCTTCGTGGATGAGCACAGGGGGCTTATCTGCTTTTTGAACCTTGAGGATGGCATCGTCCCATTGTTTGATTAGCGCTTTCATCTCGGCATCTAGTTCTGCGACACGCTTGCCTTCTGCTACGGTGCGTACAATGACACCGAAATTTTTTGGCTTGATGCTTTGGATGAGTTGCTTGAGTCTAGCGCGTTCCTCGGCCGACTTGATTTTTGATGATACGCTTACCTTGTCTGAGAAGGGGACAAGCACGAGAAAACGTCCAGCAAAGGAGATCTCCGCTGTGAGACGTGGCCCCTTAGTCGAGATGGGTTCTTTGACGACTTGCACCATAATCTCCTGTCCTGTCTGTAGGACATTCGCAATGCTTCCCTCCTTGGGAAGCTCGGGCTGTCCTACCGCTTTCGAGTATGGAGCAAGTTTTTTCTTATCGCTGATTACCTGTTTTGTGTACTTGTGGAAACAGTTGTAGTGGTTCCCCAAGTCTTGATAGTGAAGAAAAGCTTCTTTGGCCGAACCTACATCAACAAAGCATGCATTGAGTCCGGGCATGATTTTCTTTACCCGTCCCAGGTACATGTTGCCCACGGAGAAGGTCGCTTCCCGTCCCTCTTTTTGGAATTCCACCAACACCTTGTCTTCGGTCAGTGCGATGGTAATCTCATTGGGCTGTACGTCGATGAATAATTCGCTTGTCACTTTTCTTGTGTTTTGGTATTTAGTCTTATGTCCTAAATATAAACCAACAAAGAACAAACTCAAAATCCCTAGTCTGTGTATTTTGAAGTTTGTTCCCTGCCTTTTCTCTACGTAAGAGCTTACTTCTTGCTCTTATGTCTGTTCTTTCTCAGTCTTTTTTTACGCTTGTGAGTCGCCATTTTATGACGCTTATGCTTCTTTCCGTTTGGCATAGTGGGAAAATTTTATGGATTAATACTCTATTTATACTATTATTTCTTTACGTTTACTGCAAAGGTCTTTGCAGGCTTGAATGCGGGGATGTTGTGCTCGGGAACGATAATGGTTGTGTTCTTGGAGATGTTGCGAGCAGTTTTTTGTGCTCTTTTCTTCAAGATGAAGCTACCGAAGCCGCGCAGATAAACATTCTCTTCATTAATCAACGATTCTTTCACTACCTCCATAAAAGCCTCAACGCACTGCAACGCTTCAGCTCTGTCAACACCTGTCTTCTTGCAGATTTCGTTAACAACTTCAGATTTTGTCATTTCTTTTTTATCTTTATTGGGTTCTACAAATGTCCGTTTTTTATTTCGGAGTGCAAATATAGAGGTTTTCTTGTTGCTAAAAAAATATATTGCCGTATTTTTTTTGTAAATAGCTCACTTTGTTTGCTCTGTCTCATGTTTTTGCCTATTTTTGCATCAATTTTTATTGTTAATGTAGCGAATGGATGCAATTGTAGCCCGACTGTTCAAGTGGTATGATACTCATTGCCGCGAGTTGCCTTGGCGCTCCACGCGCAATCCTTATTATATATGGGTGTCTGAGGTTATTCTTCAGCAAACGCGCGTGGCTCAGGGACATGACTATTTCGTGCGTTTTATCGAACGTTTCCCTACGGTCGAGTCTTTGGCCGAGGCTCCTGAGGATGATGTGTTGCGTCTGTGGCAGGGACTAGGATACTATTCTCGTGCTCGTAATCTTCATGCAGCAGCGCGGCAAGTTGTTTCGATGGGTGCTTTCCCTAGGACGTACGAGTCTATTCTCTCTCTTCGAGGTGTGGGCGAATATACTGCAGCTGCTATCGCTTCCTTTGCCTTTGATATCCCCAAGGCTGCAGTGGATGGCAATGTCTGCCGAGTGTGGGCTCGTTTGTTTGGAGTAGATGAGCCTATCGATACGGCGCGTGGCAAACAGATGGTTTCCGAAATTGCTCAGACTCTGCTTCCTTGCACGGCTGCAGCTAAATATAATCAAGCTGTGATGGAGTTTGGAGCTTTGCAATGCGTTCCCAAGGGACCAAATTGTGAGGTTTGTCCCTTGTCAGACAAATGTGTCGCTCTAGCCACGGGAAGGGTGGGGCAACTCCCCGCTAAGTCGCACAAGACCAAGGTGTCTTCGCGCTATTTTACCTATCTGTTTATACATACTGATGAGGCACTGCTGCTTCACAAGCGTACAGGTGATGACATTTGGAGAAACCTTTACGAGCTACCTCTGATTGAGACGAGCGAACCTCTTTCTTTTGATGCGCTCCTTCAATCCTGCGAGTTTGCTCAGTGGCGCACTTTGTTGCCTGGCTATACCTACAAGAGCTGTGTCGATGGAGTGAAGCATGTACTCTCGCATCGTTTGTTGTATACGACCTTTTACGAATTGCTCGTAGAGGAGCCTCTACCAAACCCTGACGGATTTGTTGTTGTCCCCTTCGGTGAATTGGACAACTATGCACTTCCTCGGCTGATTGAATGGTATTTGGAAAATAAAACAGAGAAAGGGTAGGCGAAATTGGAAATAATTATATAATTTTGCATCCCAATATTTAATATAATATAAGGTATACACAATGTCAGTAAATAAAGTAATTCTCATCGGTAATGTAGGGCGCGACCCCAATGTTCGTTATATTGATCGCGATGTGGCCGTGGCCAGCTTGCCGCTTGCCACTTCAGATCGTGCATATACTCTTCCCAATGGCACACAGGTGCCCGAACGTACTGAATGGCACAATCTGGTCTTTTGGCGTGGCTTGGCGCAGACGGTCGAGAAGTATGTCCATAAAGGAGATAAACTTTACATTGAGGGAAGCATACATAGCCGCTCGTATGACGACCAGAATGGTGTACGTCGTACCGTGGTAGAGATCTGGGTCGACAATATGGAGATGCTTTCGCGTCAGCAGCAGCCTGTAGCTCAAGCTACAGCTCAGCCTGCCTCGCAGCCTTCATCGCAGACTCCTGATGGTCAGGTGCCTTTTTAGTAACTAAACTTTTACATTTTGGATTTATCGTCGTTATGGCATCCTCTTGTTGATGCCTTCTCTTCTATACAATTTACGGCTCCTTCCGTAGGGGTCGTGGTGGCCATTGTGTTGGTCTGCTTGTTGCTCTTCTGCTCGGGCTTTGTTTCTGCTTCCGAGATAGCTTTCTTCTCCCTTACTCCCTCAGACCTTAACGCAATTGAAGAGGGTGACAGTGTCAGCGACCGCATCATCAGCCGATTGTTAGGAAAGTCGCAGAAGTTGTTGGCTACGATATTGATATCTAACAACTTTGTCAATATCACCATTACGGTGTTGGGCAACTATGCCATGCTCTATATGCTCGACTTCGGAGGTGTCGTATGGCTTGAGTTCCTCTTCATTACGGTGCTGCTTACCTTCTTGTTGTTGCTTTTTGGAGAGATAATGCCCAAATTTTATTCCTCCATTAATCCGCTTAAGTTTTGCAGATTCTGCGCTCCCGTTGTCAATGTGCTCACTCATGTGCTGACTCCCTTGTCATCGTTGCTGGTGAGTTCTACTCGTCTAGTCAATCGACTACACAAGAGCCAAAGCCATAATCTCTCAGTAGACGAGTTGGAGCAGGCGCTCGAGTTGACAGACAAGACTGAACTTACCGATGAACAGGAGCTTCTTGAGGGCATCATTCGTTTCGGCGATGAGACAGCCAAGGATGTGATGACGTCTCGACTGGATATGGTCACCATTAATATCCGTGACAATTATAGGCAGGTGCTCAATTGTGTAGCGGAGAATATATACTCGCGCATACCAGTCTATTCTGACACCGTGGATAACATCAAGGGTATCCTTTATATTAAGGACTTGTTGCCTCATTTGGCAAAGGGTGATAATTTTCGATGGCAGACTTTGATGCGCCCAGCGTTTTTTGTCCCAGAAACAAAACAGATAGATGATTTGCTGCGTGATTTCCAGGCAAGCAAGGTACATATTGCTATCGTTGTCGATGAGTTTGGTGGTACACTGGGACTTGTTACCCTCGAGGATGTTATCGAGGAGATTGTAGGAGAGATCAACGATGAGTATGATGAGGTAGAGCGTGCCTACGTCAAGCTCAATAGCAATACCTATCTCTTCGAAGCGAAGACGTTGCTTTCTGATTTCCAACGAGAGTTGGATCTCGACGACGAACTCTTTGAAGAAGTAGAGGGCGATGCCGACTCACTGGCAGGGCTTCTGCTCGAGCTGAAGGGAGACTTCCCCGAGCTGCACGAGAGCATCGATTTTCATCATCTGACATTCGAGGTGATGGAGATGGACGAGCGTCGTATTGTGAAAATCAAGGTCGTAGTGCACCAAAACACATCAACTTCGCCTGCAGATGCCTAAGTGTGCTCATTACACTTTTGACGGTGGAGGCTTAGCGATATGGCACATCACCGAGTCTTCAGACGAATTGTATGCGTTGCTTGATACTCGGCGCTATGATGCTCAGCTCGCGGAGTTGACTAGTGAGTCGCGCCGTGCCGAGTGGCTAGCCGTGAGGCTCCTTGTCTTTCATCTCTTTGGCAGCGACTGTGAGATAGCTTATCACTCTACTGGGCGGCCCTATTTACGGGGTTCCTCCTTGTCTGTCAGTATCTCTCATACCAAAGGCTATGCAGCGATTGCTTATAGTAGTATTGGGACCATAGGTATGGACATAGAATATGTCTCATCGCGTGTAGAGCGCATAGCCCATCGTTTTACCTCTTCGGAAGAAGCTGCCTATATCGATGAGCATGCTGCAGTTGAACGTCAGATGTATCATCTTGTCAATTGGTCTGCAAAAGAGACGCTCTATAAGTTGTGCGATTCTCCTCATATGGCAGAGTTTAAGAGTGCTTTCTTGATCGCTCCATATGACTTGAAACAGCAAGGCGTAGTAAGTGCTACCATCTCGCGCATCGAGCCTTCTCTTGTAGAGGTTCATTATCGCCTTCAGCCTGAGTTGGTTTGCACTTGGGCTCTTGATGCTTCGGGTGCAATTTCTCCTAGCCTTTAGGCGTATCTTTCATACATCTGCCTTCAGCCTTGTAATCTATCCCCTCATTAGTCGAAGAAGTTTGGCTTTCTTTTGCGTGATTCCTCAAGTGAGAGCAGGGGAGCCTGTTCTCTCTGCATAAACTCTTGTCGTAGACTCTCTTGTTCGCTCTGTAACTGTGCGATGAACAAGTCGCGTGTCTCCTCGTTCAGTAGGGCAGCGGCAACACTAGAGTTCTGTGACGCATCCTTTACATATACCACAGGTCCTTTGTATTCGGGTGCAATCTTGAGTGCAGTGTGAGTGGCGCTTGTAGTGGCGCCTCCAATGAGAAGAGGAGTATTGATGTTAGCTTCGCGCAGAGCTTTAGCTACGTCGACCATTTCAGCCAGTGAGGGAGTGATGAGTCCGCTGAGTCCGATGATGTCAGGCTTACACTCGAGTGCTTTTTTTACTATCTCCTCTGCGGGTACCATTACACCCATGTCGATGATGTGGTATCCGTTACATCCCATGACCACGCTTACGATATTCTTTCCGATGTCATGTACGTCACCTTTGACAGTGGCGAGGAGACCGGTCTTGTATTCTGAATTCTGAATTCTGAAGTGTTGACTTCCGTTTGTCTGTTAGCTGTTAATATCTCTACAGCCTGCTTCATTGTGCGTGCCGTCTTCACTACTTGAGGTAAGAACATACGTCCCTCGCTGAATAGCTGGCCTACCTGCTTCATGCCCTCCATGAGAGGCCCCTCTATGATGGATACTGCTGAGGGATATCTCGTGAGTGCTTCTGCAAGATCAGTTTCTAGGGTATCGCTTGTGCCTTTGATGAGGGCATTCTGTAGTCGTACTTCGAGTGGAAGAGTAGGATGTTCTCCCGCATTTTCCCCAAGAGAGGATGTCTCTCGCATTGTGGGCAGCTTAGAGTATTCGGATGCTATATTGATAAGTTTCTCGGTGGCATCAGGAGTGCGATTCAATACCACATCCTCTATTGCTTCCAGCAGTGCTTCAGGGATGTCGTCATAGCGCACCGAGGCAGAGGGATTGACGATGCCCATATCCATTCCTGCTCGTATGGCATGGTAGAGGAATACTGCATGCATGGCCTCTCTTAGGTAGTTGTTGCCGCGGAAGGCAAAGGAGAGGTTGCTCACACCACCGCAGACGTGAGCTCCTGGGAGATGAGTGCGTATCCACTCCGTAGCGCGGATGAAGTCTAGAGCATAGCTGTTGTGTGCCTCTATGCCTGTGGCTACTGCTAGGATGTTGGGGTCGAATACGATATCTTGGGGTTGCATGCCCACCACATCGACTAGCAGATGGTAAGCACGCTCACAGATGGCAATGCGGCGCTCATAGGTGTCGGCCTGTCCCTGCTCGTCGAAAGCCATTACTACTACAGCGGCACCTAACCTGTGTATCTCTCGGGCATGTTCGATGAAGGTCTCTTCGCCCTCCTTGAGTGATATGGAGTTGACCACACACTTACCTTGTATGCATTTCACGGCCGCGGTGATGACCTCCCATTTTGATGAGTCTACCATGATGGGGACTCGGGCTATGTCTGGATCCGATGCGATAAGGTTGATGAAGTGAGTCATCTCCTTCTCCGTGTCGAGCAGGCCATCGTCCATGTTGATGTCGAGCAGCTGTGCTCCATCTTCCACTTGATGTCGTGCAATAGTCAGCGCTTCATCATATTTCTTCTCGTTTATCAGTCTTAGGAACTTGCGTGAACCTGCCACATTGCATCGTTCACCTACGTTGATGAAGTTGCGCTCTGGAGTTACCTCACACAGTTCCATGCCCGACAGCCACATCGTTCCAGGTCGCTTGGTGGGTGTATGTGGCTTAGCCCCCTCGATGAGTTGTGCATACTCGGCGATGTAGGCATCCGTAGTGCCGCAACATCCTCCGATGATATTGACAAGTCCTTCGTCAATGTACTCTTTTACTTGAGCAGCCATCTCGACAGGTGTCTGGTCATACCCTCCGAGGCTATTGGGCAATCCGGCGTTGGGATAACATGATATGTAGTATGGAGCCCGTGCGGCGAGACTTCTGAGGTAGGGTTTCATCTGAGCCGCTCCAAACGAACAGTTGAGTCCGACAGAGAAGATGTCTGCATGGCTCACCGAGGCGAGGAAAGCGTCGAGCGTCTGCCCCGAGAGCGTACGTCCCGCCGTGTCCGACAAGGTGACTGAGAGCATGATGGGGAGATGCTTATCCATACGTGTCATCACCTGCTCTGCTGCGTAGATTGCAGCTTTGGCGTTGAGCGTGTCGAAGATGGTTTCGATGAGCAATGCATCCACTCCGCCTTCGATGAGGGCCTCTATCTGTTCGTCATAGGCATCGACGAGTTCGTCAAAGGTGATGCCTCGCTTGGCAGGGTCATTCACATCGGGACTGATGGAACAGGTCTTCCCTGTAGGGCCTATGGAGCCTGCTACAAAGCGCGGTTTGTCGGGTGTGCTCATGGCATCTGCGCATTCACGAGCGATGCGTGCTGCTGCACGATTGATGTCTTTGCACAGGTGCTGGCATCCATAGTCAGCCATAGATATGCGTTGTGCGTTGAATGAGCAGGTCTCGATGATGTCAACTCCCACGTTAAGGTAGCTGCGATGGATGTCTGCAATCACCTCGGGGCGTGAGAGGCATAGCAGATCATTGTTGCCCTTCTGCAATCCGGGCAGGTGAGCAAACTGTTGGCCACGAAAGTCCTCTTCGGTCAGTCCGAGGCGCTGTATCATGGTGCCCATAGCACCATCGAGTATGAGTATACGCTGGGTGATTACGTCTTGTAGTTGTGCCATTGCGTCGTATGTCTTGGATTTTGTGTGGCGCAAGAGGAGTTATCTTCTCATCAAGTCGATGAAGGTATATGCTTGCGCATGTTTCTCGTCGGCAGGATGTTCTTCGCGCAACACTTCGCGCCACTCCTCGGCTTTCAGTTCGGGGAAGAAGGCATCGGCCTCGGTGGGAATGTCGTCTACCACGGTGAGGTGTATGCGTTTGGCCAAGCCGATGGTTTGTCGATACAGTTCACCTCCACCGATGATGTAGACGTCTTCGGTGTAGTCGCATTGCATCAGTGCTTCTTCGATACTTCGGTAGCACTCTGCATTCTCATAATGCAATCCCTCTTGACGGCTGAGTACAATGTTGCGTCGGTTGGGCAATGCACCTTTGGGGAGCGACTCGAAGGTCTTGCGCCCCATGATGATAGTGTGACCCGTAGTGAGCTGCTTGAAGCGTTTGAGGTCGTTGGGCAGGCGATAGAGCAACTGGTTGTTGAGGCCTATGGCATTATTTTTAGCTATGGCGACAATGATGGAGACGTTGTCGAGGGGTTGGATGTTCATGTTTGAGATTTATTATGGTTCCGACGAAGTTTGTATTCCTCTATTGAGAAAGGTGGAGAGGTTTTATACAGACACCTTACCCTTGATGTGTGGGTGTGGATCGTAGTCGACAAGTTCGAAGTCCTCAAACTTGAAGTCGAAGATGCTCTTCACCTCTGGGTTGATTTTCATTTTGGGCAGGGGGCGTGGCTCGCGAGTGAGTTGTAGCTTCACTTGTTCGAGGTGATCCTTGTAGATATGTACATCTCCGAAGGTGTGGACAAACTCTCCAGGTTTGAGGCCTGTCACTTGAGCCATCATCATGAGCAACAGAGCATACGAAGCAATGTTGAAGGGCACCCCGAGGAAGGTGTCGGCGCTTCGTTGATAGAGCTGGAGGCTGAGCTTGCCGTCGGCTACATAGAATTGGAAGAAGGCATGGCATGGGGGGAGGTTCATGTTTTCTATGTCACCCACATTCCATGCCGACACGATGATGCGTCGACTGTCTGGATTATTTTTGATGGTCTCGACCACCTCTTTGATCTGGTCGATGTGACCTCCCTTATAGTCGGGCCACGAGCGCCACTGATAGCCATAGATGTGTCCGAGGTCACCATCCTCATCTGCCCACTCGTTCCAGATGCGTACACCGTTATCCTGCAGATACTTCACATTGGTGTCACCATTGAGGAACCACAATAGTTCATGGATGATGGACTTTAGATGCAACTTTTTTGTCGTGAGGCAGGGGAAGCCCTCCTCGAGGTTGAACCTCATCTGATGGCCAAACACGCTGATGGTGCCTGTGCCCGTGCGGTCGCTCTTCTCCACACCCTCGGTAAGGATACGATTGAGCAGGTCTAGATATTGCTTCATTTTAGGACTTATTACAAATTCTGAGTTGCAAATATATGCATAATTCGTAACATATTGAAAAAAAAAGTTTACCTTTGCGTCACATTAAAAGAAAAAACGCCGAGAAATGAAGTCCACAAAGCCTACAGCCCCGAAGCCGCAAACCGATACGGTGCGGCATGCGCGACTCACCTGTTTGGTGAGCGATGAGGAGATGCGCATCATCGACGGTTACCTCAGCAAATACGGGATTGTCAACAAGAGCCGATGGATGCGTGAGACGTTGCTGGCCTTCATCCACCGTAATTTGGATCTCGACTATCCCACCTTGTTCAACGAACACGACATGCGCCGATGACACCTCAGACCTCCTCTACCGATGATGTGCGCTACATGAAGATGGCGCTCGATGAGGCCTCACTGGCCTTCGAGCAGGGCGAAGTGCCCGTGGGAGCCGTCGTAGTGTGCAGAGGGAGGGTGATTGCGCGTGCTCATAACCTCACCGAGACGCTCACCGACGTCACCGCACATGCCGAGATGCAAGCCATCACCGCAGCGGCCAACTATCTGGGTGGAAAATACTTGAGCGAATGTACGCTATATGTCACCGTGGAGCCCTGCATCATGTGTGCTGGGGCATTGGGCTGGGCGCAGCTGGGCCGACTTGTATATGGAGCACCCGATGACAAACGAGGCTATCAGCGTTTTGCTCCACAGGCTCTCCATCCACGCACCTCTGTCACTACAGGCGTTATGGAGGGTGAGTGTGCCGACCTGATGAAGCGCTTCTTTGCTTCAAGGAGATAAGATTGACCAAAGAGAGCGGAAAGGGGGCTCTCTCCAATTCCCAAACGAAGTATAATCAGAATATAATAAGGAAACGACAATGAAACTTAACCTCAAGAATCCTGTGGTATTCTTTGATCTCGAAACGACAGGAGTAAACATAACCAGCGACCGCATCGTAGAGATATCCTATCTCAAGGTATACCCCAACGGTGACGAGATGTCACGCACCATGCGTATCAATCCCGAAATGCCTATTCCCAAGGAGGCTTCCGATGTACACGGCATCTATGATGATGATGTCAAGGATTGTAAGACGTTTAAGCAGGTGGCTAAGGAGATTGCAGCTGACTTTGAGGGTGCCGACATTGCAGGCTTCAACTCAAATCGTTTCGATGTGCCCCTGTTGGCCGAGGAGTTCCTTCGTGCGGGGGTGGACCTCGACATGACGCGCCGCAAATTCATTGACGTTCAGGTCATCTTCCACAAGAAGGAGCAGCGCACCCTCGTTGCAGCCATGAAGTTTTACTGCGGCAAGGAACTTGAAGGCGCACATAGTGCTGATGCCGACACGCGTGCCACCTATGAGGTGCTCAAAGCACAGCTCGATCGCTATCCCGACTTGGAGAACGATGTGGCATGGCTCTCAGAGTACTCGTCACACACAAGCAATGTGGACTTTGCTGGTCGCATCATCTACAATGAGCAGGGTGTAGAGGTTTTCAACTTTGGTAAGTACAAGGGACAGGCCGTGGTCGATGTCTTTCGTCGCGACCCCGGCTACTATAGCTGGATGCTTCAAGGAGATTTCACGCTGAACACCAAGCAGGTGCTCACACGCATTAAACTGGGGATGAGATGAGTCTGCAAGGAAAGAAAATAGTGCTTGGCATTACAGGGAGCATTGCAGCCTACAAGGCCGCAGTGCTCATCCGCCTCTTGATCAAGAAGGGAGCCGAGGTGCAGGTTGTCATCACTCCTGCGGGCAAGGAGTTTATCACCCCCATCACCCTGTCAGCGTTGACATCTAAGCCCGTTATCAGCGAGTTCTTTGCTCAGCGTGATGGTTCGTGGCATAGCCACGTGGCACTAGGGCAGTGGGCCGATGCCATGCTCATCGCACCTGCCACAGCCTCAAGCATAGGCAAGATGGCTCATGGTGTGGCCGACAATATGCTCATCACCACTTATTTATCGATGAAGGCGCCCGTGTTTGTCGCTCCAGCTATGGACCTCGACATGTTTGCCCATCCCTCGACAGCGGAGAATCTCGACACCTTGCGCCGCTATGGTAACCACATCATCGAGCCCGCCGAAGGCGAGCTTGCTAGTCATCTTGTGGGCAAGGGACGTATGGAGGAGCCTGAGAACATCGTGGCCTACCTTGAGCGTTACTTCGAGCAGAGTGCAGAGCTGAAGGGCAAGAAGATTGTCATCACCGCAGGGCCTACGTACGAGAAGATTGATCCCGTGCGCTTTATCGGCAACTATTCATCGGGTAAGATGGGCTTCGCATTGGCCGAGGAGTGTGCCTCGCGTGGAGCCGAGGTGACTCTCGTGGCAGGCCCCGTGCAGCTGAAGACATCTCATCCGGGCATACACCGTATCGACGTGGAGTCGTGCGAAGAGATGTACAATGCCACTACTGCAGCATTTCGTGATGCCCATGCCGCTATACTCTGCGCTGCCGTGGCCGACTTTACTCCCGAGACGACTGCAGACAAAAAGATCAAGCGCGAAAGTGATGACCTCATCCTACGCCTCAAGCCCACGCACGACATCGCTGCCGAGCTGGGGCGCATGAAACAACCTCACCAACAGCTCATAGGCTTTGCTCTCGAGACCAATGATGAGGTGGCTCATGCTCAGGGCAAGCTGCAGCGCAAGAACCTCGACTTCATCGTACTCAACTCGCTTCGTGATGCTGGTGCGGGTTTTCGTCACGACACGAATAAGATTACCATCATCAGCAACACAGATATAAAGGAATATCCTTTGAAGCCAAAAGCTGAGGTGGCCCGAGACATTGTGGATGAGTTGGTACGCCACGGTCAAGAGCCTTTGTGATTTTTCTTTTGATTAGTTGCTTATCACCCTATCGCCCAGGCGCTTTGCCATGTATTGCTTCAGTTCGATGAGTCCTTTGTAGCGGCTCATCACCTCGACGCATTTGTCGGGATCGCTCATCACCTCGGGTTGGCGTAGCTGGTTGAGGGCATCTTTGATCTGTTGCTCCACCAGTGAGTTCTTATAGTCATCCATCAGGTGCATCACAATCTCTGCCAGTCGGTCTACTTCGCTGAGTACGGTCTGCGTCTTCGAGTGATATTTGCTCAATTGGTACTTCTCTTCGATGAGGTCCACAGCCAGACGGCTCAGTGCGGGATTGTGATGAGCGATAAAGTAGCGTTCAGCCACAAAGTCGGGCTCTGAGGCATGAGCACGAAGTTCGTCGAGCACCTCTGCGAAGAGGGGAGTGGTGAAAGCTATTTTGTCCATGTCAAACTCCGATGCCACAAATTCGGTGACCGTTACGGGCTGGTGGGTCTCCTCATCGATGAACATCACCTTTTCGCCATGGCGTATGAGTTGCTGCGCGATGAGGCGCTCTTTGGGGTAGAGCGGTGAGAAGGCCTCGCCACCATCACCCCATGAGGGTGTTACTGGAGCCTCTGCACCAGGATTGGTTGGAGTTGCTGTTGCATGTCCGGCTTCCAGTGCAGCGTAGTAGGCCTCGTCTTCTGTGCTGGGGGCCTCTGCCACGTTCGGCATCCCTTGCCCAAGTTGTCCTGTTGGCTGCCCCCCTGCAGGGCTTGTGGGTGTGTCGGGACTTGTCGGCTCTTTCGGAGCATTCTCCGTTGTTGTCGCTGCTCCCGATGTCTTTTTCTCCTCCTTGGCCCTCTTTATCTTGGCTACTTCGCTCACGAGGATGCGCTCCTCGATTTGCAACATCTGGCTACACTCCTTGATGTACTCGGCACGCACGATGGCTTCGGGAATGACCGCGATACTATCTACGATGTCCTTGATGACTTTGGATCGCTTGAAAGGGTCTCCACTAGCCTCAGACATCAGGAGGTTGGTCTTGAATCGTATGAAGTCCACCTCATGGGCGGCGATATACTCTTGGAACTCCGTGGCGTTGTGCTTGCGGGCAAAGCTGTCGGGGTCTTCACCGTCGGGCAAGAGCATCACCTTGATGTTCATGCCCTCCTCGAGTAGCATGTCGATACCTCGCAACGAGGCTTTGATGCCCGCCCAGTCGCCATCGTAGAGCACGGTGACGTTGTTGGTGAAGCGGTGTATCATGCGTATCTGTCCCGAGGTGAGCGCTGTGCCCGATGAGGCCACCACGTTCTCAACTCCTGCCTGATGCATGGAGATCACGTCGGTGTATCCCTCGACGAGGAAGCACTTGTCTTGCTTCACGATGGCTTGCTTGGCAAAGTAGATGCCATAGAGTTCGCGACTCTTGTGGTAGATTTCCGACTCGGGCGAATTGACATATTTGGCCACCTTGGCGTCGGTCTTCAGCACACGTCCTCCGAAGGCTACGACCTTGCCCGATAGGGTGTGTACGGGAAACATCACTCGTCCCCAGAAGCGGTCGCGCAGCTGTCCGTCGTCGCGTGTGTAGCATAGTCCTGTCTTGACCAGATACTCCGTGTTGAACCCCTTCTTCTTGGCCTCTTGGTACAGTGCGTCGCGGCTCTCGGTGCTGAATCCCAGCTGAAACTTCTTGATGATGTCGTCGCGAAATCCGCGCTGACGGAAGTAGCTCATTCCGATGGCTTGTCCGTCGCGATGGTGGTGGAGGATGTCTTGGAAATACTTGTTGGCAAAGTCGTTGACGAGGAAGAGGCTCTCGCGGACGCTCTGTGCCTGCTTCTCTTCGTTGGAGAGTTCGCGCTCCTTGACTTCGATGCCATACTTCTTGGCCAGCCACTTGAGCGCTTCGTAGTAGTTGAGCTGCTCATGCTCCATGATGAAGTGCACCACGTTGCCGCCCTTGCCGCAGCTGAAGCACTTGCACACCCCCTTCGATGGTGACACGCTGAACGATGGTGTCTTCTCATTGTGGAAGGGGCACAGACCGACGTAGTTGACCCCTCTTCTGCGGAGGGTGACAAACTCTGATACCACATCAACAATCTGTGCGGCATCCATGATACGGTCTATGGTGGCTTGGTCTATCATATAATATAAAGGATTCAAGTTGCGAAGAATATTAAAGGTAGTGCCTACCCATTCATGGTCATCACGGCCAGGTAGTCGTAGTGTTCGCCTTGACATACCACCTCAGCGGTGAAGCCATACTGCTCGGCATAGTAGGCCAGTGTGTCGAAGTCGATGTAGAGCCAGTCGAAGCTCTCTCCCTTGACCTGCTTGTATTGCATCTGGAAGTCCACGAGTCCGTAGTACTCGCCAGCCACATCGATGAGGTACGACCCATCTTCCTCTTCGAAGAGATACTTCAGGTCGCTTGAGTCCATGTAGATCCTTCCTCCGGGTTTGAGTAGCTGCTTCATGCGATAGAAGAATCGCTCCATGCCCTCCATGTTGCCTATGATGCCCGACCCGTTCATGAGGAGCAAGATGGTGTCGAACCGCTCCACGAAATGTTCGTCGTAGAGGTCCAGGGCGCGTGCGTCCACGACTCCTCGCTGTCTCATCACCTCCACCGACAGCTCCGATATGTCGATGGCCGTCACCTCCTTGCCCATGGCCTGCATGGCCAGTGCATGGCATCCGCTGCCAGCGCCTACGTCGAGGATCTTGCCTCGTGCCATGGCCAGTGCCCGCTGCTCTATGGCTGGCATCTCATCGAGTGTGCGGAAGAGCTGTTCGACAGGTATCTCATCTTCGTCAAACTGTGATGAGAACACGCGCAGCGTCCCTGCTCGTCCTGTGCGGTGATATTCTGCTATGGCAGTGCCCATGGGGTCTTTGTGTGGAGGTATGAGTGACATAATGTGTGGATTATGATTGTCGGGTGTGTTTTTTATTGTGCAAAGATAATGTTATTGCCCGATTTTTACTACTTTTGTGGCCGAAAAATAGTAATGTCGTTTTATCATTTCGTCACAACTCATCTATTATCGACTATGCAATCGTACATAAACGCAAACACATTCCGCTCCTCCATCCTTGCAGGCATTGCCGTGGGCATTGCCGGATGGGGCTACTTGGCTTGCACCAACATCGTGGGTGCCGTGCTCTTCTCCTTTGGGTTGCTCACTGTGGTGGGCTACAAGTTGCCGCTCTATACCGGCACTGCAGGGTTCATTGCCTTGCGCGACGATCAGGGTCGCCCGTGCTGGGCGAGTGCCATCGGTCAGGTGCTCTTCATCCTCTTGGGCAACATCGTGGGGTGCCTCATGGTGTCGTTGCTCTCGCGCTTGTCACCCATCGACTTGGGCAGTGCTGCGCAGCGCATCCTCGAGGGTCGCTTGGCTATAGGTCCCGTGCGTGCAGGGCTCTTGGCCATAGGGTGTGGATTCATCATGACCACTGTGGTGACGTTTGCTCGTGAGGGCAAGCCCTTGGCGCTGCTCTTCGGTGTGCCCCTCTTCATCAACTGTGGCTTCCCTCACTGCCTTGCCGATGCGTTCTACTACCTCACGGTGCCTATGAGCTACACCTTGGCTCACCTTGGCGATGTGTTGTTGCTATATCCCTGCTTGGTGATAGGCAACTTCGTAGGCTGCAATCTCTATCGATTCATTGCGCCCAAGGCATAGGTGGGATAGCATTCTTCTTAGAAAACAATCTCCGGCACTGTGGTGTCGGAGATTATTTTTTTGTAGAGATATTCAGTTTTTCTTACCCATCAATGCGCACCACGGAGCGCACGTTGTTGAGCTTCAGCAGGTTGTCACAGATGCCCTTGATGTCGTCGACGTCGTGTACGCGGAGTCGTATGGTGCCATCGAAGATGCCATCGTGGGCTTCGATGAGGATGCGCTCCATGTTGACGTTGAGTTCCTGTGAGATGACGTTGGTGATCTGATTGACTACGCCCACTCCGTCGATGCCCTTGATGTTGATCGACACCGAGAAGTAGAGCAGCTTGTGTGTGCTCCACTGTGCTGCCACGATGCGGTTGCCATAGGCTGCCTTGAGCTTGGTCGCTTCGGGGCACTTGCGCTGGTGGATGACGATCTGTCCGTCGTCGTCGATATATCCCAGCACGTCGTCACCGGGGATAGGGTGGCAACAGTCGGCCATGCGGTAGCTGCTCTGCAGCGCTTCGTCGGTGAGGATGAGGGGGCGCTTCTTGTCGATGGCCGATTGGGGGTTGGGCGATGAGGGTTGCGTGTTGGGTGATGAGGGTTGGGGGCCGATGGTTGAGGGCTCCTCCTTCTTGCTGGTGCGGAAGAGGCGGCTGAGGATGCTGCTTGTCGAGCTGCTTCCCTTGAGGGCGTTGCGCTCGGCCTCACCGAGTGGGACTACTCCCTTGCCGATGGCGATGAGCAGCTGGTCATATTCTGAGAATCCGTGCAGGCGGCACAGGCGTGCGATGTTGTGGATGTCTAGTGTGATGTTCTCGCGCTCCACAAACTCGCTCATGCGTCGCTCGCCCTCCTTGTATGCTATGCGCTCTTCGCGGCGCAGTATGGCCTGTATCTTGCTCTTGGCCTTGGCCGTGGTGACCATGGTCAGCCATTCGGGCTTGACGTTCTGTGTCTTCGAGGTGAGCACCTCTACCTGGTCGCCGCTCTCGAGGACGTGGCTCATGGGGACCAGCTTGTGGTTCACCTTGGCACCGATGCAGTGTGTGCCCAGCACCGAGTGTATGGAGAATGCGAAGTCGAGTGCCGTGCATCCTTGGGGCATGGTCTTGATTTCGCCCTTGGGTGTGAAGACGAAGATCTCCGATGAGTAGAGGTTGAGCTTGATGGCGTCGAGGAAGTCCATGGCGTCGGGCTGAGGGTCGTCGAGGATTTCCTTGATGGCGAGCAGCCACTTGTTGAGGTCCACCTCTTCGTCTTCGACGTATCCCTTCTCCTTGTACTTCCAGTGTGCTGCCACGCCCTGCTCGGCGATGTCGTTCATGCGCTCGCTTCGTATCTGCACCTCGACCCACTCTCCGTGGTTGCTCATGAGTGTCATGTGCAGTGCCTGGTATCCGTTGGTCTTGGGTTGGTTCACCCAGTCGCGGAATCGGTCGGGGTGGTTGCGGTAGAGGTGTGAGAGTGCGATGTATATGGCAAAGCACTCGTTGGCCTCCTCCTTGAGGTTCTTGGGCTCGAAGATGATGCGCACGGCGAGTATGTCGAATATCTCGTCGAAGGCGAGGTGCTTGGTCTGCATCTTGCGCCAGATGGAGTAGGGCGACTTGATGCGTCCCTTGAGGGTATACTTGACTCCCATCTCGTCGAGCTTGGCCTTGATGGGGGCGGTGAAGGCGTTGAAGAGCTTCTCGCGCTCTGCCTGTGTGATGGCCAGCTTCTCCTCTATGGCTGCGTACTCCTCGGGGTGCTCATACTTGAAGCTGAGGTTCTCGAGCTCCATCTTTATCTTGTTCAGTCCGAGTCGGTAGGCGATAGGGGCATAGATGTAGAGTGTCTCGCCTGCTATCTTGTACTGCTTGTTTGGAGCCATGTACTGCAGGGTGCGCATGTTGTGCAGGCGGTCGGCGATTTTGATGAGTATGACTCGTATGTCCTCCGACATGGTGAGCAGCAACTTCTTGAAGTTCTCGGTCTGTGCCGATGCCTTGTCGCCGAAGATGCCTCCCGATATCTTGGTGAGTCCATCGACGATCTGTGCTATCTTGGGCCCGAAGAGGTTCTCGATATCTTCGATGGTGTACTCTGTGTCCTCGACCACATCGTGCAGCAGTGCGGCACAGATGGAGGTGGAGCCCAGTCCTATCTCTTCGTTCACGATGCGTGCCACGGCTAGGGGGTGCAGGATGTAGGGTTCGCCCGAGTTGCGGCGCACGCCCTTGTGTGCATGCTTGGCAAAGTTGAAGGCTCGGGTGATGATGTCCACCTTCTTGCGGTGCTTCGATGCCAGGTAGCTGCTGATGAGTCCTTGGAAGGCATCGTTGACGAGTTTCTCTTCGGCTTGTTCCTTATCGGTGTTCATGTTTGTTTAATCCTGAATTTTTTAATTCTGAATTCTGAATTCAACAACACAGTTGTTTACTTTCAACTCTCAATTTTCAATTTGCCTCATCTCGGATAGATCTTCAGCGTCTTGCCTGCCACGATGTTGCTGCTCTTGAGGTTGTTCCATCGCTTGAGCTCAGTGATGGTCACTCGGTAGCGTCGTGCGATGGTCGAGAGGCTCTCTCCGCTGCGTATCTTGTGGACCACGTATCCCGTGTTGAGGGCTTGGTTCTTGAGCACCTTGACCTTCTCGGCAGAGAAGTACTTGTCGCGCTCATAATTATATATGGAGTCGCCCGCGAGGATGAAGTCGCGTATCTTGTCCTCGGGGAGGCGCAGTGCTCCTGGCTGAAACTTGCCGGGGATGACGTTCTCCTTGTACTGGGGGTTCAGTCCGCGCAGTGTCTCCATGTCGATGCCCGTCACGGCCACGA
This sequence comes from Bacteroidaceae bacterium, assembly GCA_017555875.1. Taxonomy (GTDB): domain Bacteria; phylum Bacteroidota; class Bacteroidia; order Bacteroidales; family Bacteroidaceae; genus UBA1189. The sequence goes on from JAFZFN010000028.1 coordinate 35,830, forward strand.
TCTGGTCGAAGTGGAGCAGGCGGTTCACCATGATGGTGTCGGTCTCCAGGGGCAGCTTGCTCTCCATGGGGCATATGCCGTGCTCGGCATGATAGGTCATGATGTAGGTGGCCGCGATGAAGGCGGGCAGGTAGCCGCGTGTCTCGCGGGGCAGGTACCAGTAGATGTCCCAGAAGTCGGTCTTGCCGCCCGAGCGGTAGATGGCCTTGTTCACATTGCCCGAGCCGCAGTTGTAGGCCGCGATGGCCAGGCTCCAGTCGCCGAAGCGGTCATACAGGTGGCGCAGGTACTTGGCCGCTGCCCAGGTGGCCTTGACAGGGTCGCGACGGTCGTCGACGAGGCTGTTCTGCTTCAGCCCATACACCTTGCCCGTGCTGTACATGAACTGCCACAGCCCTGTGGCTCCCACGCGCGACACGGCCACGGGGTTGAGTGCCGACTCCACCACGGGCAGGTACTTCAGCTCGTTGGGCACGCCATGCACGTCGAGTGCCTGCTCGATGAGCGGCTCATAGTACTCCATCATGCCCAGCATGTAGGACACCTGATGGCGCAGCTTCGTGGCATAGCGGTCGATGTGAGCTCTCACGGGTTGGTTATACACCATGGGGACGATGCAGGGCAGGTGTGCCAGGCGGTCGGTGTAGACCGTGTCGCTGAAGGTGGGGTTCGTGGCGCTCGCCGTGCAGGTGGTGTCCACCATCAGGTAGGTCTGTGCATACCAGCTGTCGAGCAGGCTGTCCAGCTCGCCCGACATGCTCTCGAGCACCACCAGCGAGTCGTCCACTATCGTGGTCCACTCCTCGGGGATGGGGTCGCGCTCCACCATCATCACTTCGGGCTCCTGCTCTGCCAGTGCAGTCGCGTCTTGCTCCACGGACACCACTGGTGCCGGTTGCTCGGCGCTCACCACTGGTACAGCGCCCGATGCCTTCACCCCACGCGTGGGGAACATCTTCTCAGTGCACCCGCACAAGGCTATCAGGGCGGGCAATATCAGGTATAGGGGTTTCTTCATAGGGGTAAATGGGCCTCTCCCCCCGCCCTCCCCAAAGGGAGGGAGCTCTCGAGCATTGCGGAGAAAAGGGCGGTTGTCATGATTGTTGTTAATCGTTGTTATTTTTTTTTCGTGATGAGTTGTCCTTGCCGTTCTCTTCCGAGTCACCCCTCCCGTGGAGGGGCTGGGGGAGGCCATTTCCCCCCACGATGATCACTATCTCGCCTCGCGGCTCGGTGGCGGTGAAGTGGGCGATGACCTCGGTGAGCGTGCCGCGCACGGTCTCCTCGTGTAGCTTCGATATCTCGCGACACACGGCCACCTCGCGGTCGGGGCCGAAGTGCTCGGCAAACTGTGTGAGCGTCTTCACCAGTCGGTAGGGCGACTCATAGAAGATCATCGTGCGGTGCTCACCCTGCAGGGCGGTGAGGCGTGTCTGCCGTCCCTTCTTCTGAGGCAGGAATCCCTCGAAGCAGAATCGGTCGTTGGGCAAGCCCGAGGCCACCAGGGCAGGCACGAAGGCTGTGGCCCCTGGCAGGCACTGCACCTCGACCCCGTGGCGCACACACTCCCTGACGAGCAGGAAGCCCGGGTCGCTGATGGCCGGTGTGCCCGCGTCGGAGATGAGCGCCACCGTCTCGCCCGCCAGCATGCGCTGCACGAGGGGCTCGATGGTCTTGTGCTCGTTAAACTTATGGTGCGACATCAGCGCATTCTTTATCTCATAGTGCTTGAGCAGTATGCCGCTCGTGCGTGTGTCCTCGGCCAAGATGAGGTCTGCCTCCTTGAGCACCCGTATGGCGCGGAAGGTCATGTCCTCGAGGTTACCCACCGGTGTGGGCACCACATAGAGTCGTCCGTTAGTCATTGCGAAAGTTCCAGTTTATACATGTTCGTCTCCTTGCGCACGAATCCCATGGACTGGTACAGCCCGTTGGCCGCCACGCGCTTGGGGTTCGAGGTGAGGTACACCGTGTCGATGCCCCTCTCCCTGCAGAGCTCCAGTGCGCGCTCCACCAGCACCCGTCCGTAGCCGCAGCCGCGATGGGCCTCGTCGACCACCACGTCCTCGATCCACGCCTTGCTGCCTGTGGGGCTCACATAGGTGCCCACGGTGAGCATTCCCCCCACCTGTCCCTCGCAGAGCAGCAGCATCAGCTGGCTCGTGGGCGAGGTCACCAGCTCGCGGTACTCCTCGGCTGACAAGGCTATGGGGCGTGTCGTGAGCTGCCTCAGCAGGCGACACACCGCTTCGTGATGACTCGCCTCATAGGCAGTGGGGGTGATGATGGTGTAGGTCATAGCGCAAGTCTTGTGTTCTTTTTTGTTTTCGAGTGTAAAATTAGCCCTATTTTCTGTAATAGCAAAATAAAGAGGGAATTTATGATTTATGATTTGCGATTTGTGATTTATGATAATTCTATCCGCTATCTTGGTAGTCCTTTTTCGACGTTGACGTTGACCCACCATCCGGCAGGCAGTTAACGTTAACATCAATCACCTGATTTCTCAGCATGCCCGGCACATAGGAGATGTGTAGCCATCGGTAACCCTCCTCGGCGATGAGTTGGGTGAAGTGGATCTGCCCCTCGCGCTGCATCTGGACGATGAGATGGAAGAGAGCGAGATTCTGGCCCCTGCAGACCCCCTCAGTCCTTTGGACAGCTCCCCCTCTATGGGGAGCACCTTCGGAGTGTTCTCCTGAAATGTTTTGCTGCGATGTTTGCAAAGCCTCCCCATAGAGGGGGAGGTTGGAGGGGGTCTTCCCTACGATATCCGCCGCACATCCCACGATGTGGTGGCTGTTGGCGACTCCACCGACAGCGGTGTTGAGTGCGGGGCAGCGGTAGCCCGAGGTGACGATGATGGGTGCGCCGTAGCGGCGGCGTATGGGGTCGAGCAGCTGCTCTACGAGGATGGTGAGCATCTTACGAGCAGCATGGGGTGGTGTGTTGTCGATGGCCAGACGCTCGGCGGACGCACTCTTTACCAACTCCTCTATACTAAAATACTTCATGATGCTTTTCTGATTGTTTGGTTATAATTAATTGGCGAATAGAAATTTGATTTGTGCTAAGAATTAAGGGGCCAGCGGGGCGCGATGCGCCCTACTGACCCCATCGCTACCATCTTCCACAAGCGCTCAACCCTAATGCACCTGCAAGCGCAGTGAGCA
>JAFZFN010000005.1 GCA_017555875.1 Bacteroidaceae bacterium
ATGCAAGAACCCCAAAGGGGATGAAAGCAAGACCTACTACTCAGGCAAAGCCGTCAAGACCGGCGAATACACCTTCGACGACCTCGCTGCCGACATCAACAACTCTACCACCGTGACCAAGGCCGACGCCTTGGCCGTGCTCGCCAGCGTGAAACCCTTCATCACCAAGGCCCTCCTCGGCGGACAGGTCGTAGTGCTGCAGGACATAGGCCGATTCCAGGTCACCCTCCAGGGCAAGTGCTACCCCGCAGAGGCACTCACCGACGAGGAGTTCTCACCCGCATCGATGATCAAGAGCCACCGCATCGTGTTCCGTCCCGAAGCCAAGCTCAAGAAGGACATCAACGCAGGCATCTCCATCAAGCGCATATCGTCAGAGGCGATGGAGTAAAGGAAGAAGGATTGTAAAATTGTAAATTACCCCCATGAACAACACTTGGAAAACCGTCATTAAGGTGCTTGCCGCCGTACTGGCAGCGATCGCAAGTGCCTTGGGCATCTCAGCAGCAGTCTGAGACGCGCCCTATCATCTGAGCTGCCCCGTGACAAGCCATGAGGGCAGCACACAAGAGAGAGAGGAAGAGAACTTCGCGCGAGCTCCCTTCCCCTCTCTTCTTTTTTTTCTTCGTCCTCCTCTACCGCTTCTCACCCTTCACCCCTCGCAAGGTACGCGGCTGGAAGTTGAAGACGATGCCCAGCGCCGCTATCACACCCAAGAGGAGAGGATAGTAGAGATACCCGATGATGTCGAAGGGCGTGATGGCCGCCAGACCTGCCGCCATGAGGAGCTGTGCACCATAGGGGATGAACCCCTGGGCAAAGCAGCTGAAGGTGTCGAGCAGCGAAGCACTCACACGGCGGTCCACCCCATAGCGGTCGGCGATATCGCGGGCGACGGGACCCACGGTGATGAGGGCAATGGTATTGTTGGCCGTGCAGAGGTCGGCAAAGATGACGAGCAGGGCGATGGTCAGCTTGGCACCGCGCTGCCCGCTGATGCGGCGCGTGAGCACACGGATGAGCCAGTCGATGCCACCACCATGACGGATGAGCGCCAGCATGCCACCGGCAAGGAGAGTGACGATGATGAGCTCGCTCATGCCCATGACACCCTCGCCCATGGCACCCATCCACCCCATGAGGTCGAAGCTGCCACTGGCCATGCCGATGCCACCGGCCAGGAGGATGCCGATGAGCAGCACGACGAGCACGTTGAGACCCGCGATGGCCAGCACGAGCACTGCCAGATAGGGGAGCACCTTGTACCACTCGGGCCAAGCCACATCGGAGGGCACCGTGACGCCCTGACCTAGAAGGACATAGACCACCAGAGCGATGAGCGCAGCCGGAGCGGCGAGGTAGATGTTGGCCTTGAACTTATCGCTCATGCGCACGCCCTGCGTCTGTGTGGCCACGATGGTCGTGTCGGAGATGAAGGAGAGGTTGTCACCGAAGAACGAGCCGCCCACCACGATGGCCACCATGAGGGGCACCGACATGCCCGTCTGCTCGGCTATGCCCACAGCCACGGGAGTGAGCGCCACGACAGTACCCACAGAGGTGCCTATGGAGAGGGAGATGAAGCAGGCTGCGATGAAGAGACCGGGCAGGAGCATGCTGTCGGGCAAGAGGCGCAGGGTGAAGTCCACCGTAGCATCGATGGCACCCATAGCACTGGCTGCCTTGGCAAAGGCCCCGGCAAGGATGAAGATCCACACCATGAGCATGAGGTTCTCATCGCCGGCACCACGGGAGAAGAGCGAGATGCGCTGCTTGAGCTTGAGTCCGCGGGTGATGCACACGGCATAGGCCGAAGCCACGAGAAAGGCTACCGTGAGAGGCACCTTATAGAAGTCACCGGCAAGGATGGAGCCTACGAGGTAGACCAACATGAATACGAGGATGGGAGAGAGAGCTTTCATAAATTGAAAATTGAAAAATTAAAATTGAAAAGGAGATAAATGGAGTTAAATGGAGATAGATGGAGTTAAATGCCGAATGTCCTTACGCGCGATAAAACTATTGGCCTCTATCTCCCCAAGGAGCGAAGCGACTATCTCCCTCTAACTCCCTCTAACTCCTAAAAGGGACGGGGGAGGCCCCGAACATGATCTTCGCACGGCAAGCCACCTCACCGGCCTCTTTGCGTATCTCTACATCATACTCGTGGGCATCGTCCCTCTTGTCGATGAAGACGCTGAGGCGCTCGCGGTAGAAGCACTCGAGGCTGTAGCTCACCTCGACACGATGTATGGTGTGGGTGCGGAAGATCTCGAGAGGCAGCTCGTTGAGCATGTGTTCGATGTACTTGACACTGTTGAGATGGCCGTTGTAGTCGATGTCGCAGTAGAGGGGCATAAACTCACCCGTAGGCTCGGTGGCCTTGACACGAGTGCGCCCTACACCCTGTATGGGGCACGGCTCGTCGCAGCTGTAGGCAGCCAGCTCCCCGTCGTAGAGCGTGGTGAGGTCGGCCGGCTGTCGAGTGACCACATCGATGAGGGCCCATGTGGAACGTGCATGACCGAGGACACGGCCGTCGTGGCTGAGCACACGGAAGTTGCGCGAAGTGAAGAGGCGGTTCACCCCCTCGACCCAGGTCTCCACGTAATAGGTGTCACCCTCGTTGGGGTATTCGTCGATCTCGATGGCCAGGCGCGAGAGCACCCATGTCTTGCCATCGGCACTGAGGCGCTCCTTGCCGAAGCCGCGCTCATTGGCGTGGTTGCCGGCAATGATGAGCATCTTGTTGGCCAGGAAGCCAAACGAGAGGCCCCCGGTGTAGTCCACCTGGAAGGTCTCGACCTCGAAGGGGTATTTTCCGATAAATGATTTCATGCGAATTGAAAATTGGAAATTAAAAGTTTTTTTAATCCGGATGGGAAACTTTCATCACAGTTATCTCAATCTCAGTAGGGATTTATTTAATTAGGAATTAGGGAATGAAAGATTAAGATCCAGATGAAAAATCTTTCATCTTTGCTCTTTGCTCTTTCCACATTCATTCCATCGGCTGCGAGTTGCAAGCGTTGGGCGCACTGATGCGAAGGATATGCGCCACCGTAGCAGCGATGCTCTCGACAGGCACGGGCTGGCGCTGGTACTGTGCCCTGAGGCCCCCGCCATAGAACAATATAGGTACGGGCACGTGCGTGCGATTATAGTACACCCGCTCGCCCCAACGCTCGTCCACGAGAGTCCACCCTGGAGCCACCTCGAGCAGGAGGTCGCCCGAGCGGTCGGCATTGTAGCTGCCACGCACCTCGACATCGGCAGCCCCCGAGAGAAGAGCCAGCGAGGTATGCACACGCTTGACGCCCGAGACAAGGCTGAGAAACTCCGTGCAGCGGTCGAGCAGCTCGGTCATCTTCATCTGACGCTTCTCCACCAGCGCGTGGTTGAGGTAAATCTCGTTGAGGTACGACCCCTCCACATAGTTGTCCTTGCCATAGAGCGCCCCGAGGTACATGTTGAGCAGCGCGCAGCAACGCTCCATCTTGAGCTCGCCAGCGGGCAGGGTGAAGAGCTTGCCGTCGGGCTGGTGCGCATCGGCATACCCCGTAGAGGTGATCACAAACAGGGCGTTACCCTCGCCCACCTTCTCCTCCACAGCCTTGATGAGCTCGGCTATGTTGCGGTCGAGGCGGCAGTAGATATCCTGTAGCTCAATGGGACGTTCCCACTCGGGAGCATGCTCATAGTTGCCGGCATAGTAGCCCACGCAGAGCATGTCGGTCGTCTTGTTGCGCCCAAACATAGCACCTGCCACACAGGTCTTGGCCAGCATGGTCACCTCGTCGTTGACAAGGGCCGAGGTCTTGTAGCGGCGCACCGTCTCGGCATCGCCCTTGCGGAAGGTGTAGCGAAACTCATCGGGTATGCCATCATACACCGAGTAGGAGTAGACCCCCGTCGAGTAGAAGGGCTCCCACACCATCTCGTCCCAGTCGAAGCGTGAGCCCACACGATGGTTATACGGGCGCACCCAGGCAGGCACCCCACCATAGTAAGTCGAGGAGGCCCACTGAGCATTGTCCTCGCCAAGCCACAGCACCGCATTGGGCGCATGGCCACCAGCAAGGACAGCCATGTCACGTTCGGGCGCTACGGAGCACACATAGGCATGTCCCTTAGTGGCGATCTTGAGCTCGTCGGCCAGCGTGGTCACGAGCAGACGGTTGGGAGAGCTCACCTCAGAGGTGTTCACCCCCTTATAGGCCGTGTTGGTGTCGTCGACAATGCCCAGCACACGCAGGCTGCTGCGCTGCAGGAAGCGGTTGCTCGTGATGCCATGGTAATAGGGCGTAGTGCCCGCATAGACAGAAGCCGTACCCGAAGAGCGGTCGGGAGAGCTGTGAGCATAGTAGCCGTTGGTATAGACACGCCCCTCGGCAAAGAGCTTCTTGAAGCCATCGTCACCATAGAGGTGGGCAAACTTCTCCAGATAGTCGCCACGCAACTGATCCACCACGATGCTCACCACCACCTTGGGCACCTCGGCCGCCTTCACCGACGACACGGCCGATAGGCAGAGCACCACGGCCACGGCCTTGGCACGCGCATGGGTCACCTTATTGTACATAGTGAAGCGCAAGGCTAGCAGAGGATACACCAACGCGTTGTGGAGCGCACGCACTGCCAGCGTAGCCATGAGCAACCATGCCGCAGGCTGCACATACTGCCCCGTGAGATAGAGCACGAGAGCCGCTGTGGCCAACATGAGGAGCTGCACGTAATAGAACTTGCAGACCCTGCCCTTGACCGCACTGTGAATGACGGCGGGGATGAAGAGCAGAGGCAGGGGATTGAGGTAGATGACCTGCCAGTTGCTGCCCACCGTGGGGTGACCGGAGAAGAAGAAGAGGAACGCTACCACCACACCCATGACACCCTGCACCAGGAGCAGGAGCACATCGAACCACCACTGGCGGCGCTCGATGAGGTACTCGAAGGTACACACCACCGCCACCAGGAGCAGGAGCAAGATCATCGCCTGCACCGGAGTGAGCAGCGGGGCCACATAAGCATCGGCAGCAAGCTCTCCACGCACCTCGGTATGGACGACATAAGGGTACACTCTACCCGAGTCGGCAATCGTGGCCTGCCCGGTGTAGTGCATCAGGTACTCGGGAGCAAACATCTGTTCGCGAGGAGATATGACACAGTCGGCCTCAGTGCCCAAGAGGTAGTCGATACCAAACTGTAGCCACGGGTACTCCTGAGTGTACTCATGCAGGATGTCGCGATACGACACACCTTCACATCTGTCCTCGACGGGTAGGAGTGGCGACGACAACGCCTCCCCCACTTTGTCTCCCGCCTTATTGCTGCAGTTGTTGTAGAGGAAGTTGTAACGATACTCGCGGTTCTCGGGACGCAGGTTCTCATTGAGCAGATAGACCAGCCGCTCCTTCTCCTCACGGCTGAGGTTGAGAGTCTGCAGTGTCACCGTAGAGCCTCGATAGGTGTACTCGCGCTCAAAGATAGGATACCCGATAGTGCCCACCACATAGTCGGTCTCGCCCTTGATGAAGCGCCACACGAAGTTGGGGGCATCGAAAGAGAACAACCCGTAGTTGACCGCCACATCGACCCCAAGCGAGGGTATCTCCACACGCAATGCCGTGTGGCCATACACCTCATACACCTCAGTGCCAGGCGAGCAAGTCACCAGGCTGATGCGGATGGAGTCACTATGGTCACGCACTAGGGTAGAATCAACGGCTGCCGATGCCATGAGCACCGACAGTCCGAAGAATATGGTTAAAATAAGTTTGCGCATGTTCTTAAACAGGAGTTAGAGGGAGATTCTGTTTAAGGAGTTAGGGGGAGTTAGGGGGAGATAGAGGCCGAATGTCTTTTCGTGCGTAAGAACAAATGGCATTTAACTCCATTTATCTCCCTTTATCTTCCTTTATCTCCTAAAAAGCACCCTTTATCTCCTAAAACGTATCCTAAATAGTTCTTATGCCGTAGCAATCTCCACCACCTTGTCCACGGCGCTGATGATGCCGTCGGGGTTCTTACCGCCCGCAGTAGCGAAGTGTGCCTGACCGCCGCCACCACCCTGGATGAGCTTGGCTGCCTCGCGCACGAGCTGACCGGCATTCACACCCTTGGCGGTGAGGTCCTCGCTGGCCGATACGGTGAGCAGGGGCTTCTCGTTATCGACGCTACCGATGACTACGAGCAGGTTCTCGGGCTTCTCGCCGCGGAGCTGGAACACGATGTTCTTCACCGCCTCGGCAGGCATAGTTACTACAGCCTTGATGACATTGACACCATTCACGCAGGTCATCTTCTCGATGAGCTCGGCCTTGAGCGATGCAGCCTTCTCCTTCATGAACTCCTCAATCTGCTTCTTCAGGTCGTCGTGCTCGGCGATGAACTTAGCAATGGTAGCCTTCAAGTCGGGAGCGTTGTGGAAGAGCTGGCGGATGTCGTTCATGTTGTCCTGCATCTTGTCGAGCATCTCCTCTACCTTGCCACCGGTGATGGCCTCGATACGGCGTACACCAGCAGCGATGCTGCTCTCGCTCACGATCTTTACCATACCAACCTTACCTGTAGCGCTCACGTGAGTACCACCACAGAACTCGATAGAGTTGCCGAACTGGATTACACGCACGAGGTCGCCATACTTCTCACCGAAGAGAGCGATAGCGCCCAACTCGCGAGCCTTCTCGATGGGAAGGTTGCGATATTCGTTAAGCTCTACGTTAGCACGGATCTTGGCATTCACGAGGTGCTCCACCTGGCGCAGCTCCTCGTCGGTCACCTTCTGGAAGTGTGAGAAGTCGAAGCGCAGTGAGTCGGGAGTTACAAGTGAACCCTTCTGCTCGACGTGTGTGCCCAATACCTCGCGCAATGCCTCGTCGATGAGGTGGGTGCATGAGTGGTTGGCGGCACAAGCCTCGCGCTTGTCGGTATCTACGCAGGCCATGAACTCAGCTTCGGGATGCTCGGGAAGCTTGGTTGCGATATGTACGGAGAGGCCGTTCTCCTTCTTGGTATCAATGATGTCGATAGTCTCGTATTCGCTCACGATAGCACCGGTGTCGCCCACCTGACCACCGCTTTCGGCGTAGAAGGGAGTCTTGTCGAGTACGATCTGGTAGAGCTCCTGCTTCTTCTGTGTCACCTTACGGTAGCGGAGGATGCGTGCATCGTGCTCGGTATAGTCGTAGCCCACAAACTCGCTCTCGCCTTCGGCCAATACTACCCAGTCGCCCAGGTCTACGGCAGCAGCGTTGCGTGCGCGAGCTTTCTGCTTGTCCATCTCGGCGGTGAACTCAGCAATGCATACGCTCATGCCGTTCTCGCGGAGGATGAGCTCGGTGAGGTCGAGGGGGAAGCCATAGGTATCATAGAGGGTGAAGGCATCTACACCGCTGATCTCTTGCTTGCCAGCAGCGCGGGTGTCGGCAATCACCTTATCAAGCAAGCGGATACCTGTCTCCAGTGTGCGGAGGAACGACTCCTCCTCCTCCTTGATGACCTTCTCGATGAGCACCTGCTGTGCCTTGAGCTCGGGATAAGCGTCGCCCATGCTCTCGATGAGTACGGGGATGAGGCGATACATGAACGCCTGCTTCTGTCCGAGGAAGGTGTAGGCATAGCGCACGGCACGGCGGAGGATACGACGGATAACATAACCAGCCTTAGCATTTGAGGGGAGCTGACCATCGGTGATAGAGAACGCGATGGTACGGATGTGGTCAGCGATAACGCGCATAGCCACATCGTTCTTGGCATCTTCACCATATACCTTGCCCGACATGGCAGCAATCACCTTGATGATGGGCTGGAACACGTCGGTGTCGTAGTTTGAGGTCTTGCCCTGCATAGCCATGCAGAGACGTTCGAAGCCCATACCGGTGTCGATAACCTTTGCGGGAAGACCCTCGAGTGAGCCGTCAGCCTTGCGGTTGTACTGCATAAACACGAGGTTCCATATCTCGATCACCTGCGGGTGGTCATGGTTCACCATCTGTGCACCGGGAACGGCAGCCTTCTCCTCTTCAGAGCGGAGGTCGATATGGATTTCTGAGCAGGGGCCACAGGGACCTGTGTCGCCCATCTCCCAGAAGTTGTCCTTCTTGTTACCATTGATGATGTGATCCTTCGGCAAGTGGCGCTCCCAAATAGAAGCAGCCTCATCGTCGCGGTCGAGACCCTCCTCCTTGCTGCCCTCGAATACGGTAGCGTAGAGGTTCTTGGGGTCGAGCTTGAGCACATCCACGAGGTACTCCCACGCCCAGTCGATGGCCTCCTGCTTGAAGTAGTCGCCAAATGACCAGTTGCCCAACATCTCAAACATCGTATGATGATAGGTATCGTGACCCACCTCTTCGAGGTCGTTGTGCTTACCGCTCACGCGCAGACACTTCTGCGAGTCGGCCACACGCTTATATTTCGCTGCCGCGTTACCGAGGATGATATCCTTAAACTGGTTCATACCAGCGTTAGTAAACATCAGTGTGGGGTCGTCCTTGACCACCATAGGAGCCGAGGGCACGATCTGGTGACCTTTCGACTCGAAGAAACTCTTGAATGATTCTCTAATTTCTTTTGCTGTCAACATAGTTTGTATCGTTATTTTTATCTGTTTTTCTTGTTTTCTGTCAAACAATCTGCAAAGTTAGCATTTTTTCGGATTATCGAAGATAATACCGACAAACTTTTAACCAAGAATGTGCATTTTTAGACAGACCGACCCCTTTATTTCAGCAACACCTTCTTGCCAAACCTACTTCAGCCATTTGCAACGGACTAGTATGAAGTCGCGACACAATAAATCGGGAAGAACTGCGTTTAATGGAAGTATATGCACACGAAATGCCACATATGGTCCTTCATCCTACTCCTGCTACTCACCAGTTGCGGCACGGAGAGTATCGTACGCAAAGCTGAGCAGAGCTATGCGCTGGGCGAATATCATGCAGCTGCAGCACTCTACAAGAAAGCCTATGCAAAGACAGACTCCAAGGACAAGACCCGACGGGGCGAGCGGGCCTTCATGACGGCAGAGTGTTACCGACGCATCGGGATGGATGCCAAGGCATTGGCATCGTACCTCAACGCCTTGCGCTACGGATGCCCCGACAGTGTAGCCTACAAGCACACGGCAGCACTACAGCTACAGAAGGGCGACTACAAGGCAGCAGCACAGAACTACAACACCTACCTCACCTATCAGCCTACCGACACGGCTGCTATCAATGGACTGAAGGCTTGCGCTACAGCGCCGCTATGGAGAAAGTCGCCTACCCGATTCGTCGTGAAGAAGGCAACACTCTTCAACTCGCGCCGCTCGGAATACTCGCCCATGTATGGCAGCGAGGGGTATGACCAACTCTTCATCACCTCGACACGCGACAAGGCACTGGGCGATGACAAGAGCCTCATCACGGGCGTCAAGGCCCCCGACATCTTCCTCGCCGTGAAGGACGAGAAGGGCAACTGGCAGAAGCCCGAGGCCATAGAGGGCGAGCTGAATAGCGAGTTCGAAGAGGGGGCATGCGCCTTCACGCCCGACTTCAAGACCATGTACCTCACCCGATGCACCATGGACAGCGAATCGCCACGACCCGCACAGATATACAAGTCGACCCGCTCAGACGCAGCATGGAGCGCCCCCACCCTATGCGACATCATGAAGGACTCCATCACCTCGCTCGCCCACCCCGCCGTGTCGCCCGACGGACGATGGCTCTACTTCGTGTCAGACATGGCCGGTGGACTCGGCGGACTGGACATCTGGCGTGCCAGTATCGATGGCGATAGCTTTGCATGGATAGAAAATGTCGGTTCACCCATCAATACGCAGGGCGACGAGATGTTTCCCACCTTCCGCCCCAACGGAGAGCTCTACTTCTCCTCAGACGGCCATCAAGGGCTAGGCGGACTGGACATCTACTGCGCCACACCTACCGTCGAGGGCATCTGGACGGTGACCAACCTCATGGCTCCGATGAACTCCACTGGCGACGACTTCGGCATGACCTTCGAGGGGGAGCGCATGCGCGGATTCTTCAGCAGCAACCGTGGCGATGCTCGCGGATGGGACCACATCTACTCCTTCGACCTACCCGAGACAGTACACACCCTCACGGGATGGATATACGAGAAGGATGGCTACGAGCTGCCCGAAGGCACCATCTACCTCATCGGCAACGATGGCACCAACGAGAAGCTGAGCCCCAAGACCGACGGATCCTTCACCAAGCGCGTCACTCCTGGTGTGAGCTACGTGTTGCTAGGCTCATGCAAGGGTTACCTCAACCACATGCAGGAGTTCACCGCCGACAGTACCGAGCAGGACCGCGACTACACCCTGCAGTTTCCCCTGGCCAGCATCACGCGCCCCGTGCTCATCGACAACATCTTCTATGAGTTTGACTCGGCCACGCTCACCGACTCCTCCGTGGTGGCGCTCGACGTGCTGGTGCGCCTCCTCACCGACAATCCCAACGTGGTCATCGAGCTGGGAGCCCACTGCGACTACAAGGGTCGCGACACCTACAACGAGCGCCTCTCACAACGCCGTGCCGAGTCGGTGGTGGCACACCTCATCGCCAAGGGCATCGACGCCAAGCGCCTCGTTGCCAAGGGCTATGGAGAGACAGTTCCCAAGGTCGTGACCAAGAAGATGGCCGAGCGACACCCCTTCATGAAAGAGGGAGACACACTCACCGAGGAGTACATCACCACCCTACCCGAGGAGCAACAGGAAATCTGCAATGCCGAGAATCGCCGCACCGAGTTCCGCGTGCTGCGCACGACGTATGGTTTGTTTTAGGAGGCGATGTCTCCTAAGAAAAAGAAATCCTAGGAATCCTAGGAAATCTTAGGAATCCTAGAAGCTCCTAGAGAATCCTAGAAAAAAACAAAGGCGAGCCACGCGGCTCGCCTTTAGTGTTGTCTTGAGGCTCCTGCTTACTTCATGGGGCAGGTGGGTTTCAACTGCTTGAAGAAGTCGTTACCCTTGTCATCCACGAGGATGAATGCGGGGAAGTCTTCCACCTCAATCTTCCAGATAGCCTCCATGCCGAGCTCGGGATACTCTACGCACTCGATGCTCTTGATGTTGTTCTGAGCAAGGATAGCAGCAGGACCACCGATTGAGCCGAGGTAGAAGCCGCCATACTTGTGGCAGGCGTCGGTCACACACTGTGCGCGGTTACCCTTAGCGAGCATCACCATGCTACCGCCGTGGCTCTGGAAGAGGTCTACGTATGAGTCCATACGACCGGCTGTGGTGGGACCCATTGAACCGCAAGCCATGCCAGCGGGTGTCTTAGCGGGACCAGCATAGTAGATGGGGTGATCCTTGATGTACTGGGGAAGGTCTTCGCCACGGTCGAGACGCTCTTTCAGCTTCGCATGAGCGATGTCGCGGCCTACGATGATGGTACCGTTGAGCGAGAGGCGGGTAGCCACGGGATACTGAGAGAGCTGAGCGAGAATCTCGGGCATGGGGCGGTTGAGGTCGATGCGTACTACATCACCCTCACCTGCATTGCGCAGCTCTTCGGGGATGAGTGAGCCTGGGTTGTCGTCCATCTTCTCAATCCAGATACCGTCCTTATTGATCTTACACTTGATGTTGCGGTCGGCCGAGCATGATACGCCAAGACCTACGGGGCATGAAGCTCCGTGGCGGGGGAGGCGGATGATGCGCACGTCGTGAGCCATGTACTTACCGCCAAACTGTGCACCGAGGCCGATGCGATAAGCCTCTTCGAGCACCTTCTGCTCGAGTTCCACGTCGCGGAAGGCGCGTCCTGTCTCGTCACCTGTAGTGGGGAGGTTGTCGTAGTAGTGGGTAGAGGCGAGCTTCACGGTGAGCAGGTTCTTCTCAGCCGATGTGCCACCGATAACGAAAGCGATGTGGTAGGGAGGACAAGCGGCTGTACCCAACGACTTCATCTTCTCCACCATGAAAGGCACGAGAGTGTCGGGGTTGAGCAATGCCTTGGTCTCCTGATAGAGGTAGGTCTTGTTAGCCGAGCCACCACCCTTGGTTACGCAGAGGAAGTGATATTCCATGCCCTCAGTAGCCTCGATGTCAATCTGTGCGGGGAGGTTGCAACGGGTGTTCACCTCATCGTACATGTTGAGCGGAGCGTTCTGTGAGTAGCGCAGGTTCTCCTCGGTATAGGTCTTGTAGACGCCGAGCGAGAGAGCCTCCTCATCGCAGAAGCCTGTCCATACCTGCTGACCCTTCTCACCGTGGATGATAGCCGTACCGGTATCCTGGCACAAGGGAAGCTTACCCTTGGCAGCCACCTCAGCGTTGCGGAGGAAGGTGAGTGCTACATACTTGTCATTGTCACTAGCCTCGGGGTCAGAGAGAATCTTAGCCACCTGCTCATTGTGAGCGCGGCGCAAGAGGAACGACACGTCGCGGAAAGCGGCGTTAGCCATCGCTGTTAAACCTTCGGGGGCAATCTTCAACATCGGTTTGCCCTCAAACTCGCTTACCGATACATAGTCCTTGGTGAGGAGATAGTACTCGGTTTCATCCTTGCCCAACTGGAACATGGGCGCATACTTGAATTCGGGTGTAGCCATAGTAATTTACAATTTAACGATTTACTATTTACTATTTATTTACAATTTAGATACTTCTTAGAGAATATGCAAATTTACAAAGACTTTGCATAACTACAAGACTTTCGGCTCTCTTTTTCGTCGGTTTTACAAAGAATAAGCCTCACGCCTATAAAAAGGAGGAGCCTTGCGGCTCCCCTAAGTATTGTTCGATGGTATTCATCTGTCCTCGCATCGTTTCGTCTTGCAGGATTGGATATCAGTGAGCGTATCAGTCCTTCTTGTTATTGCTTCTTTTGCTCTTAATCATTTCAATGACAATACCTACCCAAAAGAGCACGAGCAAGGCCACCATGATGTAGCCAAATACGGTGTCGAGAACGTCATCACCACGAAAAGACTTCATAATAAAGACTAACATGTTGGGAGTGGCGATGAGGCCCAACACGACAAGCATTATGTTTTCTTCTTTTTTAGTGCTCATTTTCCCGTATTGTTGTTAGGTCTTGTCTTCTACTGCTATCCAATGTATCACTCCGCGTCAGCCTCGTAGGTCTGATAGAGGAAGTCGTTGTAGGGGTACTTCTGTACGTGGAGCTCGCGCACGCGGTTGTACATCAAGGTCTTGAGCTCATCGATGTTGTCGCGCTCGCGGGCCGAGATGAAGATGCAGCTGTCGTGCATCTTGGCCATCCAGGTCTGCATGAGCTCGTCGAGCGACACGTTCTCCTTGGTCTTGGGGGTGAGGTCGTCCTCCTCCTTCGGAGTGAAGGTGTAGGCATCGGTCTTGTTGAAGACGAGGATGAGGGGTTTCTCGCTGCAGCCCAGGTCGGCAAGGGTCTTCTCCACCACCTTGATCTGGTCTTCGAAGTCGGGGTGCGAGATGTCTACCACGTGGAGCAGGAGGTCGGCCTCGCGCACCTCATCGAGGGTCGACTTGAAGGAGTCGACGAGGTCGGTGGGGAGCTTGCGGATAAATCCTACGGTATCGGAGAGGAGGAACGGGAGGTTCTCGATGATGACCTTGCGCACGGTGGTGTCGAGCGTGGCGAAGAGCTTGTTCTCGGCAAACACCTCGCTCTTGGCAAGGAGGTTCATGAGGGTCGACTTACCCACGTTGGTGTATCCCACAAGGGCCACACGGATGAGGCGACCGCGGTTCTTACGCTGGGTGGCCTTCTGCTTGTCAATCTCGGCCAGCTGCTTCTTGAGCAGCGACATGCGGTTGAGGATGATGCGGCGGTCCATCTCGAGCTGCGTCTCACCCGGTCCGCGCAGACCTACCGAGCCCTTACCACCACCGGCGCCGGAACCACCACCCTGACGCTCAAGGTGAGTCCACAAGCGAGTCAGACGGGGGAGCATGTACTTATACTGGGCCAGTTCAACCTGCGTCTTCGCATTGGCGGTCTGCGCACGCATGGCAAAGATGTCGAGGATGAGCGATGTGCGGTCGAGAATCTTCACCTTCAGCTCAGCCTCGATGTTGCGGAGCTGCTTGGCCGAGAGTTCGTCGTCGAAGATGACCATACCAATCTCTTGACTCTCGGGAATGTTGCCAAACTCATCTTCCTCAGGCTCTTCGGCACAGAGTTCAATGTATTCGCGTATCTCTTGAAGCTTACCTTTACCTACGTAGGTCACCGAGTTGGGACAATCGAGCTTCTGTGTGAAGGTCTTCACCACCTCAGCGCCTGCGGTTTCGGCCAAGAAGGCGAGTTCATCAAGGTACTCTTGTGTTTTCTGCTCGTTCTGCGTCTGTGTGATGAGACCCACGAGGACGGCGCGCTCGGTTTGCGCCTGTGATATTACAAATTCTTTCATTGCTTATTTTTCTACTCCGGGAAGTGTGTTATCGCCTGCACCGGGCATGCGATGAGTGGTCTTGATGGTTGCCACGGCCGAGTTGCCTTCGCCCAATTCGTTCATACCATAGGCCATGATGTAATAGTTCTTGTTGGGTGTGAGCTTGGTCAGCTCTACCGTGATGGCACTGCCATCAAATGTGCCCTCAAGCTTGGTGGCTTTCTTGCTCGACACTCGGTTTTTCGATGTGTCGTAGTAGACTCCGCAAGCGTCGATAGAGCCCTCGAGCACGTCGCAATGACAGACGATGGTCGACGAGGTCACCTCATCAGCAATTACATCGCCCAACACGGGCATCACATCCTGCTCGCATGAGGCCATACACATCATGACCCCGATGCTTAGTATATATAGTATTCTCTTCATATCAGTTTTCACTCCTATTAATGTTTTACATAGACTTTTGTTTTCTCTATCAAGTAGAGGCCATCGTGCAAGTCGGCAATGGTGTTCACACCCGCCTGGCCTGCTACCATACGCACCAAGCGGCCTGCCATATCATACACCTCGATGCTGCGCGCTTCGGGCAAGGTGACGATGACAACGCCCTGCTGCACCATGAGCGAGAACTCAGTATCGGCCACCACATCCTCTTGCATCTGAATGCGATAGAAGGGAGCTGCCTGAGTGCCAGCAACAGGCATGATGTAGGCCGCGAAGGGGGGCACAGTGTAGGTGTTGGGGGCAAACACACTACCTGGGGCAGAGGCACCATGCTTGGCACCGATATTCAGGGCATATACGCTGGGATGGACGGGCACCTTGTCATAGGTGGGCACAAGGTAGTATCCGTTACCTGTAACGGCAGTGAGCTCATCGGTAGCGTGCAAGGTTACATCCTTGGCCGAGAAGGTCACCTGGCCATTGAGCGTATTGTTGCCATACTCCACATTATTGGGCATCGCGATGACATAGGGCACGTTAGCACGCATCTCCTTGGTTGCCACAAAGCCTTTATTACCGAGCTGGGCAAGCCAGAAGTGGCGGTCGGCAGCGGCACCAAAGGGAGCGATAGCGCCCTTCTCACCATGGACAATCTGTTGCACATCGAAGGGGAGTGCAATGGTCTCCCATCCTGCTGAAGAGCCGTAACCGGTCGTCTGTGAGAAGACACGCGACAACGACACTTGCCCTACGGCAAAGGAGCGGGGCGCATAGAAGGGATATTGGGCATTAAGCGACAAGTTGTCGCACTTGCCATCGAGCACAAGCGCAATGTTTCCACTATTGATGAGCGGATGCTCAAAGGCCATATCACTGGGCAGATAAACCAAAAGGTTGTTGTAGTTCGAAGTGTCGAAGTCTTCGGCCGACAGGGGTAAATCGACATCCCACACCACAGCATTCAAGTTGAAGCAGCCCTTGAACAAGCCCTTGCCGACCGACAGAAGGGCATCACTATCCACGGTCACACTGCGCAACGCGGTGGCATTGCTGAAGGCACCGTCCTCGATGCCCACAACGGCAAACTGCACGTCGCCGACCTCGACCACATCGCCCACCACAACATGGCCTACATAAGTGATGGCACTGTTGCCGCCCATAGCCTCGGACAGATGGACTTTGGGGTTGACCGTCGACTCGATGCGATAGGTAGCACCATCGACCTCAAACCAGTTGTTGTACTCATAGAGGTCGGAACGGCGATACCCCTGCTTGCGACCCATCAGGCGCAAGGTCACCTTGTCAGTAAGCGTAATGGGGCCATCATAGCGCTGGCCATAACTTGTGGGGATAGAGCCGTCGAGAGTATAGTAAATGGCCACTTCGGGGTCATCAACCTCGAGGGTGAGGGCATTGTTATCTATCTGGGCCGCAATCTCCATTGTCGTTTGTGGGAGCATGGTGTCAACAATCTCGACGTCAACGGCATTGGATACGCGCGAGTAGATGCCATCGCTGACGCTACGCAATGTAGCTCGGTAGAGGCCGCCATCGAGACCCTCGAAAGAGTATTTGCAATCGGTGGTGAGTGTCTTAAATACGTTGACAACATTGTATCTCTTGTTGCTCTCCTCAGAGGGAGCCTTGAGCATTACGTTCTTGCGAGCAGCCTTCAACTGCTCGAGGTCGATACCCTCACCTACCTTCATGGGAGCCATGCCCTGCTGAGCGGTCTTCTGGGGAGCACCACCCTTGAGTTCGTCTGAGATGTCGCCGTCGAAGAGGTAGATTGCATCAAAGTCTACTCTGGTGCACTCTGTCGATGAGGTCTTTGAATAGTCACGCGTATCGATGTAGAGGCATGTGTAGCGACCCACCTTTGATATCACGGCAAAGTAGGTTGTCCACTCGGCGTCTTCGACCAAATCCTCGAATCCGTAGAGTTGGTAGTTGCCCGAAGCATCCTTCCACTCCTCGTCGATGACACCCATCACAAGGCCTGCATTGGGGTCTGAGGCTGCACTCTTCTTCAGGGTGAAGACCATGGTGAAACGATCCTCCTCGGGTTTCAGGTAGGGTGATAGGAGGAGTCCGCGCGATGACGATGAGCCCACTCGTATGGCTCCATCGAGGCCATACACATAGTTTCCATACCATCCGGGCTCGATGGTGTATTTGTCAAGTTCAGCTCCGATGTCGGCGCTTCCCTTCGTAAACTTATTGAAGTCCTCAGCAAGCATGTAGGGATCCTCCTCCAACACGTCGAGGCTCACCTCATAGGCGTCAACACCCTCGACTGCATTCCACTCGACAGAGAATCCGCTCGATGTCACGTCATAGGCTTCGCTCAGCTCAGGCACCTCAAGTGCACCACGCATGAAGGCAAAGGTCACCACACCATCGGCCATGGAGATGTCGGTGATATCCTTGTTCATATAACCGCCCTTGTAGGTTGTCGCCGCAGGCGTTGAAGAGTTTGTAAGTTCAGTATTGTTAGTTGTTCCTGGGTAGGTGTCGCCCGCCACAGAAGAATCGGAAAGTTTGTTGTCGGCAGGAATGATGGTCATTCGCTGGTGCGAGGGGTCGTTGTTAATGGAGTTGTTATCCCACGCTGTACGATTGTAGTCAACATGGATGACCAGCATACCCTCGGCACCCACATGAGAGTCCCACTTCGTCTTGATGTGATTCTCCACCACATAGAACTCATCGGGATTAGCATCGTTCACAATCTTATAGGCAACACCACCCTCACTCATCGGCTGGAGTTCAACGTTGGTGGGAGCATTAAGCTCTTGCAGTTGTTGCCATCCGAGATAATCCTTTTCATATCCGGTGTAGCCGCAAGGGGTGTTTCCATTGTTGTTATAGCAACCGTAATCCATGAGGCTCCATTGGAACATGGCAAAGCCGTTCGAACCATCCGTAGGGTAGAAGTCGGGCAAGCCCAAGCAGTGTGAAAACTCATGACAGAAGGTACCGATGCCATCGATTGTGGCACCTCGGTAGCCATCAAGCTCATTGTTACAAGCATACTTATAGACGTTCACGCCATCGAGTTCAAGAGGCTTGGCAAGCGACCATTGGTGTGGCCACACGGTGTCGGCCAACTTGTCAGGATATGAGGCCTCGCCATAGCCGGCATAGATTACGTACAGAATATCCACATAGCCATCGCCATCGTTGTCATAGTTTGAGAAATTGACCTTCTCCTTCGTGTCGGCCAACTCACATGCTTCTGACACCATGCCGCGAGGGTTCTTGTCAGAGCCACTCTTGTCGTTGCCGCCATAGTAGGCCATCTCGCGACTCAAGGTCACGGGACCTATAATGTCAAATTTGGGAACGAACTTCCCTTCCGATTGGTCCTCAAAGTACTCCTTCACACTACCATATCCACCCTCGGCCTTGTAGTCATCGCCGTTGATGTGACCTTCGAAGATGGCCTTGGAATCTGTGTTA
Organism: Bacteroidaceae bacterium; assembly: GCA_017555875.1. Lineage (GTDB taxonomy): Bacteria > Bacteroidota > Bacteroidia > Bacteroidales > Bacteroidaceae > UBA1189. The sequence continues at coordinate 18,268 of JAFZFN010000005.1, forward strand.
GAGAACTTCACATCGGTATATTGCACCAAGAGGACGGGCACTCGCACCTCACCATGGGTGGGCACTTCGGCCACACGCTGAGCCTGGGTGGCACGCATGCGCTGCGAACGAGCCTCATCGGCCAATGCTACGCTACGCAACTCGGTCACATTGGGCAAAGCCTCAACAAAACGGGCCTCTTCGACCGAACGCAACTCCTTGCTATGCGCCAACTGATTAGAAGGCATCACCTCACCCCCCACAATGTGAAGGTAATAGTAAGCCTCACCAACACGTTGCACCATAGCACCATCGTCGGTCAGCAAATAACTATAGAACTCGTCACCACCATAAGTGAGCGTAAGCATCGTACCATCGGGCTGCTTCACCTCTATGGCTACACGCTTAGCCGGCACGGCCCATGCACAGAGCATGCCCATGCAGAGCATCATTGCTAATAACAATCTTTTCATTCCTTATCTATCTTTAATGTATTTTATTATAATAGAGCGCGAAGATAGTGCAAATCGAGCGAAATGACAAGCGAAAGAGTACGAAAGTAGAGAAAAGCACAGCATATTCTACACCAAGCCTCCCGCAGAGAAACACTAGGCATCACACTCTTCTGTAGTCAAAAGTAAAAATATTTATTGTCAAAGTAATCGACACGTTTACTTTTGTCGAAAAAAAAGAGTACTTTTGCATAAAAATAACAAGTCACGATATGAAAGCAAAAAAACTCTTCTTATGCGCCTTGCTATTCATGGTCAGCATGATAGCCAAGGCACAACTTCCCTCAGTACAACTCAAGACTTTGGAAGGGAAAACCATCAACACCGCCAAGATCAACAACGACGGCAAGCCATTCATCATCAGCTTCTTCGCCACATGGTGCAAACCCTGTAACCGTGAGCTCAGCGCCATCCACGAAGTGTATGCCGACTGGCAAGAAGAAACAGGAGTAAAGGTCTACATCGTCTCCATCGACCAAGCACAGAATATCAATAAAGTGAAGCCCTTGGTTGACGGTGAAGGATGGGAGTATGAGGTGTTGCTCGACCCCAACGGAGACTTCCGCCGTGCCATGGGCGTGCAAACCATACCCCATGTATTCATCATCGACGGAAAAGGCAAGATTGCCGAGTCGCGTAGCGGATACACTGATGGTTCAGAAGAACACCTGATAGAAAAGGTGCGCGAGCTACTTAAAGCCAAGAAATAGAATAGGAATAAAAATCGTTGGCATCACACTCAACGCCAACATATTACACAGACACGTGAAACTACGGAAATTACTGACAGTCCTCGCCCTAGCAGGACTGTTGCCGTTTGCTTTGACGGCACAAGACTATAGCGACGAGCAAAAGGTAACACTGCACGGTAGCATACAGAGCGATGTGCTACTACCCCAAGAGGATGCAAGCATAGGCACTGGAAGCTACAACAACTGGGCACTGACCAACACCTATGCCGACCTCTACATGATGAGCCAGTACATCGACGCAGGTGCTCGACTCGAATTCACCCAATACCCTTTGCCAGGATTTGAGCCCGACTTTCAGGGTTGGGGCATCCCGCACCTCTATGTAAAAGGTAAGTTCAAAGAAGCCGAGCTCACCATGGGTGATATGTATGACCAATTTGGAAGCGGCTTCATCTTCCGCACCTACGAAGAGCGCAGCTTGGGCATCGACAACGCCTTGCGTGGTGCTCGACTCAACCTCACCGCCATCCCCGGTGTACAATGGAAGATGCTCGGGGGTGTGCAACGCACCTATTGGAACTGGAACGCCAAAACATGGATAGCAGGTACTGATGCCGAGATCAACCTCGATCACTACAGTAATACCATGCAAGAAAAAGGCATCACCTGGATGGTGGGTGGCTCGTACATCGTCAAGCACGAAGCCGACGAAGACATCATCATCCCTGGCACCAATTATCGCCTTAACCTCCCGCAAAACGTTGGCGCTTTTGACGTACGCTCACGCTTCCAGATGGGCAACTATAGCCTCTTGGCTGAATATGCCTGGAAGGGACAAGACCCATCGTTTGACAATGGATACATCTATCATAAGGGACAAGCCTTCATGCTCTCAGGATCATACTCGAAGCGAGGCCTCACCGCGCTCGTGCAAGCCAAACGCAGTGAAAACATGGCATATCGCAGTCAGCGCTCACGCGAAGGCATGGCGGCACACATCAATCACATGCCCGCCTTTGCCTACCAGCACACCTATGCTCTCCCAGCCCTCTACCCCTATGCCACACAAGATGCTGATGGAGAGTGGGCTCTGCAGGGCGAATTGGGCTATACCTTCAAGCGCAAGACTACCCTTGGCGGCAAGTATGGCACCAAGGTAAAGCTCAACATGAGCCACATACGTGCACTTGACAAACAAGCGATACCCTCCTCCACAACTTTGGGCACCGACGGATACACAAGTTCGTTCTTCAAGATGGGCAAGGAACTCTACTACCAAGACATCAACCTGCAACTCGAGAAGCGCCTGACCAAAGACTTCAAGTTCAATGCCATGTATATGAACCAGCAGTATAACCAAACCGTCGTAGAGGGCGAAGGTGACATGATACGCTCAAACATTGGCGTCATTGAGGGTCAATACAAGATTAATAGCCGCTACACCCTGCGTAGCGAGTTGCAATACCTCTCGACCCGCCAAGATAAAGGCGACTGGTGCTATGCCCTCGTGGAACTCTCGGCACTCCCCTACCTCATGTTCACCATTAGCGACATGTGGAATTGTGGCGAGACAGGCCTACACTATTACATGGGCTCTGTCACCTTCAACTACGAAGCCCACCGCCTCATGCTCAGCTATGGACGTACTCGTGCCGGTTTCAATTGCGCAGGAGGCGTATGCCGATATGTGCCTGCGAGCCGTGGCATACAGCTATCTTATAACTATAACTTCTAACACAAAAGAACAATGAAAAAGGCACTATACCTCCTCACCTTGCCCCTTCTCTTCGCATGCAGTGACTTCATTCCCGAAGATGAGCGCTACATTGAACTCCCTAACGTAGATTGCAAGCGAAACATCCTTATTGAAGACTTTACAGGGCAACTCTGTTCAAACTGCCCCGATGCACACCAAGTCATCACAAAACTGCAACAATTGTACGGAGAAAACATCATAGCTGTAGCCATTCATGCCGGACATTTCGGCATTGCCGAGGGAAGCAATGAAAAGATCATCGGCTTGATGCAACCCGAAGGGAATACCTATGCCGACCACCTGGGTGTATCATCCTACCCCGCAGGAATCATTAACCGCACATCAGGAATAATCAAGCACACTGAATGGGCCGCTTACGCACGCCAAGCCCTTGAAAAAGAACCAGTAGCAGCCATCAACGTAACTGGTGACTTCTCGGCTGACAGTTCCAAACTCACAATCAAAACAGAGCTCGTGCCACTAGTCAACACCTTAGGCAAGCTACAAGTATGGATTACAGAGAGTCGCATCGAAGCCGTACAACAAAAAGGCGAGGACCTCATCACCGACTATAAACACCACCATGTATATAGAGCCTCGGCCAATGGACTCTGGGGCGAGGACATACTTCTCGAAGAAGGCACTCCCTTCAGTCGCGAACACGAGATCGACGTAAAAGAAAATTGGGACGCCAAGAACCTCTCCATCGTGGCCTTCCTCTACAACGACACTGATGGTGTGCTGCAAGCGGCCGAGCATAGTTTCATCAAGGGAGAACTTGGCGGAAAGGACGAACCCGAAAACGATGACCCTAACACAGACTACGTAGAAGTCAAAGCACTCACCTACCTCTGCGACGAAGACACCATTGCCAATGGCAGTACCTTCACCTCTTCAAAACTCGACGAGGCTTATACAGCCGTGGGGAAGACCCGATTTGTTCCTGGCATAACACTCGTAGGTGACCGCGATGGGCAAGTAGTAGTAACAGTAAAGTCACTCAATGAAACCATGGTAGAGATATGCGCCTTTGGTGGGTGCCAAATGACTCTCCCGCACCTTGGTTATCAAACTTCTGCTACTGGAGAAATCTCTGCAAGAACTCGCATACCGCTTGACATACACTACACCCCCGCTAAGGCAAGCGACACCTATCGTGCCGAAGCTCTCATCTCTGTCTACTACGAAGACAAACCCGATGAGGTGGCAAGCTTCACTCTCGTGATGACAAACGAATAAGAAGGTATATCCAACCTAAGATATAGCCAACACACGAGACAAACTAGTAAAACAAAAGAAAACACGCTACTCCCCAAAGGAAATAGCGTGTTTTTCTTTAGCCCTTAATCAAGAGCGACGACAGTATTAATCTACGTATCCGAAGGGAACGCTTTGACCCACAGGGCACTCGATAACATTCTCCACATAGAACTTAGAATCTACAGCCGAGGTCACCAATACCACCACCTTGCAGTTTTCAGTATTTACGACACCAGCCTCCTTAACATCGAACTCATGGTAAAGTTCTACAACATCCCCCTTCTTGCTTGAGTCCTTACCACCAAGCTGCGCACCTTGAATGGGAGATACGCAGCTAGCTGCACGGAGCACGAAATCATGCTCGATCTTGCCCTCGCGAAACTCGCTCCAATAACTTGACTGATATTCCGTAACACCATCCTCAACCAACCAAGCATTGATGCGATATGCACCATCCGCACCCACTTTCACTGCTGTACGTACGGCTACAGTTGTCTTGTTAGCATCAGCAATGGCAGCAATACCCACATTAGAAGAGGGTTTTGACTCATATTCAGTCGCGGCATCGAGATTCTGTGAATCGATTTCAAGATTGCCATAACTGCCAAAAGATGCCTCTGGATTCAAGTTGAAATACACAGAGGGGAAGTTTCCAATTCTCAGTGAAGATATGATAGCCTCAGAAGCGACACTACTGAGTTCGTCGCCATTATGAGCAGCCACCACAATAGCTTTAGATGCATTAGCACTCTGTTCGCGGAACACCTCAAGAGCACGAATCATATAGGGACAATAGCCACACCATGTGCCTGTAGCTTGGGTGATCAACACCTTGTGGCTGAATCCTCCGAACTTATCCTCTTTGCTATCAGCGGGAACCTCAAGGTTATAAAGCTTGGGGTCTGCTGCCTTTACGATAATATTCTTAGTCACCTTACCATTGTAGCTAGCAAAGAACTTATACTCCTTGGCACGAGTAGTGGTGAAGAAGCGGCTAGACATCAATTCATAATCAACATAGAGCTTGGCATCGGCAGTCACATCAACATCACCTACCATGACGGTAAGTTCTACCTCATCCTCGCCATCGGCCACGAAGAGATCTGTTGACACCGACAACACGGGTGTTCCCTCTACATAGACAATCTCCTCCTCGCATGAGGCTGCACCGAAAAGCATTGTCAGCGCAAGAAGTGAATGGAAAAACTTTTTCATTGATTTCATCCTATTATTCTATTAACTATAAAAAGGGTGCAATGCCACCTAAGTGAGCATTGCATCCTTTCGTTGTAAGTTCTATACTTTTATAGCATTACTTTTTTACGCTATACTTCTCCTTCATCAGGTCAAGTACAGGCACATAGTTCATCTTCACGGTCTTAACCTTCACTTCTTCTGTGGGGAGGAATACACGCTTGATGCGATTGTTCTGTGACTTAGCTTCCTTGTTGATTTCAACCTTTTGAGCAGTGCGTGTAGGTGCCTCAACAGCGCCACGTGTCAACTGAATCTCAGCAATACTCTGGAAACCAACACCCATATAGTTCATGCCATACTCCATGTAACCGATAGCAGGATAGAATGTCATGCCCTGTTCTTCAACACTCTGGATAACGAGTGTGTTCTTGTCATCAGAAACCTCAACAGGGAATGCGCCAGAGTAATAGTAGTCTGAGGTTTCAGGATTGTTACCTGTTACTACGAGCTCGTACCAATCCCATGCTACTACGGGAGGCAATGACAAGATGTTCACATCGCCAAGGAGTGCCAAAGTACCGTCCTGCTGAACCTGGAAGAACAACTTGGGACCATAAGCATAGAAGAGTTCCTCTGCATCGTATGCTGAATAGCCGGGTGAGCAGAAGAGATCCCAAGGAGTTGCGTAAGGATGAGCTTCCTCAAGGCCGAGACCAAGGATGTAGTTCTGCTCCTTATACTTGTTCTCATACTTTGCTACCATCTTCTTGTACTCAGCGAACTGCTCAGCTACGCGATTCTCAGCAGCTACTGCAGCAGCTTCCTCAGTAGCACCCTTTTCCAAAGCGCTCATGAAGTAGCTTTCGTAAATCATCTCATAAGCCTCGTGGCTAGCATCAAAGTTTTCGGGAGAATTGTCGAAACTTTCGCCCAATGTGATGGCGCTGTAGACAGTGTCGCGAACATATACATAATCCCAGATATCGTAATCATATACGCTATTGATGCGGATAACGCGAGCAGTCCACTCACCCTTCAAGTCCTCAAAGAGGGGGCTATCCACTGCAGGCAATGCGGGAAGCGCAGCTGAACGGCTAGTACCGATATAGATTGAGTCACTTTCGTCTTCGTTGTAAGCAGCCACGATCAAGGTGTTCTCAGCATCCTCCAGAGAGTACAAGCTCAAGTAGAGACCCTCATCGCTATTGATAGCTCTAACGTCTTCATCAGAGAGAGCCTCACCATAATATTCGATCAAATCCTGATAAGTGAAACCATAGTTAAGCTGCTTAACCACCTCCTTAGTGTAGTGGGCAATGTGCTTGGCTGAAGTAACGTTCTTCTTCTCAGACTTGATGTTGAACCATACCAAGTTGGGAGTAGGCTCGCCATAAGGATTCTCACAGCCCACAATAGTCACCTCTGCAGCGGGGAGTGAAGACTTGGTCAAAGTCACGTGCAATGTGTCGTGGCTGATTACCGAAGCATCATCAGCATAAACACCTACTACGCTAATAATATAGGTAGAGTCAACTTCAGGATAGATATAGTAGTCATCAATCTCAAAGTCCATAGTACCACTATACTGCTCAGAGCCAAAGTATTCGAGCAAGGTTGAAGCGATAGCATCCTCAGTAACAAGGCCTACCAACTCATTGTATTGATTCTTTTCAAAAGGAGCAACAACGTACAATACATCATCGCTTGTTGTGCAACGAATCTTGATACGACGCTCTGTCTTGCCCAATACCTTCACATCAATCTTACTATCAACCATCTCAAGCGCAGCAAGCAAGTTCTGGCGAGCATAGAGACCGGTGGGATACATGTAATCATCATACCAAGGCTCCTCAGTATAGTCACCTACGCGGGGAGCTGCGGCATTACCTGCACGAGTAGCATCAGTCTCGGGATCGTAAGCCTCACCATCCCAGTAATCTTCATCATCGTACCAGTCTTCTTCTTCTTCAACCCAGCCCAAGTTGTTGAGGACGTTACCCTCAGCATCACACTGAGCAATCATCACAGTATATGCTGAACCCGGATGGATGAAGAAACCACCGTCACCCTCTTCAAACCAGTCTTCTTCGCTGGTGTAATCAATGGTCTGAGGACCTTTGAGAAGAATACCATCAAGCAAGAAGGTCAAGTCATCAGCATATCCCATTGCGCGCCATGCATTGTAACGCTCAGTTTGAAGAAGAGCATACTTGTAGTACATGGTGTCAGGCATGTTGAAGTGGAACTTGAAGCCATCTTTTCTTGACTCAATAACAGTGATCAATCTGTCGTAATCGGGTGTTGTGAACACCTTTGACTCAATTGTCAACTGACCATCCTTGGCATAAACAAAGAAGATGGTATACTCTTTACCACCCTCGAGGCTATATACCTTAATAGTAGTGTTAGCACCATCAGCAACAGTCACCACGCGACCTTGCTCCTCAGCATCTGAATAAACAACAGCTGCGTCCTTGGTGCTCTCCGATACGTTACCCTCCTCAACGAGATAAGCTACTGACTGAATACCGTCAGTCTTGAGAGTAAACGAAGCAGAAGTTGAACGAATCTCTTCTGCAAACTCTTCACTGCCATTTACAGTGACATTCAAAGCAGGTCCTTCTTCCTTACAGCTTGTAAAACAAGCAGCAATGGCCATCACACCTACCATGAATAGGTTACGATAATTTCTTTTCATAATGATATGAATTTAATGAATAATGATTTGATATAATTTTGTTTTTTCGAAATACCTTACTAATACCTAAATACCTTACGGGCCGCAAATTTACACTTTTTTACAATACCGCAAACTTTTTTTTGCTATTTTTTGCAAGTTTGAGATAGCAAAATATGAGAATAGGGTAAAATCACAGGGAAAAGTGGAGGAGAAAATCGCCCATTTCATATTGAATGATAATCTAAGCGCCAAGTTGCCAACCACTGTGACCGATACAGTCACTTTTTCCTTATCCTTTGTCTTTTTCATCTTTTCGTTCTAAGCATATGATTTACCGTCCGCCACCAGACGCGTTGTCGTTCGCGTTCGTACGCGCTGCTCTTCGCCTTAAGCCGCGCTACTGTTCGCTAGCGGCAAATAGCTTGCTTTAAGACATTACTTCTAGACAAAAGAAAGAGATTTGATGACACTTTCACTCGCTGTGAAAAATATTCAAGTAAACTTGATATTTCTCGCTCGTTTATCCGTATCTTTGTGCACCTCAAAAGAAGAACGACACCGTTATGGATTTACCCATCCCATTTGAAAATACTATGCGCCAGCTCCTTGGCGACGAGTACGAGGATTTCAGAAAAGCTCTTCTCGGCGAGCCTGCCGTGAGCATACGCCTCAACCCTGCCAAGTGGAATGCCACACCGAACTATGCCCCCGTGCCATGGGCCAGCAATGCCTATTACTTGCCCGAACGGCCAGCCTTCACTTTCGATCCGCTGTTGCATGCGGGAGGATACTATGTACAAGAGGCTTCATCGATGTTCGTAGAGCAAGCCATACGCCAACATCTCGGGGAGGCCCGCGTGGCACTCGACCTGTGTGCCGCACCCGGAGGAAAGAGCACACTGCTGCGTTCACTCCTACCCGAGAAATGCACACTCGTGTCAAATGAAGTGATGCGTCCTCGCGCCCAAGTGCTTGCCGAGAATATCACCAAATGGGGGCACCCACGCTGCTTAGTCACCTCGAACTATCCAGCCGACTTTACATCGCTAGGGGCATTGTTCGACCTCATCGTAGTGGATGCTCCTTGTAGCGGTGAGGGCATGTTCCGTAAAGATGAGACGGCAGTGGCTGAATGGAGTCCCGAAAACGTGGAGATCTGTTGGAAACGACAACGAGACATCCTCACCGACATATGGCCCACACTGCGCCCTGGCGGACTGCTCATCTACAGCACCTGCACCTTTAACACTGAGGAGGACGAGAGGAACGTGCGCTGGATGATGGATGAGCTAGGGGCCGAATTGCTACCCATCGCCACCGACGCGGCTTGGGGCATAACGCCTAGCCTCACGGACGAGGTAACGCATGCCTACCGATTCCTTCCAGGACGCACACAAGGCGAAGGTTTCTTCTTGGCAGCATTGCGCAAAGGCGGAGAAGCCCCGACACAAGACGACGTCATACAGCCCAGTACGAAGAGAAAAAAAGGGAAAGGCAAAGCGTCACCCAACGTACTGCCCCCATGGGGAGAGAAAGGAAAGACGTGGCTAACTGACGAACATGCCTATACCTATCGGATGATGGAGACGAACATCGTGGCCATTCCCTCGGACATGGAACAACTGTATGCCACACTATCGGAACAGCTCCACTTAATTAAGGCAGGCATCGCACTTGCCGAGCAGAAGGGGCGCGATGCCATCCCCGCACACGAGCTAGCCATGAGCACAGCACTGAACCCCGAAGCCTTTACCCGGTGCGAACTCACCTACAACGAGGCGCTGCGCTACCTGCATCGTGAGGCAATCACACTACCCCACGACACGCCCAAGGGTTTTGTCATCGTCACCTATCAGGGCCTCCCTCTTGGCTTCGTGAAGAACCTCGGCAATCGCGCCAATAACCTCTACCCCAACGAGTGGCGCATACGTAGTGGACACTTCCCCGAAGAGGAAGTAAGGGTGGTGGTTTGATTTATGATTTATGGAGTTAGAGGGAGTATGGGGATTTCAAATCCCCGTTTATGGCTACCTCGGATTCCGAGGTGACGAAAAATTGTTAAATAACTAAATTGTACATAAATAGTAAACCGACGACAAACTGAGAGCAATCAAGCTTGCTTGAATTGCCGAGGTGCGAAGGAGGAAAATAAACGGAGTTTATTAAATAGTAAATTGTCAAATTGTAAATTACAAAGGATTGTCAAATTGTAAATACCTCTACCTCCCTTTATCTCCTAAGGGGAAATTGACAAGATAGACCTGCTCGGTAGCTCGCGTGAAAGCGGTGTAGAGCCAGCGGTGGTGGTCGATGGGCGAGAGGTCGGGCGACAGGTAGCCCTGGTCGAGGTAGATGCAGCCCCACTGACCACCTTGTGCCTTGTGACAGGTAATGGCATAGGCATACTTGATTTGCAATGCATTGAAGTGTGGGTCGAGGCGAAGTTGCTCGTAGCGCTCCTTCTTGGTGGTTATATGAGCATAATCGTCCATCACAGATTGAAATAGACGCTCGCTCTCCTCACGAGTGAGTGAAGGAGATTCAGACTGCAACGTATCGAGCAGCACAGTGGCCTCCATCTCATAATCATCATAGTCGGGGAAGCGCAGCAGCACGTCGGCAAAGCGGAAGCCATACATCTCGCGCGTACGGCGCACACGACGCACCACGGCAATGTCGCCATTGGCAATGAAGGAGAGCGGGAGCGCAGGTATCCCCGACAGCCCCTGTTCCTTCATCTGTGCCATCTCGGCACGCAACTCTTGCTCGACCCAGTAGTAATTGTTTTTCACAATCATGATGCGGTCACCCGAGCAGAGTTCCTCCTCGCGGTAGAGGATGCGGTTGCGGATGCCGAGGTTGTAGATGTTGGCACGCTTATTGGAGCGACAGATGATCATGCAGTCGTCGGCTCCCCAGCGAGAGTAGGAGCTCTCGAGCGAGTCGATGAGGTCGGCACCCGTGACATGGGCCACGTCGGGGAATTGACAGTTGAAAATTGAAAATTGAAAATTATCGTCCACCGGCGGGCTCGCTTGCACGAACTTTCCACTCTCGACCATCATCTTCATCAGCTGGCAGCGTATGGCGGTCGCGTTGTACAATATCCCCGACTCGCTGAGCTGGCGCATGACCTGAGTGAGCGTCTTCTCATACACCCGCAAGCCATAGGACTCAAGCAGCGAGGGCATCAGCGCGGGGCTCTCCTCCTCGCCCACGGGAGGGAGCTGGGCCGTGTCGCCTAGGAGCATCAGGCGGCAGCCCTCGCCCGAGTAGACGTACTGGATGAGGTCGTCGAGCAGGCGGCCCGTGCCGAAGGTCGACGACGAGAGGCCCTCATTGGAGATCATCGAGGCCTCATCGACGATGAAGAGCGTGTGCTTGCTCAGGTTCACATTGAGCGAGAAGGTCTCGGTGTCGGTGATGGAGCGCTGGCGGTAGATGCGCTTGTGGATCGTGTAGGCAGGCTGACCGGCATAGGAGGAAAACACCTTGGCGGCACGACCCGTGGGGGCCATCAGCACCACGGGCTGGGAGAGCTGCACGAGCGTCTTCACCAGGGCACCCACGAGCGACGTCTTGCCCGTGCCGGCATAGCCGCGGAGCAAAAACAACTCCATACCCTCGCGGGAAGACAAGAACTCGCCCATCAGGTCGATGGCTGCAGACTGCTCCTCAGTGGGGGCAAAACCGAAATTATCGCGTATTTTGGACGCTACGAAACTATTTATCATCACCTTTAAGATAAAAAACTCGCCTTTTTATAGCTTTTTCAAACTATTTGTCTTACTTTTGCACCACGAAATTAATCAAATAATTCATATAAACATGAAAAAATTAGTAAATATCGTACTGACATTGTGTGTCGCTGGCCTTGCATACATCTGCGTAGGCAGCATCATGGGCTCTATCAACTTTGGCAAAGAGCGCGAAATGAGAGAGAAGGAGATCATCGCCCGACTCATCGACATCCGCACCGCACAGGTGGCATTCAAGGAACTGCACCAAGGGCAGTACACTGCAAGCTTCGACGAACTCATCGAATTCGTCAAGAACGATAGCCTCCCCTTCATCAAGAAGGTGGGTGAGCTCACCGACAAGCAGCTCGAGGACGGACTCACCGAGCCCAAGGCCGTGAAGCTCATCGACGAGGCACGCAAGGCCAAGAAGCCCGCAGTGGCCAAGAGAAAATGGCAGGAGGCCGAGAAGGCAGGTCTCGTGAGACTCAACAAGAAGGGCGAGGTCGAGGAGTACTACTTCAGCCGCGACACCATGTGGGTGCTCGCACTCGACACACTCTACCCCGACGGATTCAATGCCGACTCACTGCGCTACGTGCCCTTCGGCGAAGGTGCCGAGTTTGAGCTGCGCACAGGATGCGACTCAAGCAGCAAGTCGGGCAACAAGCTCTACCTCTTCGAAGCAAAGACCCCTTATCGCGCATACCTCGAGGGCATCAACAAGGATGAGCTCAACAACCTCATCGACCTGCAGCTCGAGCTCGGACGCTACCCCGGACTCAAGGTGGGCGACGCCGAAGTGGGTAACAACAACGCCGGTAACTGGGAGTAATCAATACACACGACGACACATACGGTGATTGATTTCAACAAAACCAGACAATACACATTATCCATCCGTCTGAGCACGGATGGATTTTGTTTTGCAGTACACAACCCCGAGGCTGTGGGCCAATTTGCATACATGCCCTACCGCATCGACACACACAAGTCGCTCACGGCAAACCTCAAGGAGGCGGTCAAGAGCACCGACATGCTCAGGTACAACTACAAGCGGGTCAACATCATCGTGGCAGGCACAAACTATACCCTCGTGCCCAAGGAATACTATGCCGACACACACAAGCAGGACTTCTACCGCCAAAACTTCACGCAAGACACCACCAACATCACCCTACTCGACAACATCGTGGCCGATGACCAAGCCGTGGTAATCTTCGCCATAGAGAAGACACTGCACAGCTACATCAACGAGCGATACCCCAAGGCAAACATCTACGCCGCGGTGAGCATGCTCATCGACTACACCACCGAGAAGAGCTACACCACCACACACAAGCACTGCCTGGCACACATACAGCACAGGCAAGTGGACCTCGTGTGCTGCGAGAAAGCACAGCCGAGACTGGTCAACACGTTCAAGTACAAGGACACAGCCGACGCACTGTACTACCTGCTCAACTGCTGGAGCATCCTCGGACTGAATCAGACGGAAGACATGCTGCACCTCATAGGGAGCCCCGCACGAAGCGTCAGGAAGATGCAGCACGATGCAGCACAATTCATCCAACACATACACCTCGTGAGGCCAGCAGAGGAGTTTCACACCAATGAGCTGGCACGCATAGACGAACTACCCTTTGACCTACAAATACTCATCGCATGCGAGTAATAAGCGGAAAATACAAGCGACGCACCTTCGAGGTGCCACGCAACTTCAAGGCACGCCCCACCACGGACTTTGCCAAGGAGAACCTCTTCAACGTGCTCAACAACCTCGTAGACCTCGAAGAGTGTGCCGACGTCCTCGACCTCTTTGCCGGCACGGGAGGCATCAGCCTCGAGTTTGTGTCGCGTGGCTGCGGCAGAGTCATCTCCGTGGAGCGCGAGCCACTGCACCACACACACATCTACAAGCTCAAGGAGCAGCTGGGAGAGGAGAACTGGATACCCCTCAGAGCCGACGTGTTCCGCTACATCGAGAAGTGTCACGACACCTTCGACATCATCTTCGCCGACCCTCCCTACGCACTCACCCGACTGGCCGAGCTGCCCGACCTCATAATAAACAAAGGTATGCTCGCCCCCGAAGGCATGCTCATCCTCGAGCACGGCAAGGACCACAGCTTTGCCGACCACCCCTGCTTCGTGCAGGAGCGCATCTACGGCAGCGTACACTTCAGCTTCTTCGAGCCACGCAAAGAAGAGGAGTAAACCCCAACACACAACAAGAGCCCCTACCTACATGATAAGGCCTCCCCTGCACCGCAGAGGAGGCCTTTCCTTTATTCCTGCTACACCTTTAGATTAACCCATACAACACAAACAGCCAATGCGCCAAGACAGCAGCCACGATACCACCAATCGTGTGGGCAAGGATAGCCTTCGAGGTCAACGTGCGATAGCCCAGCGTGTCGAGCATCGCCGTGTGAGTGCTCAGGTAGCCACTCCAGCACATGCCAATTGCTGTAAACACCGCAATGGCATTGCCATCAATCCATCCCTCGGCAATGAAGCCCGGCACCAAGCCCAGAGCAGCACCTACAGCACCGAGCGCAGTGATGGGAAAAGCGATGAGGTGAGGATCCTCGAAGCCAAAGAGCCAACGAAAGAGAGAACCTATCTTCTCCCCTATCCATGGCAGCAGCTCCACACCTTGACGAGCCGCACCAGTATAGGTGCCATCAGCCGAAGGGCCAAACGTAAGGATCATCACCAACGTGGAGATGATGAGCACACCAGGGATGATGGCCATACCCACATCCACACCCGTGCGACCCCCATCGAGCAGAGCGTCGAGGATACGCTGAAACATGGGCTTCCTGTGGCCCTCGTCATCGACAACCTCGACCTCCTCCATCACACATGCACTCTCGTCACGGTAGTGAGGATAAGCCCTCAAGACAAAGCGCTGCATCAGACGGGTCGACACCACACAGCCGAAGAAGGCACCGATGAGCCCAATGAACGGCTCAACATAATAACCCTGCCCTACCATGAAGACGATAACCAACAAGCCCATACCGAAGGCCGTACCGAAATTGGTGAGGGAGATAAACTGATACTTCTTGAAGTACGAAGCAAAACGCTTGTCCTGAGCCAAGGAGATGATGGCCGGATTGTCCGACAAGAAGGTGAGCACAGCACCGAGCGACGCCACTCCCGGCAGATTAAACAACGGACGCATGAGTGGCCGCAGCAATCTCTCCAATAAGCTTACCACACCAAACTCCACAAACACCTTACCCAGCGCACCCGTGATGACACAGATGGCCATGAGGTAAAACACCGTGTTGAGCAGCAAATCGTGAGCCGTGTTCATCACCGTATTAAGCATATTCGGAGTACCCATCTTATAGCCCAGATAGCCGAAGAGACCAAACACGATAACCAAGCAGATAATGCCCGAAGGGATGGCATCATAGCAGCGACGAAGGATGTTTCTCATGTTTTAATTGAAAAATCAAAATTCAGAACCCCAAATTCAGAATAAACGTATCATCGCTTCAAGATATCCATCTTCCAAGTCACACCCATCGTCACAAATGATTGTGAGTCGAAGACCGTACCAGTCGAGTTACCATTCTGCCCCCACGCGTAGCTGCATGCACCATGAAAGCGCACATCACGGCTACCCTCGATGGGGAAATACTCTACACCTGCACCCACACGAGTCAGTTCGGTGCCAGGCTTCACACAGAGGTCGGCCATATTGCTGGCATTCACATCATAAGTGTACTTGGCAAAGAGGTTCATCTTGTCTGATGCGCTCCATGAGAGGTCGGCCATAACGGAAAAGTCATTGAAGTCAAAGTTGGCCAGTTCGGCACGGTTCATCCAGTCGAGCTGCAGGGTGACGTCGCCCATATGGATCTGATGACCGAGTGTCAAGAAGGTCACCATACGCTCCTTGGCATACTCCATCACATTCACCGAGTGCAACACGTCGATCCATCCGTGCGACCCCTGCCACAGCACGCTGCCCCCCATCAGCGAGGGCGACACACTGCGAAACGGGCTCTGCGCCACCTGCACCTTCAGCACGTCGTTGCCCTCAGCGCCTATCGCATAGCTGGCGCTCACGCCCCACTGGTAGCAATCCATGTTGTACCAATATTCCGAGCCGAAGTAGAAGTCGAGCGGAGCACGGTCATACTCATAGCCACCCACGGCCATCGTCTGCTTACCTCCTGTGAAGGCCCATGCTCCCGTAGTGTAGGTGAGGTTGATGTGGTCCACCGCTTCGAAATAGCTGGCATTCTCATTCGGCTTACCCATACGCTGACGATATGCATAGCTCCACGAATCGTTGATATTACCATTGAGGCGGAGGTTGAGCTGCTTGCCACGAAATCCCGTACCCTCAGCCTTCACATCGCGACCGATGGCCTCGGCCTGCGCGTCGCCACGAGCCTCCATACGAAAGTTTACATGATTGTCACCTTGAGCAAACACGCTTCCACATGACAGGGTAGCGATCAGTCCCAAACAAATAGCGCAAAGTCTTTTCATAGTTCTTTTTTTACAATTATAAAATAAGTTGACAAATAAATTCGATTCTTAGAATATCAGTTGTATCGACTCCTTGGCAATCTCAAACAGCAGCACTCCACTGTAGATGATCTTCATGCCCGTGGTGAGCAAGAAGCCCACGAAAGACATCATCGCCACCTTCAGGGCCTTCCCTTTAGAAGAGCCCTCCATGAGTTCGCCGACGAAAGCACCTACGAACGGACCGATGATGAGTCCCCAAGGGGGAAAGAAGAAGAGTCCAACGATAAGTCCCGCCATAGATCCTCGCGTAGCCTGCTTACCCCCACCACTGAGGTTGGTGAGCCACACGGGAGCGATGTAGTCAAGGATAGAGACGATGGCCAAGAAGATGCCATAGACCCACAGCGCAGTATTGCTGATATCGGCCCCCTCGCATGGGAGCAAGAGCAACAGACCTGCATAGCTCAGCGGTGCACCTGGCAACGCTGGGAGTATAGAGCCCAAGAGCCCTACAATGCCAAATATCAAGGCTAAAGTAATAAGAAGAGTTTCCATGTACAAAGCAATTCTGAATCCTCAAAAAAAACTCGGAGCACTCGGAAGACTCCGAGAGTTCCAAGCTCTTATGGGATTATAAGTTTTCATATTTATTAATCAACTCCAGCAATTTCTCCACAGCCTGTTCTTCAGGAATATTCTTCTCGATGCACTCTTTCTGCTTATATAGGCTCACCTTACCGCGTGCCGCACCCACATAGCCGTAGTCGGCATCGGCCATCTCACCAGGGCCATTCACGATGCATCCCATGATGGCAATCTTCAAGCCCTTGAGGTGAGACGTAGCCGCCTTGATGCGGGCGATAGTGTCTTCCAAAGCATAGAGCGTGCGTCCACAGCCTGGGCACGAGATATACTCCGTCTTGCTGGTGCGCACACGCGCTGCCTGCAATATGTTGAGCGCCGTAGCATCTATCTGTTGCGGAGCGATGTTGTTACCAATATTATGTATGTAGAGGCCATCCACGAGGCCATCGATGCAGAGCACACCCGTGTCGGCAGCAGCACGCAATTGCAAATCTGCCAACGATTCCTCAGCATAGTGCTGGAAGTATACGACGGGATTGGTAATGCCCTCGTGCATAAGCAGATGAGCCAAAGCACGATGCTCGCCTACGCGGTGCAGATGACCTGTTTGGTGGATGATGACCACCTCGGGATGTGTCTTGAGGCAGGCCAGCACCTCCTCAGAACATTGGCTATAGGTCACGAAGAGGAACTTGAGCGGTGCCGGGCACATAGCCAAGAGTGGCAGGTAGTTTCTCTCACCGAAACCCATGAACACGGGATAGGTGTTCTCCTCACCCGTCCATGCCGGAGCATCCACGATGAGCGGCATCGCGGGACGCTGCTCAGGCAGTGTGCTGCCACAGTAGAGATAGTCGGGACGCAGGTTGGCATCGAATGCACGCTCCTTACCGAAGCAACTGCCGATGACTACAGGTACCTGTCCACCACCGATATTACCCACAGCATGCGTATGACGACGCTCGGGAGCAAAGTAGTTGAACTCCTTGGCCACCACACCCTCGATGGGCAGGTGCACGGCATGTGCCGTCACATAATCGACCAGCGCTTTGGCCACAGGGATTTCAGCCTCGGGAGCCTCGCTGAGCGACACGCGAATGGTGTCGCCAAAGCCATCATAGAGCAAGGCACCTATGCCCACAGCGCTCTTGATGCGGCCATCCTCGCCCTCACCTGCTTCGGTAACGCCGAGGTGCAAGGGGAACTGCATGCCCTCCTTCTCCATTGCCATCACCAGCAGACGCACCGTGCGCACCATGATCACCGTGTTGCTAGCCTTGATGGAGATGACCACGTTGGTAAACTCCTCGGCCACGCAGATGCGCAGAAACTCCATACACGACTCCACCATACCCTCGGGTGTATCCCCATAACGGCTCATGATGCGGTCGCTCAGCGAGCCATGGTTCACACCGATGCGTATGGCCGTGTTGTTCTCCTTACAGATATTAAGGAAAGGCACCAGCTTGGCGCGTATCTTTTCAATCTCCTGTGCATACTCCTCATCGGTGTAGGTGAGTTGCTTGAAGGTGCGTGCCGTGTCCACATAGTTACCAGGGTTGATGCGCACCTTCTCAGCATAGAGCGCAGCCACATCGGCCACGCGAGCATTGAAGTGCACGTCGGCTACGAGCGGAGTCGCTATGCCCTGACTGCGCAAGCCGACATTAATCTCGCGCAGGTTCTCAGCCTCGCGCACTCCCTGTGTCGTGAGGCGCACATATTCACCACCCGCCTCAATGATACGCTTTGCCTGTTCCACCGAGCCTTCGGTGTCGGTCGTAGCCGTTGTGGTCATCGACTGCACACGGATGGGGTTGTCACCGCCGAGCGGGGTGCAACCAATCTGCACCTCGCTGCTCTCGCGACGGGTATAGTTGAAGAGATTTTTCATTTTGATCTATGAATTATGTGAGTTTTTCTATTTTCCTACGTTCACTCCGCGAATTTACATCTTTTTATCATACTACACAATTTGTCTGGGCAAAAAACGACAAGCAAGTTTTGGATTTAGCTTCCCAGGATAAATAGTGACAATATACCATACGACGCTACAATTGGCATAGTGTTTCGGTTTTCTGGAAATCCGCTGGTGTATAGATACACTTCACGGGAGCCGCCCCATAGGGTGCCCCCGTGAAAAGAAACGCTTTGTATACGAATGGGGTTACTTAATGACCACCTTGCGTCCTCCCACGATGTAGACGCCTCCCTTGCGGCTTTCGGGGTCGGTCACGCGGCGTCCGTTGAGGTCGTATGTGATTTCTGATTTATGATTTCTTATTTCTGGATTCTCGATGCCCGTCTCTATTCCGACGTAGTTGGTGAAGTCGCTCCACCCCGTGGCCGCCTTGTAGGCCTCTATCGAGCCTGCTGGCACATAGACGGGGATGGACTTGTCCACTCCTTCGAATGAGAACGAGTCTTCGATCGTAGGCGGTGTCGCGGCATGGCTGGTGATGGAGGTGAGGCTGAAGCAAAAAGCGAAAGCCTGAAATCCAATGCTCGTCACACTCGCGGGGAGGGTGATGGAGGTGAGGCTGTAGCAATAAACAAAAGCAACGTATTCAATCGTCGTTACTCCCTCGGGAAGGATGACGGAAGTAAGGTTGCTGCAAGACTGAAAAACTCCCTTTTCAAGCATCGTCACACCCTCGGGGATATTGATGGAAGTGAGACTGCTGCAACTACAGAAAGCCTGCTTCCCAATGCTCGTCAAGCCCTCAGGAAGGGTGATAGAGGTGAGGCTTTCGCAATGTTCGAAAGCACCATCTCCAATACTCGTCACGCTCTCGGGGAGGGTGATGGAGGTGAGGCTGGTGCAACGAGAGAAAGCACCCTCTCCAATGCTCGTCACGCTCTCGGGGAGGGTGATGGAGGTGAGGCTGTAGCAATACATGAAAGCACATTCTCCAATGCTCGTCACACTATAGTTCACACCCTCGTAGGTCACCGTGGCGGGGATGATGATGGAGCCGGAGTACTCATCGTCGTATTCATAATAGCTGTCGCCTTTGAATGTCACCTCGGCCTGCTTGGCCTTAGATACGAGGTTATACCAGATGCCGTTGATCTCGACTTTGGTTTGTGCACTGGCCACGAGAGTGGTAAGCGCTGCAACAAGCAGCAAAAGACTCTTCTTCATGGTGTTATCTGTTTGGTTGTTTTTTATTGTCTTTCGCAAAGGTAATGAAAGTGAATGGGACATCCAAGCGTGGGTGTCAAAATATGCCAGAAAACTCTTTTCCCTTTTTAGGCTGCGGGTATCGGTAGTTGACGATAACTCATTGTATATATGCACATTGACGACCGGCACCCCTATCATAGGGTATCGGTGGGGCGTGACTTCAGCGACAGACACCATGCAGCAGGGGGTGTCGGTCGATAACGTCCACTAGTTCTGTCAATTACAAGCAACGACCGACACCCGCAACCCTAAAGGGGGAAACTTTTCATTCTGGCAGTCCTCGTCTAGCTCTACAAGAAATATTTTCTAGCCCTACAAAAATTTTCGTCTAGCCCTAGACGGGGAAAAATCTACAAAGGCTTTTTTCAAATCAGACAAAGGGAATATTTTTATCAGAGGGCTGCGATTTATCTATCGGACAAAGAGATTTTTCGAGACGGACAAAGGGAATTCGGCTCGTCTCTCTACCCATTCTTCGCAGTGGATATACCCATTTTCACGCGAGGGTTCACCCGAGTGGGGCACACCATTCAGGCCCTACTCACTTCGTTGCCAGGGCAAAAATGAAATCTTTTTACTCATTGGTAACAAAAGCAGCGCCCCTCACTGAGTGGTGGGGGCGCTGCTTATGCTTGACGATTGGGTAGGGATCACACCTTGTACTCGTAGCTCACGGTCTTGAGCTCCTCGTTGGCCTTCTCGATCTTGCGCTTGAGGCTCTCCTTGAAGGCGGCAAAGCGGGTGGCCAGCTCGGCATCGGAGAGGGCGAGCATCTGCACGGCGAGGATTCCGGCATTCTGTGCGGCATTGATACCCACAGTAGCCACGGGGATGCCAGGAGGCATCTGCACGATGGCCAACAGGGCGTCCACGCCCTCGAGGGTGCTCTTGATGGGCACACCGATAACGGGCACGGTGGTGCTGGCGGCTATCACACCGGGCAGGTGGGCTGCCATGCCTGCAGCGGCGATGATCACTCGGATGCCACGCTCGGCAGCGCCCTTGGCAAAGGCCTCTACGGCTTCGGGAGTGCGGTGGGCCGAGAGGGCGTTCATCTCGAAGGGTACCTTCATCTCATTCAGGAAGGCTGCAGCCTTCTCCATTACGGGCAGGTCGCTTGTGCTGCCCATGATAATGCTTACGATAGGAGTCATTTGATTTATGATTTATGAATTTTCATTATTTAACGTACGTGCATTCACTCTGCGAATATACATCTTTTTGTCGTACTTACCAATTTGTCTTAACAAAAAACGACATCTCCAACTATTGTTTTTCACTATCAAACACGAATAGCTCTCCGTAGCGCGTCACTCCCTCAGCACGGATGTGAAGGTGCTTGGTGCGTGCATTGTTGTAGAACGTCAGCTCTGCCTTGCCTGTCATCGATGTGGTCACAGAGGGGTTCCAGTAGAGTGTGCGGCGATAGTCGGCCGTGTCGGGAAGAAGCTCCTCGCCATAGTCGCGGTGATAGAAGGAGACCACGCGGCTGTAACCCTCGCAGTAGGTGTGGCGCACTCCGTCGTGCAGCAGGTAGGGAGCCTTCTTGGGGCTGAGCGAGCGCTTGTGATACTCGGGCTTCCACACCACATAGGCACGGCTCTCGGTGTTGGCATCTATGGGTGTCCCCATGGGGTCGCGACTGGCGAGGTTGGTGTAGATGTTGATGGTCTTGGGCATGAGGTAGGCCTGATAACGTCTTCGACGCCCCTCGCCCTGCCGCTTGTCATAGACAAATATGCTGTCGGGGAGTCGAGCCACGCGCCCCCACAGGCGGCTACGGCCAAGGGTGTAATGCATGCGGATGAAGTTGTGCTCGGCGGGGTCTATGGCCACGTCGCCCGACCCCTCGTTGTTGGCTTCGGAGTCGGAGACACCGTTGCCCGCCCCGATCTCCACCATGTAGCAATCGGCACAGTCGTAGTAGTTGGCATTGGGGATGCCTCGGTCGATGAGCCTGTTCCACTCCTTGTAGTAGTCCACCACGATATCGGGGGCATCGAGGTTGATTTCGCTCGTTCGCTTGCGACGCTTCTTCACGTCCACGTTGTCAATATGGAAGTCACCCTGCCATTCGACGTTCTGCACCATCGTGCGCTCCCAATCCTCCTCGGGCGAGTGGGTTTGGTAGTAGTTGTAAGGGGTGATGGAGGGCGAGAAGGCGCGTTCGATGACGGGGTAGGCAAACTTGAGTCGGCTATAGAATCCCTCCTTCCTCACCTTGCCATCGGGCTCAAACAGGGAGATGGTCATCGGCACCTCTCCGAAGAAGTCCTTCTTGAGGTCTATACTGAATCGCCCCAGAGAGTCGATGGCGAAGGTGTCGTCCATCACGATGAGCGGGTCACGCATCTCGACACGCATGGCGAGATTGCCATAGGGTTTGTATTTGGAAGCATCGATAAAGTCCTCTCTCGACACGAGGTCCGACACCACACGCCCCTCGAGCAGCAGACCCTGCTCGGGCGCATAGCGATGCACATACTCCCGAGCACCAGCCATCGTCGTCCATTCATAGCGTCGCCAGCCCTGCACACGCATCAGAAGGTCTATGTCGCGAGCCATCACGGTGTCATTCGTATGGGTGAAGTAGGAGTCCACATCCTTGATAAAGCCTTTGAGATCTGACGATAACAACAACTCGCTCCACAGACTCCCCGTGTCAAACGTGGCATCGCGCTCGTCGGCATCGGTCACCGCAATCGAGAAGTTAGCTTGCGAGAAGTATCCGTTGCTCGCATTGCACTGAAAGCCCAGTGTCACCTCCTCGAAGGGACGCAGCGTGTCGGGCGGTGACGTGGTGAGCAGCAGTCGTGCAGGCTCGCTCTTGGGACACACGAAGAAGAGCCGCTCGGCCAGCACCTCGCCCCGAGTGCTATAGAGCGTCAGTTGGTTGACACCGCCCTGTAGCTGCTCATCCCTGAGGATCACCGTGCGCGCAACTCCTGGCATCACGTTCAGCGTGTCGAATGCAGTCAAGGCACCGCGACACATCAATGTCCACCCTAGGGGCTCGGCTTGCGACCGGGTAGTAGCAACTGTGAACGCTGCATCGCCTCCCTTGATGGGCGGCACCACGCTGAGCACTGCGCCCTCATCCACCACGTCGGGTAGGCGGTATCTGTACTGGCGGCCACGGTAGGTGACGTGAGCCACATAGCGCCGTCCACGCTTGGGGAGGAGGTCGAACGTGCCGCGTCCGCGTGTCTCGGTCTCGAACGTGGCGACGGTGTCACGCCCCTCAACGACGTAACCCCGCACCTCCTGCTCACGGCCCCACTGGTCATGCACGTCGATAGCCACGCAAGAGGTCACGCCAGCCACCAGCGCTCCACCCTCGGGGTAGAAGGCGATACGCAGCGAGTCATCGCGCAGCTCCTCCTCGACCTCACGGGGCATGGCTAGAGCCGAGTGCATGGGGTACCAGTCCATTTCTTTCTTGTATTGCCCTGCCTTCTCGGGACGCATATAGATGGGAAACACGCGCGAGAACTGGCAGTGATTGGCATCCTCGACGATGCTCTGCTGCCAAAAGGGAGTGGCAAAGACCTCCCTCAACAGCGGCTCGGGGCTGTGGGTGGCGGACAGACGATCATCGTCGGTGATGGCATAGGGGTGTAGCTTGTTCTCAGCGATGGGCATGTGAATGTTGATCCAAGGCATCGCCTCGCGCCCAAAGTTGAGCATGTTACGGGTATAGGCGCGTATCTCATAGTATCCCGTGCGATAGCCGTCGCCAACGGTAAAGCTACCGGCACACATGCCTCCCTCTATCTTCAGCTTCTTGTGGTCCACCTCCACACCATTCTCACCTAGCAGCTCCACGTAGAGCACCCGACTGATGTTGCTCAAGCGATGTGTAGCAGCATGCATCACATAAGCCTTGAAGAAGATGGTATCACCCACATAGTAGCTGCGATTGTCCATATGGAGATAGACCTTCTCCTGCGGATAGGCACGACTGAATGCGTAGATATTCTCCGCATACCGCTCAAGCTGAGCATAGGCGCCTGCCGTATCGGCAGGCTCAGCCACACGTTGCGCATAACCAGCAGCATTGCAAAGCGCAAAAGCTGCGATGAGCAGTAGAAGTTGAAACCTAAACTTGTCGACAGTGAAGTCTAAATAGCCTCTTCGTTGTTGCATAGCACTATCTCTCCTTTATCTCATGCAAAGATACGGCAAACCATTCAATTTTCAATTCCCGAGACGTCACTATCGTAGACGATAAACTCGCCAGTGCGAGTGAAGCCCTCGGCACGGATGTGGAGCTTGGTCGTCTGGCTATTATTATAGAATGATACGGATGCACGGCCCAGATGGTCGGTCCATACATCGGGAGCCCAGTGGAGCGTGCGGCGATAGTCGGCCGTGTCGGGCAAGGCACACTCGGAATAGTCGGGACTATAGAACTCACGCACTTGGCTATAACCGTTATAATAGGTCAAGCGAGTCCCGTTATGGAGCATATAGGGTGCTCGGCGAGGGCTTTCTTTGGGACTATAGCTCTCGACCTCCAAGTATGCATAATCGTATAAGTCGGTCTGTCCGTCTCTCTCAAGCGGGAGAGCATCGCGCGTCAATAGGTTGGAGTATACCTTGATATATTTAGGCATGTAATATCGCTCAAAGAATCCAACGCTCTTCCCCGACAACGAGTCATGCCTCTCTATCCGACCCCATAGCTTTACCCTCCCCAGAGAGTAGTGCAAAGTCATTTCATTGCTCGGGTTTGATGGGTCTATGTTGGCATTGAAGTTCCACAACAGATGCTCTCCATAATAGTTGGCCAGTGGTATGCCACGGTCGATGAGATTATTCCACTCCTTGTAATAACTGATGACCATATCGGGGTTCTCGAAGTTTATCTCACGCCTTACCTTCTTGCGCTTCTTTACCGTCACCTCTTCGAGCAGCAACTCATTGCTTGCCAGAGATTGCTCCTCATAACGCATCAGCATAAGTTCCTCGGGGCTATGGTTCTGGTAATAAGAATAGGGTGTAGTGGAGGGCGAAAAGGCTCTGTTCAGGACAGGTACACTGAAGGTCAAGGGCGAAGGTAAGATTCGCCTCACCATCTGCTGAAACTTTGTCGGCTCACCCTCTTCGTAGAGTCGAATAAGTAGCGAAGCGTTGCCTTGGATAGATTGGTTTATATCAAAATGGAAACGCCCTAAGCTATCGGTGACACATTCGTCCTTGTGGCGCATACCATTGGTCTGTACATCGATCTTCACTCTGACGTTGGGGATGCGCTTGTACTTATCTGCCCGCGCAAAGTGCTCCTGCATCACGATGTCGGAGACTACATAACCATCAATCTCCAATCCTCGCTCGGGCGTACACCTTGGGATAAATCCTTCACCGGCCGACATAGACTTCCACTCATACCTCCTCCACCCTTGTACCAGCATAAGACGATCAATGTCGGCAGCCATGACACTGTCATCGGTATGCTTGAAGTAGGAGTCTACATTCTCGATGAATCCCTTAAGGTCCGATGCGAGCAATAATTCGCTGCGTATGTCTCGTGTGTCGTGAGAAGCCTCACCCCGCCGGTCAGCGTCGGTAATGGCTATGGAGAAGTGGCCTTGGGTGAACCAGCCATTAGAGCTTTTGAGATGCATGTCGAGCGCCACCTCCTCGTGAGGTCTTACGCTATCAGGGATATTGTAGACATGCAGTTGGGTAAACTGCTTGGGCGACACGAAGAATAACCTGTCGGCGAGAATCTCTCCTTGCGAAGTAAATAGCGTAAGCTGATTCACGCCAGGCTTCAAGGACTCCTTGTCGATGGTAATACAATATGACGTGTCGCTGCACAAGGTCAATGTGTCAACATATGTCAGTTCACCTCGACATTGCAATGTCCAAGCCAATAAGCGCTGTGAGTAAGCCTCAGATACGGACATATGGAATGAAGCTTCTCCATCACCGACAGGAGGATGAACGTGTAGCATCGCTCCCTGCTTCTGTATCTGAGGTAACTTGTAACGATAGTGGCGCCCCTTGTACTCTACATGTGCAAAATACCTCTTATTGCTCTGGGGAGTCAACCGAAACATGCCTCGTCCACGTCCTGCGGTGGAGAACCTCGCAACCTCCTTACCTCTCCCCTCGGTTATCCATCCACTAATCTCACGCTTTCCGCCCCATTGGTCTGTAACCTCAAAGGCAACCACACAAGATAGATTCTCAACAAGCGATCCACCCTCGGGATAAAATGAGATGCGCAGCGAATCGTCCACAAACTCCTCTTCCATTACCTTGGGAGAGGCTAACGCCGTATGAGGAGGATACCACTCCATCTCCTCCTTATATTCACCCAACAATGTGGGCTTCATATAGACAGGAAACACACGCGAGAACATACAATGATTCATGTCGGCGACCACATCCTGGTCCAAGATCTCCTCGCCATAAAGATACCTTGAAGATGATTCATCCTGTATAGTCCACGATTTGGGCTCATTACCCCAATTGAGCATATAGCGTGTATAAGCACGTATCTCGTAATAGCCCGTGCGATAATCTTCCTTCAAGACAAAGTCTCCATGACACATGCCATTCTCCAAGCGCATCTTTTTGCGCTCCATCTCCACCCCCTTCTCGTTTAGCAACTCCACATAGAGCACTCCGCTCATCTGGGTAGGATGCAATGTTGTTGCATTCATCACATAAGCCTTAAACCATATAGTATCACCCACACAATAGCTGCGATTGTCCATATGGAGATAGACCTTCTCCTGCGGATACCTCACATTGAACTCGTAGATATTCTCCGCATACCGCTTCAATGCACTGAACTCATCCCCATCAGCCATTGCTTGCATTGGCAATAGCCATAGCAAGAGAAAAAGAAAGGGAAGCAGCAAAGG
Organism: Bacteroidaceae bacterium; assembly: GCA_017555875.1. Classification (GTDB taxonomy): domain Bacteria; phylum Bacteroidota; class Bacteroidia; order Bacteroidales; family Bacteroidaceae; genus UBA1189. The sequence continues at coordinate 45,228 of JAFZFN010000005.1, forward strand.
ACTCTTTTTTGATAGTAGCAAAGGACACCTTATCATAAATCAGCGCTAAATATTTTCCTTGTGGTATAAATGACAAAATTACTAAAAACTTTTATAAACGACGAGAGAGGAGTCATCCTCATTGGACAACTCCTCTCTTCTGAAAACGGCGGCTACCTACTCTCCCACAAACGCAGTACCATCGGCGCGGTCGGGCTTAACTTCTCTGTTCGGAATGGGAAGAGGTGGAACCCCGACACTATAACCACCTGAATGCTATTATATAACATACAGACAAACAAA
>JAFZFN010000006.1 GCA_017555875.1 Bacteroidaceae bacterium
AATATGTATCAAAAATATGTGGAAATTTGGGAACCATCAAAAAGCAGCCTGAAAGTGTTAAATTTTAGAATGTATTGATAATTAAAGGTTTACAAATGGTTATTTCTGGTTGTTTTGGTTGTTTAGGGCTTCCAAATACAGCCATTAAATGCATTCTCCTCAATCTCGGTGATGGAGTCGGGCATGACAATGCTTTCGAGCATTTCACAACCAGCGAAAGCATTAGCACCTATCTTGGTCACGGCCCCTACAATGGTTATGCTTTTCAGTTTCTTGCAACCCTCGAATGCCGATGCCTCGATCGTGGTTACTGCCGAAGGGATTGTCGCCTCCTCAAGCGTTCTGCTATTCTTGAAAGCCTCCCTTCCAATCTCAGTTGTCTTCTCAGGAATGATGGCAACACCATCCTTAATCTTGAATTTTGCCATAAATGTATGTTTGTTTTGAGTTTAGTATAAACGCACAAAGGCTGCATCCTCTTAGTAGAGAATGCAGTATGAAAATATTATAAATAATTGATTTACAGGGGGGGGGCTATGCGCACCTTACCCTCTGAGTAGAAACTCAAGAGTGGCAAATAAGGGATATAGGTGCGGTGTGTCATAGTGTGTAATGTTTCAATGGTTCTGCGAATGTACTCATTTTTTTACATAATATAGTAATAAAGAGGAAAAAATTCAAAAATCGGGGTAACTTTTTTTCTATGTCAACGGATGGCACGTGATGATACTGTTTTTGCACGCGCGTTGCTTGTGCCATGCAAGCGGATTTCTTTTTAACGAGCCACAACTTACCGATTTTCACCAAACATGCATTTGCTTATTAGATTAAGCAAAAAATATCCCGATTTGCTTATTGAATTAAGCAAATTATAGTATGAATGCATTCATTGCTGCCGACAATATCGAATATGCATTGGGGAACAAGATTCCTCTGTGGCTTTTTGGTTTCTTATATTAAACTCACCCTCACCCAACAAAATACCCGAGGCTGCTCCGTGTGGGGCAGTCTCGGGGGTATTAGTGCTGATGTTCAGAGTTGTGGTGCCACCGCCATCAGCAAGTACGAGGCAATGATGAGTTGGGTGTCATAATCATCCTTGGTTCGCTCCGTCAACCTTATTATCTGCACATCAAGAGGCAACTCCTTTATTTCCTGCTTCGATAGTTTTGTGTTGAGCAACTCCTCCACTGCATCGTAGATATAACCGATGTTGTCCGACTCTTTGATAGATTCGTGATACTTGGTGCCGTCAGCGAAGATCTTCGCCACATAGGAACAGACTAATGCTTTGTTGTTTATCATAACTATTGTTTTTATTGGTTCATCTATAATATAGCAACAAAGAGGAAAAAATTCAAAAATCGGGGTAACTTTTTTTTCATCACACACGGGATGACACTGATTATTAGCGCTCTACTGAATCTCTTTTTATCAACGCGCCAACAAGCGAGTGCAACACAAGTTTACTTGGATGTTGCTCAACGAGCGAAGCAAGCGAAAACAACACAGTTGTTAACGGAAGGCACGGGATTTATACAGTTTTTCTTGTACTATCGCAAGTGAAACGTGCAATAGTACCATATCTGCGGTCAATCCCATAAATATATTATCATATAAATAATTTGGCATATAAGAAACTAAGTATTAACTTTGTCGTTGTAAAGGAGATGTATTATGATGGAGATGTCTGTAAAATCTGATCTTATGACCAAGTTGAAACAAGAACACTGTTTCTGGTCTTTCAATGAGGAAGCTATCAACAATATCTCTGATGACATATTGATAGAGAAAACATTGCAGTACCTCGATTTGGAAGATATAGACCTATTGTTTCAGATATACCCTTTCCGTAAAGTAAAACAGGTATGGTTGAATCACTTGGTACCCCAAGAGGAGTATTTATATACGCTCAACCGTTTCCTGGCATGGTACTATTTTAAGGCAAAATTACCCGATGCATACATTAAATCCATGGCTACTAGATACTATAACAGAATGGCCATATGAAGGGGTTAGCTCCACACACCCAACAAATATTCGAGGCTGTAGCAGCCTTAGAATGTATCAAGCCTTACATTTTAGTTGGAGGCACAGCTTTGTCGTTACAAATAAGCACTAGACAGAGCGAAGACTTAGACTTCATGAAATGGCGCACCTCCAAAAACGAACAGCCAGAGGTGGATTGGTTTCATATAGAAAAGGAATTGGGCACGATAGGTGAAGTGCAGTACCGCAATCTCATGGACATAGACCACGTAGAGTTTGTACTCGAAGGAGTGAAACTCTCATTTTACTCATCACCTAAATACTCGCCTGTAAAGGTACCCATACATTGCCTTCACAATCTTTTTGTCGCAGACATAAAATCGATAGGAGCAATGAAGATGGAGGTAATGATGCGACGCAGCAATTTTCGTGACTACTACGATATATACTCTATATTGAAGACTGGAGTACCAATCCAGGAAATGATAACCTCGGCATTGGAATATTCCGGACATCGCCTCAAGACTAAGAACCTTTTGGCCATGCTCACCAATGGGGCACGTTTCTCGCGTGACTCCCAATTCGAGCAACTCTCACCTATCTACCAAGTAAGCACACACGACATAGAGGCATACATTAAGCTTTGCCTTACTCAACAATAAAGTCTACAACCGTTTCATCTGTTTCATCCGTTGATATTCTTGTCAACAGATGGTACTGATGACACGTTTTTTAGTTGCGCATAATCAGCCGTTGACTATATAATCACTCTGTCCCAATAGGTTGTCCGGCTGTCCTTGTGCACCGTAATCAACTGAACCTTTGCAAATAAGCAAGGACAACCCAGGGTGTCCCGAGGTTGTCCTTGCGGCTTAAGTCAATTGCACTCATAATTCATAATTCAGCATTCAGAATTACTTATCACCCCGTACACCCTTCGCTCATGATGCTTGCGGCGCACAGCACCGAACGAGCGCAGCTCGGCACCGAAGTTCTGCCGACACACGGTGCGCATGGTGCGTGGGTCGAGGTCGTAGAGGTGGTCATAGATCTCAGCAGCCGAGAGCAGCTCGGGCTCTTCGCCCTCGCGAGGCAAGCGGTAGTGGGCAAAGAAGAGCTCTTCGAGAGGCTGCGAGCGACGGAAGCCACGGTTGCGCTGCTCTATGTCGCGCACCTCGGCATCAATGAAGTGGTGTCGCTCACCCTCAGCGAGGAGGTGCAAACACTGCGCATAGAGCTGCTCATGCTTGATGGGGGTATCCACATCGATGCTCTTCTCAATCTCCACGCAGAGGAAGCGGCGGCTACCCGTGGGGTCAGAGAGCAGGGCATCGCTATTGCTGGTGCCGATGAACGAGGCTATGCGTGGCAATACCGAGGCGTTCTTCTCGTAGGCACGGCGTATGCTGAGCGTGGTCATCTGCATGAGGTTCTTCAGTGTGCTCTGCTTGCGAGCCGAGTAGCGGTCAAACTCATCGAGGTTGATGAGTAGGTAGTCGGCCAGCTTGCGCTCACACTGCCCCTCGGCCGTGAGGTCAAAGCTATCGGTATAGAGGTAGCGCAAGGCCTCGGGCAGCAACAATCGGCAGAAGGTGCTCTTGTGCAAGCCCTGCTGGTCGCTGATGAGGAGTGGTGCCACACTGTTGGCAAACACCGCATCGCCACCCCGTGCCTGATGCACGAAGGCCAGCATCCACCGACAGAGGTAGCCCACGAGGGTGTCGTCCGTGGTGAGGCGCTGCATCAAGGGTCGCAGGCGGTCGGTGCCATCCCACTGGGGAAGCGCATCGAGCCATGCCTTCACGGGGTGGTACTCCTCCACATGCATCGACTCGGCCACGGCCTCTATGCCTCCCATCCACCAGAAGTCGGTACCCTCGGCCTGCAGCTCGCAGAGCCAGGTCTTATACACACGCTTTGTCACGGGCAGGTAGGGCGCATCATCTGCGGCATCCACGGCACGATACTCGGTGCGTCCCGTGAGCACATTGTAGCGCAGGTGATACTTGGCACGCAGGGCACGCTCGATGTCGGGGAGCGAGGGACGCTTGGCACCCCTCTGTCCCCCCAAGGGGGGATGACTTTTGAGTTCCATCGACTTCTTTCTTGTGATGCTCAGTGCCTCACGCATCATCGTTATCCACTGTTCAAACATGGTTGTCAACTGTTGTTGTACATTACTGATAATAGGTAAATTCATTCAAATTAAAATTAAAGGTTAAAAATTAAAACAAGCGGTGTACATAGCCTATATTTCGAGTTCTTGGCCAGAGAACTCGAAAGGAGCGCCAGCACCTTATTTCTACTGCAAAGTTACGATGCCCACAAAATCGTTTGTTCTGCAATTGATATGCTACGCGAAAAGCATCGTTATAATATATATAGTCATCGTTTTCGTTATCGTTTCCGTTGAATTACTCTGCGAAGTTACAACATCAAAAAGCCGATGTCAACACCTCTCCTTATGCATAAAAACGAAGGGTAAATGCTTGCAAAAGTCCTTGACTTTTCTTAATTTTGTAGCTGCATTCATGTGTTGTTGATGGCGAGCATTCGCGCAAATGTACGCGACCACTTGCGCAAATGGTATCGACCATCCACGCGAATGCTCGCCGTCAATAAACTAAAAACTTTGATAAAAATATGAGACAAACAAAAGGTTTCTAATATTTAGACAAAAGAATATAAAGGCAGATAGTATTTCTATTTAAAGCGCCTTGATTTAGTCATAGAATGTTCTTATGTACTTATGTCAAGAAAATAATAAAAATATGAGAAAGACCAAAGCAACGAAGAAAAGTGGTACGATAGCGTACCAGTTGAATCCGAGGTTTGACCTGCAAGGCGAAGCCCGTGCAGACAATCCCCTGATGGGAGTGAGCATCGTGCCCACCGCCCCCGTGACCACCAAGGAGATGGCCGAACGCATAGGCCATGCCACGAGTGTGAACAAGACCGATGTCATTGCTGTGCTCCATGCCTTAGGGTATGAACTGAGCCAAGCCCTGCTCGATGGACGCACCGTGCAGGTGGATGAGATAGGCTCGTTCAGTGTGAAGTTAGGCTTGAAGGAGCGCAAATACCTCGATGACCGTGTCACCCATCACGACATCGAAGTCAAGGGCATCACCTTCCGTGCCTGCAAGGAACTGAAGGAGGCTATGCGTGGTGCTGAGATTGTGAGTGGTGGCCATGCCGTGCGCACCCTACTCACCGACGACATCGTGGAGCACCGTCTCGCGGCTTTCTTCGAGGATCACGACTACATATACCGCTCACAGATGGAGCAGCTATGCGAGTGCTCCACCTATCTAGCACAGAAGCATCTCAACCGCCTCGTCAAAGAGGGCCGCCTGCGTGCTCTGGGTCGCAAGAACAGCCGCTTCTATGTCCCTGCAAAAGGAGGGTTCTAATTCTGAATTTTGAATCCTCAATTCAGAACATAAGGACAACCTAGGGGCAGCCAGGGTTGTCCTTGCCTGTTCGCAAAGTATCAGCAAGTTACGTCTAACAAGGACAACTGGACAACCTGTTTGGTGAAAGTAATTATATATAGAAACAGTATTATCCGTGCTATCTGTTGAATAATAAAAAAGAAAACTCTAAAGTTGAATTTTCCGCCCAATGTGACTACCTTATGGATACAATTTCAGAATATATATTTGAAAATGAGCATAGAAAAAATATACATAATGTATTTGAAATGTCTTTAATATCCGACGTTAAGGATAATCTCTCAGAAAATACAAAAATATATGTATATGGTGAAAATGATGAGCAAGGCCCCCCACATTTTCATATTATAATAGATAATAAACATGAATTTGAAATAAAATTTGATGATTTTCACTCTTTAGAAATATGGAGGTCAAAAACCGCAAAATATGATTGGAAAAATTATTCCAGCGTTAAAGAGGAAATTAAAAACTGGTTAATATCAAAAAATATTGAAACACCTGAATATACTAATATACAGGTTGTATTAACAGAATGGAACAGAGAAAACCCTAATCATAAAATAGATAAACAATTTTATATTAATAAATTTAATTTATTGGCAAAATAAATGACTCATAACCTGCTTTAATACGGGCGGAGTGTGTTGCTCTTAGGTGAGGTGTACAAAGAATATAGGTAGTAAGAATAATAAAGATATGCGAATTTGTTTCTTATAGGAAATAAAATTGTATATTTGCGCAGAATTATCAACTTATAAGTATGCGGCCAATCACAAGAAAATTCTATGCAGAAAAAGTGGATGCATGGATAGGTAAGAGTTTGGTTGTTTGGAGAATATCAAAGACAACTATCCCAAATATGTCATATCAATGACTCCTCTTGTCAGAAGGAGTGATAGGCTAGGAATCACACACCTTGAGTTGCGCGAGTTCTTACAAAACGGACTCTAACAATAACATTACACCCCGGAGCGCATGCTTCGGGGTGTGGTGTTCTTAGGAGATTAAATTGTGTGAATTAATCGAGTGTGGGGTTTTGCTTGGCGTACTTCAGGTTGTCCACTACAAATTGGTACATCTCTGGATAGACGAGAGTAAACTCATCGAGATTAATCCATCTTTTGTAGTTATTCAAGACGACAATTTGGTTTTCGTCATCAAGACCTACTCCTTGAATAATCAAGCGTCTGTCATCGCCATCCCAAGTTGTAATAATGTTGTTATCTTCTGCTTCGGACTCCTCTTCGATTTCTTCATTGAAATAGATGTAGCGACCTGTGGGGTTGTTTGACAAAATTTCGATAATCTCGGCCTTTGCAGCCTCTTCAAGTGCCGCATACTGCTTAAGATACTTCTGTGAATCCATAATTTGATGATTTTTCTGAGATTTATGTTATTGATATAGTTTATTCTCTTCACAATTAGTCGCTTGGCTAATCAAGCCCCCCATTGATAATGCCTTGCATAGCCACCCGCACAGACGGTTCGGCAAAGCCCTTCAGGCTCACCTCCCCTGCGGTGTCGTACTGCTTCACGGCCTCTCCAAAGGCATCGAGGCCGCTGGTGATGAGCGACTCCAAGGCGACTCCTGGCTGGACATACTCTTGAGCAAGAGACACAATGTAGGGGGCGTGGAGCCATTTGAGTTCGCTCATTTCCAAACACCCGTCCTGACGCTTGCTTGCCACCTTATGGCAAAGGGTATCGAACTGCTCCTCATCATCAAAGTCGACACTGTCTACATCGAGACCATATTCTATCGCATCCTCTCTTATCACCTCCTGCGTGAATCGTTCATGATGCCTGTGAGCAAAGTGGATGGTTCGTCCGTCAACAATGCTCAGCACCTCATCGATTAGGCTCTTTTCATCCCTCTCGCCAAGGTTCGCGACTTCGCAGGCAACGGCCAAGAAATGCTCCAATACGAAAGGTCGTATCTGCAGATACTCATCCATTATCGGGAAGGTATAGCGTTTCTTGACCAAGCCTCTCAAGGGGCGCACGCCAGAAGGTGCCCCTTCCTTCGAGGGCTCTCCCTTCAAGTGGGATAAGGTTGTGTTTTCTCTCATTGTTTTGTGCTCTATTGACGATATGGTGCAAATATAGTCATATTATGCAAGAAATCAAAATTTACTCAAATGGCCAAGGTACATCAGCCACATCCTCATCCACCTCCTCATCCACCTCTATCTCCATACCATCAAAACATTCGAGCAGGGCATCGCGCAGCGTTACGAGTGCAGAGGCATCGGGAAGTTCTACACGCACGACCACACACTCGGGGTCCTCGGTGTTGAGCCCCACGAGCAGCCCCAGGTGCATGGGGTCGCCCACGAGTACATCCATCACCATCCCGATGGGGATATTCAGCTCACTCTCGTCAGCAGTGTCTATGCCTATGCGCTCGGCGATGCTCATCACCATCTTGACGATGGCCATGCGCTGCGTCTCCGCGCCATGGATGTAAAGGTCTGATTGTACCATCATAGCATTCATGCGTTATCCTTCACCACTTCATAGATGACCATTGCCGTCCAGTTCTGCCATGCCGAGTTGTTGGGGTTCACATAGTCGGCAGTGTACTTGATGTCCTTGACGATGATCGTGTCCTTATGTTCACTAAGGAAGGCGTTGATCTGCTTCTCAAACTTCTCCATCTCAGGAGTGTGGTCTCTGAATAATTTGATCTGTACCATAGTTGTTTGTTTTATGAGTTACTTTGATTGTGTTACATGCATAATATAGAAACAAAAGGAAGAAAATTCAAAAATGAGGGCAAAAAAAGTTTGATATTTTGGGGCCTTTGATGTTTTTTATAATATCAACCTCTTTACATCAGCGACAATATACTCAATTAGTTGTTCTACTGTTACCGAAGAGTTTAATTTCCTATACTGATATATCATGCCAATAGGAGAATTATCCCCTGCGTATTTACCATAAGGTTGAGAATCTTTGCGCGATTTGTGGTCAGGATACAAAGGAGATTCACCAAATATATTCCCTTTTATGACTTCAGAAATGTTGCATAGTTTGTTCTCTTTTCCTTTATCGAAATTCTCAAATCTCATCCATTCATGTCCGTTAACACAAATAATGTTTCCTCCTATTGGCGTCACATTATTCTTCTCAAGATAATTCCATATCCTTTGGTCCTTAGTACCATAGTATTTGCTCAACTTGGAATGATCCATTATTATTCCATGACGATACCATCCACCTTGCGCTTGAATGATACATATGATGGGGTGATTTCCATCATGAAATGCCACTTTCACATCCACAAAGGGTTGTCCGTTGGTATAGCCATAACCAAAAGCAATGAATTTGCTACTTTGGTTTTGGGGGTTGGACAATTCACTAAAGATTACCTTATCATCATTTTCAATTATGGCAACTCCCTGAATGTAAGATTGTATTTTTGATTGTATTTCAGCACAGATTTGTGCATACTTCGATTTATGATACAAGTCATGGATACGCAACTCTTCGGCGTCGACAATATATTGTGTGTTCAATAATGGGCTGCTCAATTGATAGCAGTTATTCTTCCACGTGTCGTATACATCCAATAAGGCTCCAACAAAACTACAATAATCAGTTAAAATATCCTTTTTGTAGCCTTGTTGTATTGTAAGTTTTTTTATCGTATCCAGATATTGCGAATAAGTCGCGATTACCCATTTCCCTTGTTGCTGTATAGTTCCCTGATCGGGAAATCCGCTTGGCAATGTTAAAAGGATAAAATCCACTGATTTGTATTGGTCATACTTATCAAATTTATCTTCAACTGACTTGGGATTATTAGGATTACGTTGATACAGTTTTCCATTTGTCTTATAAATGCCGTTCTGCAAGTCTACAAAATCCTTATATACGCCATATAACTCCTGTACTTTCTTTTCATATTTATCCAACTGCGCTTTGTAAGGAATACTCTTTACTTTATTTTCTAAAACTAAAAGGACCCTTTTCGTCCCTTGTTCGACTACGCACAAGTCAAAACTTTCGTATTCCCTAAGAACCTCCCATTTGGCAGGCCATGATGTTACATTCTTCGCACCGAGATTTCTCATTATAGTCTGAAATGCGGTAGGATCAATCTTCCAAATCCAATATAGAAAATTTGAATGAAACAGTTCTTTTGAAGAAAGTGAAAGATGAAACATTGGAGAATCCTTCAATGTACCAATAGCATGATTGTAAGGCATAAATATTTGTGTATTAATTCGTGTGGTATATATTGTTTTTCAATATCTGCACCAAAGTTAACGAAACCATCCTGAATGACAAAGGACTCGGGGGAGAAATGCGTTTCTGATTGTCAATACACCCTCCGCATCACATCATCATCGAGCAGCTTACCTGCCGACACATGAGTCATTTCTTCGAGTTAATCCGGGTCGAGGATTTCGAGTAGACGTTCTAGCTTTGTGAGAGCAAACTCATCAACTTCCTTGCCATTGTTTCTAAGTGTTACTCCTAATTTCATTGACTCTATATCAGCGATCTCGTTAACTAAGCATTGCAACTGTTTTACAAAGACATAAGTCTGCGTTGCCAACTTCGCATCAGGCTGTAGGCATTGCTTGATGTCGTCCGGCAGCTCCTGATTCTTCTTCTCCAGGGCTGGCAGGAGAGGGAAGCCCTGCTTTTGCAGTATGGCAAGACGTCTGCAGACTGACGCTGCCCTATCCCATAGTTCAGGATAATCGCAAATTTTCTGTACTTGTTCCTTATACGAACAAGCAGTTTCTCTGTTGTAAAGCATTTTTGCCATAATTCTATGTGTTTTGTTGTATTTGACAGGCTTTGTTTATTATAGACTTCTAGGTATAGAATTATTCTTAACACACACGACTAATCCTCCGACTCTACCTCTATGCTTGGGTTTCGTCATATCCGTCCATGGGATTACCATTAGCGAGCAGCGACTCATCATGGTGATAGTCCTTGGCCTTCTGTGTCTCGGCATAGAAGTACCTTGCCTTCTCCTTGTCGATGAAATAGCCGAATTCTTCCTCCCCATAGAAGTAGAGATCGCCCAACTGTTCGCACAGCCAACCATAGTGACCCCATTGGTGGATGGTTTTCATGTCATAGACGCCTTCTCCCTTACGGCAACGCTCCAGCAGCTCCTCATACTCGTTACGGATAATCAGGGTGTAGTCGAACGGGGTGTGCCATCTTACGCAATGTACCAATTCTTCACTACCCACTTGTTTTCTCTGCTGGCATATTTGCTCAAAGAGTGCCTTGGCCTCGTCCTCCGTGCTTGCAAACAAAGGGGTACTCAGGATTTCGTTGCGCGTAATTACCACTGTCTCACCTGTCTCCTCGTCGGTGAAGGGTTCTTCCCATGTGTGCCAGCTCTTGTACATCCCTATCAAAACGATGGCTTTGCATTCTACGTAGTCGTCATCAAGCAACCACTGTTTGTCCTCAGCCTGCAAGAGATGAAGACCATAGCCATGAAACAACAAACGTATCAATACGAACTTGAATTCGTCGTTGCCGCTTCGCATCTGCTCAAGCAGCACCTTTACACATTGTTCTGGGTTTTCAAGGACATTCAGCCCCAACTTTGACAATTCTTCACCATCGGCTTCGTGGATACATTCTAAGAAATACTGTTCTTTGTCCATAATAATTTGTTCTATTTCATTTCGTATGGCAATAATATAGTAACATCGGGAGAAAAATTCAAAACTTGCACCAACTTTTTTTCTCACTTCACCATCTCCTCCAACTTCTCCCACACACGCACCATGGCGAGGGTGTCGAGGTGGCAATAGGCAAGCAGGGCTTCGCGTGCCTCATGGGCCTCTGCGGCTGGCATGTCCTTTATCTTGGGGAAGATGGTCATGGCATGGCCACCGTTCTGTACAAGTGGGTTGAGGTTATGGTAGTTCAGTTCCTCATTGTCGGGGAACAGGGCGGGCAACACGCTTTTGATGCTGAACGAACCGCCCATAGCGGGAGTGTAGCAATAGCCTTTGCGGAAGGGCACGAGGAGGTCGATGATGTGTTCACGTATATTCATTAAGTGGAAGGCCAAATCGGGATATGTATCAGCCATCTCCTTGATACGGCCTTTCTCGAACATGTCGTTATAAACCATGGTGCAGGCATTCATGGGGATGTCATTGCACAGCGCCTCGGCAAGAGCACGCAAAGGGTTGCTGCCATCACTCGGAGCAAGGTATGCCTTATGCTTTAGCTCGCCGCCCTTGTGCTCGATATAGTGCAAAGAGTACTGGAAGGTGAGCTGCTGATAGGGACGCGTACCATCGTATTGGGGGACAACCTGCTGCATAGTCTCGAAGTCGAGGAAGTAAAGGGGGTAGGTAACGGTGTCGAGAAAGTCTTGGATGCCCTTCTTGTCGATGTGGTTGGTTCCATTCAAGGTACAGTTGATCTGCATGTCCTGGATGTTTCCTAAAGAGAGGCTCTGCAACTGCTCAAAGCTAACAATACCCTGGTTGTAGCATTGAAGCTTCTTGGCAAAGGTGAAGCCACCACGTCCCTTGCCACCATACACATTGAAGACGGAGGGAACGGGGAGTTCACGCGTACAATATTGCCAGAAGGTACAAGCATAGGGTTTATGGCAATATTCGTCCAATACGGAGGGTTGTTCAGTGGTCATAGCAAGCACTCGATGTGCCTGACGCGCTTGAGCGGGAACCTTCAGGTATTCGTTGGCTACGAGTTCCTTCAAGTCGATGATGTTGAATAGTTGCTGCAAATCCAAGGCACCCTGACGCACATAATCCTTGTTCAGGGTGACGAGGTAGGTGCCATCGATCTGTACGCCACACTGTTCGAGTACCCACTTCTGATAAGCGATATCGATGGCATACTTGCCGAAGTCCTCGTCTGTAGCATCGGTATCGATGCTGCTTGAGCTGCTCTTCACTTCGTAGATGGCCCAGCCATTCGGAGTCTTCTTCAAGATATCTACTGCACAATAGTTGCTCTCATCGCCATCAACATGGCTGAATGAGGCCTCGCATATGACCTTGGTGCCGCGGGCCATCTCCTCGCGAGTCTTCGCGATCATGGCATTTAGGTCGAGGCGTTCATCCTTCTTGGTGGTAACCTCCACAAAGTCGCCAAATAGTTGCATGGCGAGGTCGCCCACCACGTTACCCTCAGCAAAACGAGCCTCCATGCCGGCATCGATGACGGCCTCTTCGGGCTTGTTTATACTGAGCCAAAGCGCCTTGGGGCATTGGCAATAGCGGGTATATCTTGATTTGGATAGTGAAGTCTTCATCGTAACTGTCTGACGATTGCCTATACATCGCGAGGTATTAGAATCTGTTTTAGAATTACCGTTTATATGTTAAGAATCTGCTTTTTGGTTTATCTGAGGTTTTTAACACCTCTCAGCTAAACTCGAAATAATTTTAAAACAGATTCTTTGTGTTTTCTTTTCTATGCTGCAAATATAGTAAATCCCCACGCAAGATTCAAAGTTTCTATCGGAATTATTATTCCCGCAAGGCTCCTCGACGGGCAAACCTGTCGGCATCGGCCTCGATGGGCTGGTATTTATAGACATTGAAACCTTCGCCTGCTCGGAAATAGTAGGATATATTCGACTCCCACTCATACAGCAAGCCCTTGTCCAACACCACACGCCAAGGGTGGCTGACGGCATAGTATTGGAAGGCATGGCGGGCCTCGTGCAAGATGGTGCGCATCACCGTGTGGGGGTCGGAAGACACGAGCAGAAGCGTGTTCACCACGAGCTGATTATCTTCGTAACGATAGGAGCCTCGGTGATTCTCGTCCAGCGTCTCAAACAGCAGTGGAGGGTTGTTACCCGTGAGCACCGAGAAGGCGGTATAGAACGCTCGTAAGTATCGCTTACGTCTGAAGATGGTGGCACGGGCATAGGGTATCAGCCGCTCGACATCGCGATGGAAGAAGGCGTCCATCGCCTCGAGGCTGACGCGGTCGAGGTCGGCTACATCGCAGAGCGGAAGGTCATTCTCATCCATCAGATGCTGAGGCAACAGGGGCGAGAGGTCTACACCATAGAGCCGCTTACCCTCGCCTACTATCTCTTGACAATGACGCAGACGATGCTCTATACGCAGCTTCTCATCCAATGCCATACGCTCCCACGCGGCCCTGTCGGGAAGATAAATGGCGAAGTGATCAGCATAGGTTTGATAGTATTCACCTTCTAAGCCGCATAGGTCTATGGGATAAGCATTTGCCATGGGGTACAATTTCGGGTAATTTAAGCAATATCTTTCTCATCGATGCGCATGGCTGCCAATAGTTCCTGCAGGTGGGGCAATGACTCGACCTGCCCTTCGTAACGACTGGTCCCTACGCGTATCTTCACTCTATGTGCTACGGGGAAGTACTCGATGGAGAAGAGGGTATCGCCCTGCTCCACCTTGTAGTAGGTCCAATAGCGATGCCTCCCCCACTGGCCACTACCGTGGGCATGGTAAAGGAAGCCATGCTCACGGCAGAACTGCTCTGGGGTATCGATAGCGGAAATGCTGTTCATAATCTCTCCTCCAAAGGTTTAGCAGCCTCGTCGGCAAGGAACTGGCCAAGGGTGCGACCGTCATCGGTGCGAAGGGTGTCCATCTCCTCGCGAGTGACCCGACGGCCACCATCCATATAGCGAGAGGCTTCGAGCATGATGCGCGAGCCGCGATACTCGACGAAGCAAATCTCTTCGCCCGTCTTGGGGTTGGTGAGTACCTTGCCTTGGCAGGGGGTGAGATACTTCATGCCCGTCTTGAACTGGAGTGTGCTACCCTCACGACCGACGAGACGGAAGAAGCCCGTGCGTGATACATCCTTGGGCACTCCCTTGTGAGCAAGGTGGTGAGGCAATTCGCCGATGTAGTTACGATTGTCTTCCGCTACGAATACTTTGTCTGAGTGCTTAAACATGTCCATATCTTTTCTTCTTTTTATTGGTTACATACATAATATAGCAACAAAGAGGAAAAAATTCAAAAATCAGGGTAACTTTTTTCAAATTTATTTTATTTCAGTTGTCCAAAGGCCTTAATTTCGATGATGGACTCAATGATAAAACACTTTGTAGAAGATTGATTTCTTTATCTCACTCATGCGCTCCTCACGATACTCTACACTTCCATCGGATTTCCTCGATACTACCAAAACGAAGTCATCGAGCCACCATACAAAATAGATGCAAAAGGCTATCAAGACAATCCCCCATAGCTTTAGACACACATCATCCACCACGGGGCTATCAATAAAACGTGCTGTCAGAGGCAAGCAGACACTTAGGAGGATGCCTATGGTGATGAGGGTGCGCTTGAGGCTGAATGTGGGCTTTACTGTCTGCTTGAGGAGGTCGGCACGGAGTTCTTTGATCAGAGAATCAATCTTCTTGATTTGCTCCATACCCTTCTCTAGTGTGGCGCGGCCCATGCCAAGGAGCTGTCGCATACGGCGGATGGCTGACTGTGGTGTGCGGTTATCGTCGCGGCGGATGAGGCGGGACAGCTCGTCCTGAACCTTTGCCATGCGTGCAGCCGTCTCATCACACTCTCTCACCAAACCGTCGTAATACCACTCGTGGAAAAGGATACGGCTGCGAGCCTTGCGGGGATTCGGCTTACTGAAGAAGGGGAACTGCCACACCTTGCGCTTGACGATGCGGATGGAGTTCTTAAACGTCTCCTCCTCTGCCTGCAGCTCACTCAGCTCCACGGCATAAGGCTGGGCACACTGTGTAGTCCACAGCTCTTCGAGGAGCTGACGCTCGTGCTCGATGGTTTCGAACTTTGCGGCCTCACCGGGCGTGAGTGGTGTGCGCTGGGGTTGCTCAACTGGGCCATAGTGGCTCATCTTATCAGCTGGCATGGCTTCGACGGAGATGAGTTCACGCCAGTTGCCCTGCAGAGTGCGGTCGAGCCGCTCCTCATAGTCGGCCTGCAGCTCGGGCATGACATAGATGCGTGCCTTGACAACGCGCCACATGGCCTCCTTGGAAAACGCTATCGCGGTGTCGTCACCATAGAAGTAGAGGTCGGCTTCGAGCTCTTCGCTGAGGTCGAGCGGATACTCGATGACCTTGACACTGGCGGGGACATACATCTCCTTGAAATCAACTTCGATGAACGCTCCCTCTTCGATGCGCTCTACGCCTGGGGCTATGGTGATGACACCATCCGTGATGGTATACTTTACATTGGGTTGTTGCATAGCTTTTTCTTTTTTGTTGCAAATATAGCTTAATTTTCTTAAAATCCTATTCTCTTGACCGCCGACTTGGAGTCGAGCTTCTCAGTAGCGCAATAGCCCTGCAGGGTGTGGAGCAGACTCTCGGGGTCGCCATGGAGCACAGCGTGGATGGCGTGCTTGCGGGCGATGTTCTCTATCTGGCCGCCGCTGAAGTCGTAGGCCGCGGCGAGCGTGGTGGCATCGGTGGCGGTGAGCTCGGGTATCATCTGCTGCCAGATGAGGCAGCGTACCGAGGCGTCGGGCTTGTCGAAGCGTATCTTATAGAGGAAGCGGCGCTCGAAGGCGGTGTCGAGATTGTCGGCGAGGTTGGTGGTGGCGATAAGGATACCATCGAGCGACTCCATCTCCTGAAGGATGATGTTCTGGATGGTGTTCTCCATCTTGTCCACCGCATTGGTGGCGCCACTCTTGCGGATTCCGATGATGGCATCGGCCTCATTGAAGAGGAGGATGGGAGCCACCTCGGAGCGACGCACCAGCTCGCGATAGCGGTCGAAGAGAGCCTTGATGTTCTTCTCCGAGTCGCCCACCCACTTGCTCTTGATCTGCGGCACATCGACCACCATGATGTCGCGCCCCGTCTGACGTGCCAGCTGGTATACGGTCTCGGTCTTGCCCGTGCCGGGGCCTCCGTAGAAGAGGCACGAGAAGCCGTGGCGGAAGCCGCGCTGCTGCATGCGCTCGCGTATCTGGGCATACTGCTCGGGAGCGAAGAAGGTGCCCAGCTCGGTCACCTGACGCTCGATGGCCTCGGGGTAATACATCGGCTTTGCAGTGAGCGTGGCGTGGCCCACCACATCGGCAATCTTCTCCTCTGCCCCACTGAGCTTCATCTCAGCCAGCAGGGTACGCTTGGCATGGGCCGTGAGGCAGTAGCTGTTGGTGTCGGCAATGCCATCGACGGAGCGGTGCTCGATGAGGCCGCGCTGCATGAGGCGATGCTCGGCACGGCGCAGCTCGCCCTTGGCACGAGTGAAGGCCGCCTTCTCACTGAACACGCCCTCCAGCTGATTGAGCCGAATGTCGTTGTCATCGTTATTGATAAGCAGATGGCAGAAGAGCAGGAGGAGCAGGAGGTTCTCACCACCGAGATGCAACTCACGCAAGTGCTTCACCATGCCTATCTGGGGATTGTCGGCCAAGAGTGTCTCCAGCTCGGCAAGCAGATCATCGGGGGTGATGGCATCATTACTGAGGTCGTCATACAGCATATTCAGCTGGTCAAACAATTCATTGCAGTCGAGCCCCTTACGCGGCGGAAGCTGGTAGGCTTCGTCGCGCTTGAGCGCCTTGATGACGGGTTGGTACACATCGAACGAGTCCTCATCGTTGACATCGCGATAGCGGAGCAGGCGGCGATGAACAAGCGCATCGATGTCCGATGCGTAGCTGAGCACGCGGATATTGCTCATGTCGAGGTGGCGGGCAAAGTCATCGTAGTCGACACGGCGGGGTCCACGCTCCATGCAGATGCAGAACAGCACCGCCTGCTGCTCGGTGATACCATAGCTGTCGGTGAGCAAGCCAATCTCGGGAGAGGCAGCGAGGAGGAAATCGTTGCTCATCTTGCTGTCCTTGGACAGCTCCACCACACGCTCGATGGCTTCGAGCAGGGTGGGAAACTTCGCGTCTGTCATCGCACTCTTTGCCGCTTTGGTGAGCTGCGTTGCCTTAGTAGTCTTTTTGTTTGCCATCTTTTTGAATTATGAATTATGAATTGTGAAATATGATATAATATAGTAACAAAAGGGAAAAATTTCAAAAATCGGGGTAACTTTTTTTTCATTGGCGTATCTTGAGACCAAAAAAATATGTACCTTTACCACATATTAACCTATCATTACGACAAAAGACCACTTCGAGCAAGACCCCGCGAAGCTGAGAGCCATAATCGAGGACAAGGCCAAGGAGGCCCGACAGCAATTTGAGCATCTCGACCTCGACGGCAACCCACAGGAGACCAAGAAGAGGGGATGGTTCAGGCGATGACGGACGAGGAGAGTGAAAAAAAACCACCTGAAAAATTGAATTTTCACCTTCGTGTGACTATATTATAGATGTAAGAAACAAAACGAGTCACACTAAAGCAAGAGAAAAGAAGATGGAAAAGAAAAGACTATATTTCGACATGGATGGCGTGCTGGTCAACTTCCAGAGCGGCATCGACAAACTCAGCGAAGAGGTGAAGCGCGAGTATGAGGGCCGTCTCGATGAGGTGCCAGGCATCTTCGCCCTGATGGACCCCATGGAGGGAGCTATAGACGCAGTGCACAAGCTCAACGAACGCTACGACGTGTACATCCTCTCCACCGCTCCATGGAAGAATCCCTCGGCATGGTCAGACAAGGTTACATGGGTGACCCGCCATCTCGACGACGTGTTTCACAAGCGGATGGTCATCACCCACTGCAAGAACCTCTGCGCAGGCGACTACCTCATCGACGACCGTGGTAAGAATGGCACCAGTGAGTTCGCGGGCGAATGGATTGAGTTTGGCTCAGAGCGCTTCCCCCATTGGGACAGCGTGCTCGCCTACTTGCTCGACCCCAAGCAGTACACACCGACCCAGAGCAACTACGACCTGTAAAATAGTAAGAGTATAGGAAAAGGAAGAGGATGTGCAGCTGTACATCCTCTTCCTTACATCTATTAAGCAATAGATTTGTCAACCTAACCAGGCATAAGACGATTCACATATCAGAACGTCAGGTACGCCGCCAGCACAAAGGTGGAGCGGCCGAAGGCTCCCTCGATGGAGCCATGGTACTCAAAGAGGCGGTCGGAGATGGAGTACTTGCGGATGGGCGAGGTGATGTCGATGTCCAGATAGGCCTTGACGCCGAAGCTGACATTGTCGCTATAGCTTATCACGGAGCCTGCTCCCAGGCGGGCAGCAAAGCTCTGTCTGTTGAGGGCATCGCGCAGGGCGAAGAGGGGCTCGGAGGTGGCGTCGCTCACGCACTCGCCCGAGAGGTTGAGGTTGTACACACCGCCTGCCAAGAGGTACATGGCGCCCGTGTCAACGTTGCTCCGCCAATGCAGCTCCACAGGCACCGACAGACGCTTATAGCTCACTCCTACACCGTCATCGGGCACGGTGGAGTAATAACTGTAAGACTCTTCTTCGCTCTCGCTTGATATGGACGAGAGTGAGGCATAGTTGGCCGTCACCTGCAGGTTTAGCGTGTGGTTGTCGCGTCCTAAGTTCAGTCCTACCCCACCCTCAAATCCTTGGTTAATAAATACATAATTATGTTACGCTGCGCAGCGTGACGCGTCTTTGTGCGAAATCGTGTATCTCTTTGTGCGCGTGGCGGTTGCGCGGAGTACTTTGCAGAACTTTGCAGAAGATTGCAGTAAGTCGGGATGTCAAAAATAGATGTCGTAACTTTGCACTGTAAACGATGGGTGACTCGAAACCGCGGAACGAGTCATCCTTCCGAACGAAGCGAAGTGAGGCGAATAGATCTTTGAAAAATTGAAAATTGAAAGTTGCGAGTGAGCGAGCGGGCGGAAATTTATTTACGCACTCAGCGAGCGTAGCAACTTCGACGAAGTCAAAATTGCGAGCGACGCCGCAGTTCGACAAAAGTCAAAGAAATTGGGAATGAGCCGCACGGAAGGCGAGCCACACGAGTCAGTCGACCCACTGCCCTATGCCCCTCTGCGAGGCAATGAAGGCTCCTCCCACGAGGCGGGAGCCTACGTAGAAGACGGCGGACTGGCCTGGGGTGACGGCAGATACCTCTTCGTGGAAGCGGATGAGGGTGCGTCCATCGCCCGTGTCGCGCACCATGCTGCAGGGGATGGCACGGCTGCGGTAGCGGATGCGCACGGAGAGCTGCTCCTCGGCAAAGAAGCGGTCGGCATCGACGGGACTCAGCTGCTCGACGAGCATGTGGCGGGTGAGCAGCTGATGGGCGTCGCCGAGCATGACGGTGTTCTTGGCGGGGTTGAGCTTGAGCACATAGGCGGGCTTGCCGAGGGCTATGCCGAGCCCCTTGCGCTGACCGATGGTGTAGTAGGGATAGCCCTGATGGGTGCCGAGGGTGCGCCCACCCTCATCGACAAACCTACCCTGCCCCACGAGCTGGTCTATCTGGGGACAGTGCTCGCGCAGGAAGTCGCGATAGTCGCCCTCGATGAAGCAGACCTCCATGCTCTCGCCCTCGGTGGCCTTCAGGGCGAAACCGCGGTCGGCAAGGTACTGGCGCACGGCGCTCTTCTGCATGCCGCCGAGGGGGAAGAGGCAGCGCGAGAGCACCTCTTGCCCCAGGCGCCAGAGGAAATAGCTCTGGTCCTTGAGGATGTCGTCGCCCGTGACGATGTAGTGGTGGCCGTGCTCATGGGCGAGCTGCACGTAGTGGCCCGTGGCGATGTGGGCACAGCCGAGGCGGTCGGCCCACTCGGTGAGGAGGCGAAACTTGAAGCGGGGGTTACACATGACACAGGGGTTGGGGGTGCGGCCCTGCATGTACTCGTCGATGAAGTGCTGCACGATCTGGCTTCGGAACTCGTCGCGCACGTCGGCCACGTGATGCTCCATGCCTAGGCGCGATGCCACATCGCGGGCCTCGGCGATGAAGCGCGGAGTGCCCTCGGCATCGAGCTGCGAGGGGAGGTCGAAGACGCGCATCGTGAGGCCTACGACCTCGTAGCCCTGCTCCTGGAGGATGAGGCAAGCGGCGGTGCTGTCGATGCCGCCACTCATGCCGATAAGTACGCGATTATCTCTCATGGTGCACTATGAATCGTCCGTCGACCCAACGATACTGCAGGGGCTCCCGACTCACCAGAGGGGCAAGGGCTGCCCGATCATCTTCGGAGAGGAAGTCGGTGGCGGTGAGCACACAGCGCAACGAGGGCTCGTCGGGGCTGAGGTGGTAGGTGCGGAAGTAGATGTCGAGCTTGTCCCAAGCCTGAGCGGCCGTGTCGTCGGCTGTGGCGCTACGGAAATCCTCCATCTGGGGTTCGGCAAAGAGGGCCGACGCATCTAACGGCTGCCACTGGGCATCATAGAAGGCGATGCGGCTATCGCTGACGCGGGCCTTGACGGTGGTCACCATGCAGAGGATGTGGGTGGTGTCGCTCGTGGGGAGCAGCTTCATCTCGACATCGGTGGAGGGGGTGTAGCTGATGTGGACGTAGTCGGCGGTGAGCGTGTCCATGCGCGATGTGCCGTCCATGACGTTGGTCACCACGGCTGCCATCTGTGCATCGCAGAAGTCGATGAAGTCGAGCCGGTCATTGTGCGTGAGCAGGGGCATCACCGAGTCGGGCATCGAGGTGAGCCACTCGCGCAGGAGAGCCTGGGCCTTGACCTCAGGAAGCAGGCCGAACAAGAGAAACAGGAGGGGTAGCAGACGCTTCATAGTTCAAAGTAAAACGGAGTCTAAAACTGTGTTCTCAGCCCATAGACCTGAGGCAATGCCGAGAGGGCATCCTTGAGCTGGCTGATGTCGTCGTGGGAGTGTACGAAGACCTCGAAGTCGGTGGACACGATGTCGTCGACGATGGTGGAGTGGAGGTTGCCCAGGCTGAGCCTGAGCTTCTCAGACACGAGCGAGACGATGGTGAGTAGGAGCTGGTCCTTGTTGACCGACTCGACGTGGAACTGCACAGGGAACGACATCTGCTCAAACTCGTGCATGTCGACCTCCTTCTCGATGCTGTCGCCCGACGAGGCGGCCTTAGCGATGGCTGTGCGGCAATGACACTGGTGCACCTCGATGCGTCCGTCGGGGAGGCGGAAGCCTATGACCTCGTCGCCCGAGATGGGCTTGCAGTGGGGGCAGAGCACGAGGTCGCCCGTCTTGACGGGGTTGCGATGGAGATACTTCTGTATGCCGGCACGGGCCTTGTAGGTGACCACGTGATCGAGCCATGAGGGGTCTATGGAGGGGACATCGTCGGTGCCGATGCGCACGCGGTCGCCCTTGTTGAGCTTGGTCTTCACGGAGCAGAGCTTGTCGTTGATGATGGCAAACTTCATCTGCTCACCCACCTTGTTGTGTATCTCGAAGGCGAAGTCGATGGCCGTGGCCCCTTTGGGGAGCATGACCATGTCGCCCTTGGGCGAGAACACGTAGATGTCGTCTTCGTAGAAGGCCGAGCGCACCTCCTCCATGAAGCCTCCGTTCTTGCCCTGGTCGGCCAGCTCCTTGAGCACGCGGCGGAAGTTGTTGATCCAGCGCTCCACATTGCGCTCACGACCCACGAGGCAGCCGTGATTGGAGATCTCCATCATCTCCGTAGAGGCGATGTGCACCTCCATCCAGCGCCCCTCGTTGCCCATCAGCTTGCAGTGCAGGCTGCGGTAGTTGTTGTCTTTGGGCACGTCGAGGTAGCTGTTCATGCTACCGGGCTTCTCGGCATAGATATTGGTGATGAGCGAGTAGATGAACAGCGCCATCTCCTTCTCGGGCATGTCGAGCTCCTTCCAGTTGTCGTAGTTGATGTGCACGATGCGTATGTGCTCGACCTCGCGCAGCGAGATGTGGTCCTCGCGCATCTTGGCCCAGATGGAATGGGCCGAGCGGGGCTCACAGGTCACGGTGGCATGGATGCCGCGCAGGGCGAGCACCTCACGGATGGGCTTCATCCAGGCCTCGGCAGCAGCGGCATGGTCGTCGACGTAGCGGGTGATGTAGTCCTTCACCTCGGCATACTCATTGGGCTGGCGATAGCGGAAACTGAGGTTCTCGAGCTCGGTCTTCACCTGATAGAGTCCGAGGCGGTTGGCCAAGGGCGCGTAGAAGTAGTCGGTCTCCGAAGCAATCTTCAGCTGCTTGTGAGGGAGCATCGACTTCAGGGTGCGCATGTTGTGAAGGCGGTCGGCCAGCTTGAGCAGCAAGGCACGGATATCGTAGTGGATGGACTGCAGCATCTGCTTGTAGTTGTCCACCTGCAAGGAGGTCTCATAGTGATTCTTCTTCTTCTTGGTCACCACGTTGACAAGCTCGGCCACATCGTCGCCGAAGAGCTCACGGATCTCCTTCACCGTGTGGTCGGTGTCCTCGACCACGTCGTGGAGCAGGGCCGCACAGATGGGGTCGGCACCGAGGCCTATCTCATTGGCCACGATCATGGCCACCGCGATGGGATGCAGGATATAGGGTTCGCCACTCTTGCGGCGCTGCGGGCGGTGTGCCTCTTCGGCCAGGGCATAGGCGCCACGGACACGGAGCACCTCCTCATGGGTAAATCTGCGCTTTTCCACACAATCGAAGAGCTCGTCACGGGCATCGGCCACCATCTTGTCATAATCTGTCGTCATAGTCGTAGTGTTTTTTTTAAAGAAGACATGCGCAAAAGTAGTATTATTTTTTGTAAAGATGGACATGAACAGACAAATATATCGGCAGAAATTTTGCATTTCGCGCGGTTTGCACTAATTTTATCCCCTAAAAAGAGGAAACAATGCAACATACGACACGACGCAACCCCTGGGGATGGGTACCCACACTCTACTTTGCCGAGGGCCTTCCCTATGTCATCGTCATCACCCTCTCGGTGGTGATGTACAAGCAGCTCGGGCTGGGCAATGCCGAGGTGGCCTACTACACCGGATGGTTCTACCTGCCATGGCTCATCAAGCCCCTATGGAGCCCCTTCGTGGACCTGCTCAAGACCAAGCGCTGGTGGATAGTGACCATGCAGCTGCTCATGGGAGCAGGCATGGCGGGCATCGCCTTCACACTCCCCCTGGCAAGCTACCTGCAGTGGACACTGGCCATCTTCTGGCTCATGGCCTTCAGCTCGGCCACCCATGACGTGGCCGCCGACGGATTCTACATGATGGGGCTCGACGAGGGCGAGCAGTCCTTCTTCGTGGGCATACGCAGCACCTTCTACCGACTGGCCACACTGACCGGGCAGGGAGGCATGCTCTTCCTCGTGGACTGGCTGCTGAAATCCTCCGAGGGCGATGCGCGGCAGGCATGGATGCAGGCCTTCTACGCGGTTGCAGCTCTCTTCATCGCCGTGGGAGCCTATCATGCGTGGATGTTGCCCCGCCCACAGTCGGACCAGCAGCGCGGCATCACGGCACGAGGATTGATGAGCGAGTTTGTACGCACCTTCGTCACCTTCTTCCAGAAGGAGGGCGTCGTCCCCGCACTGCTCTTCATGCTGCTCTTCCGCTTCCCCGAGGCACAGCTGGGCAAGATGAGCATCCCCTTCCTCATGGACCCCGTGACGGAGGGCGGACTGGGCCTCTCACTCAAGGACATCGGCATCATACAGGGCACATTAGGACCCATAGGCCTCACACTCGGAGGTATACTAGGAGGATGGTGCATCTCGCGTGGCGGCCTGAAGCGTTGGCTATGGCCTATGGTGTGGGCCATCTCGCTGCCCGACATCGTCTATGTGTACCTGGCCTACACACAGCCCACCGACCTCGTCGTCATCTCATCCTGCCTGTTCATCGAACAGTTGGGCTACGGATTCGGATTCTCGGCCTACATGCTATTCCTTATATATTATGCACGTGGCACCCACGAGACGGCTCACTATGCCATCGCCACAGCATTCATGGCCGCAGGTATGATGCTGCCAGGCATGCTCTCGGGACTGCTGCAGGAGTGGATGGGCTACCGCGGCTTCTTCCTGTGGATCATGGCCTGCTGCGCGGTGACCTTCGTCGTATCATCGTTCCTCAAGATTGACAAGGATTTTGGCAAGAAATAGGAGACCTCACCCTCTCCGAGGAGAGGGAACTCTGAGTACACGATAAATAAATCAGTTGTTATGAATGCCATGATATTTGCCGCAGGGCTCGGCACACGACTCAAGCCCTACACCGACCACTGCCCCAAAGCGATGGTAGAGGTAGCGGGCAGACCCATGATAGCCCACCAGTTGCTACGTCTCAAAGAGGCTGGCTTCCAGCACGTGGTCATCAACGTACATCACTATGCCCAGCAGATCATCGACTACGTGACTGCCCACCACGGATTCGGACTCGACATCGCCTTCTCTGACGAACGCGACAAGCTGCTCGACACGGGAGGAGGCATACGCAAGGCCTTGGCACTCTTCGACGACAAGAGCCCCATACTCATCCACAACGTGGACATCTTCTCCAATGCCGACCTGAAGGCCCTCTGCGACAAGCACCAAAGCAGCGGAGCCGATGCCTCGCTCCTGGTGAGCAGGCGCAGCACCTCGCGCTACTTCATCTGCGACGACGAAGACCGCCTCATCGGGTGGAAGAACCTGCAGACAGGCGAGGTGCGCACCTCACACCTCGACCTCAAGCCCACGCTCGAGGGAGTCACCGAGGACAGCACCGCCTACCGACTGCGTGCCTTCTCGGGCATACACATCATCTCCCCCACCCTGTTCCCCCTGCTCGAGCGGCAGGAAGAGGTGTTCTCCATCACCAACTTCTACTGGCAACAGGCTCCACATTGCCACATCGGCTGCATCGAAGCACCCGACAACTTCTGCTGGGTCGATGCAGGCAAGCCCGAGATGCTGACAAGAGCAGCAGAGATCGTGGAAAGAGGAAAATGGAAAGATGAAAGATGAAAGAGTGCTCCGAGTTCTCTGAATCCTCCAAGTCCTCTGAGTCCTCTGAATCCTCCGAGTCCTCTGAATCCTCCAAGTCCTCCGTGCCCCCCCGACAAAAAAACCAAACCAACCAGCACACACTCTGACATAAAATCATTAACTTTGCACTCAATAAACAAATATATACAGAATGACTGAGAAGAAAATCCCTAGCGAGCTGGGGACCCGTCCCGTGGGCGAGCTACTGCGTCAGTATGCTCTTCCCTCCATCATCGCGATGTTGGCCGCATCGCTCTACAACATCGTTGACAGTATCTTCATCGGGCATGGCGTCGATGCTATGGCCCTTTCAGGACTTGCCGTAACGTTCCCCTTGATGAACATCTCCACCGCTTTTGGTGCCATGGTGGGCATGGGTTCATCAACCCTCATCTCCGTAAAGTTAGGACAGAAAGACTATAAGATAGCCCAGCAGATTTTAGGCAATGCCGTGGTGATGAACATCGGCATGGGTGTGGTGTTCGCCATCGTGTCTCTGCTCTTCCTTGACCCCATCCTCTTCTTCTTTGGGGCCAGCGAGTCATCCATCAGCTATGCCCGTGAGTACATGCAAATCATCCTTGTGGGCAACGTGATTACCCACATGTACTTTGGTTTCAATGCCCTATTGCGTTCGATGGGACATCCCAAGATGGCCATGCGTGCCACCATCCTCACGGTTCTCGTTAACACTGTGCTCGACCCTCTCTTCATTTTCGACACCATCAACCTGGGCTTCGTGCAATTCGATGGTGCCGGCTGGGGTATCCGTGGAGCTGCTATTGCCACCGTGTTGTCACAGTGTATCTCGCTAGCATGGCAAGTGCGCGTCATGAGCGACAAGCGTGAACTCATCCATTTCAAGCGTGGCATCTATCGTCTCAAGAGTTACATCGTTAAGGAGGTGCTCACCATTGGCCTTTCGCCCTGCCTCATGAACCTCGCCTCATGCTTCGTGGTCATCTTCATCAATCGTGGTCTTGCCAACTATGGAGGCGACTATGCCGTAGGTGCTTATGGCATTGTACACAAGATGACCTTCATCTTCGTGATGATTGTCATGGGATTCCAGCAAGCCATGCAACCCATTGCCGGCTACAACTACGGAGCCAAGGCCTACGACCGTGTCACCAAGGTGCTCAAGATTACCATTGCCCTAGCCACTGGCGTCACCACCCTGGCCTTCCTCATCGGCGAGTTCGCCCCTGGTGCCGTAGCTCGCATCTTCACTTCCGATGCACAGATGATTGAGATGGCCGTAGTGGGCATGCGCTACAACTGTTTGTTGTTCCCCATCGTAGGCTTCCAGATGGTTACCGGAAGTTTCTTCCAGAGCATCGCTCAGCCTGGCAAGTCCATCTTCCTCTCGCTGAGCCGCCAACTCTTGTTCCTCGTGCCGTTCATTATCATCTTCCCCCATTTCTGGGGCATCAATGGCGTGTGGATAAGTCTTCCTGCATCTGACTTCGTGTCGGCCATATTCTCAGCCACTCTGTTGGGACATTTTTTCAAGAAACACAAAATGTAAAGAATCTAGAATATTATGGATAAGAAACTCATCATCAACATTGGCCGCCAACTCGGTAGTGGTGGACGTAGCATTGCCGACATCCTGGCCCGTCACTATGGCATTACCGTCTATGACCGTAAGCTCATTGAATTAGCCGCTAAGGAGAGCGGTCTCAGCCAAGAGTTTTTTGAGAATGCCGACGAGAAGAAATCTCACGGCTTCTTCCACTCCATATTCTCGGCCCGCGCAGCAGCCAATGCGCTCGGTGGAGGCGACTCCTTCCTGAGCAATGATGCACTGTTCAAGGTGCAGAGCGACATCATACGCGACCTTGCCGAGCGCGAGTCGTGCATCTTCGTAGGACGCTGTGCCGACTACATCCTGCGCGAGCACCCCTGCTGCATCAACCTCTTCTTCACCGCCGACCTCCAAGACCGCGTAGCACGCATGGCAGCCGAGAAGGGCATCACCGCTGAGCAGGCCGAGGAGCTCATCGAGAAGACCGACCGTCGCCGTGCCGACTACTACAACTACTACAGCGGACAGACGTGGGGAGCAGCCGAAAACTACGACCTCTGCATCAACACCTCACACCTCGGCTTCGAGGGCACAGCTAAGATGCTCATTGAGTACATCGAATCCAGAATGGGCACCCTCACCCCTATGGAGAAGGGCAAATAGGAACGTCACGCAAAGCCCGAGTCCCCTCCCTCGAGGGAGGCTTAGGGTGGATCCCCTATCATGAAGCGCATCGGCCTCCTCTCCGACACCCATGGCCACTGGGACGCACGCTACGCCCGGCACTTTGCCGAGTGTGACGAGGTGTGGCATGCCGGCGACATCGGCTCGCTCGAGGTGGCCGAAAGTTTCGAGGCCTTTCGCCCCTTCCGTGCCGTGCGTGGCAACATCGACGGAGGCGACATCCGCCTACGCTACCCCGAGCAGCAGCGCTTCACCATCGAGGGAGTCGACGTGCTCATCAAGCACATCGGCGGCTACCCCGGACACTACGACCCCTCCATCCGCTCGGCACTGCGCGCCAACCCTCCCACCCTCTTCATCAGCGGCCACTCACACATCCTCCGCGTCATGCACGACCACGCCCTCAACACGCTCCACATCAACCCCGGTGCTGCAGGCATCCACGGTTTCCACAAGGTGCGCACCCTCGTGCGCTTCACCATCGCAGACGGCATCATCAGCGACCTCGAAGTGATAGAGCTGTCGCCCTTGGGCGAGTAGCCCATAGTTCACCTCTCACGGCAGATGAATTGCTCGCGCAGGTACCCTCACACCACCAGCGCGGTACTCACAAACACACTCTTCCGAGCTCATCTGCCAATGTGTCGCCAAGGACATCCAACTCACACCGAAACAATGCGTTATCGGCGACACTTTGCACGATTTTACAGTATGATACTCCCCCTGCTCACTTCGCGACATTGCTCCTACTTCTGCATTGTGGAAAACTCCAATATCATCACCATAATTTACTGCTTAAAATTTGCAGATACCCATTTCTTTTCGTAATTTTGTATAGTGCAAATTTGTTTGCCGAAGGCGAGCAGCAACGTTATCGAACACGAACGACAGCGATGTCATACGCGAACATCAACGTGACCGTTCGCGAACGACAAGCAACAACATCAAATACAAACAATAAAGCGAACATAAAGGAAGGAGAATTGCAACTATGGCAACACGAAACTTCATACAGAAAGAGGCAGGCACTATCGCCTACCAACTAAGAGAGAAGCACGACCTCCGTGGCGAGAGTGATACCGACAATCCGGCCCTGGCAGTAAGCGTCGTGGGCAGTCGCACGGTGACAGCCGACGAGCTGGCCAAGGAGATCGCCGCCTCATGCACCATCAAGGAGGCCGATGTGGCAGGCGTACTCACCGCACTGAGCCAGCGCGTGCAGAGCACCTTGCTCGATGGCAACCGCGTAGAGTTGGGCGCGATAGGCACACTCTCAGTCACCCTCACCTGCGGCAACAAGCACCGCGCCGACAAGGTCAAGGCACGCGACATCAGCGTGCGCCGCATCGCCTTCACCCCCTCCAAGGAGCTGAGCAATGCCATGCGCAGCGCCAAGATGGTGAGCGCAGGCTCCACGCGCACCCAGCACCTCACCGACGAGGACATCACAGCACGCCTCACCACCCACTTCGCCACGAACGACATCCTCTATCGCTCCGAAGTGGAGAGCCTCTGCAACTGCTCGCGCTACCGCGCCATGCAAATCATCGACACCCTCATCGAAGCAGGCAAGCTACGTGCCATTGGCCGCCGCAATAGCCGACACTACGCACCCGCAGAGGGTCATTTCGGCAAGTGATCCCAAGCAACCCCAAACCCACAATGGCGACAGATGAAAGAGGTGTAAAATCGTCCTCATCTGTCGCCATTATCTCATTATAGTAGTGTAGGTTATCCCTCCTTGGCGACACATCGGCACATCACTACACCATAGGCTTATAGATAGAGTACATTCAGCTTCGCTGATAGTACTGTCCTGAACTGTCCCCTCTTCAAGGGGGACGAGTGTAGTGCAACGAAGTGAAACGTAACGGGGGGTAAGTTTGTGATTGGCCGTTCATCATGAGGTAAGAAATTCTGTACTCAAGGAAAATAAACCCTAATTCATAACACCTAAATCCCAATTATTTACTAATTTTAGCTTGCTGCACAATCTGAAATTAGGCTACGCCTCGGAACCTTTAGGTCGCTGGCCGAGGCGAAAAATGCCGAAGGGAAAAGCAAATATGCAAATAAATTTGCTTTTTCTCTCGCTTTGCACTAATTTTGCATCGCCTGAGGGGAGAAATCCTCGGGTCAAGAATGCGTTTCTTGCTTTATCCTACATAGTAAAATCGCCAATTTTAAGTAGAAGGATAGAGACAGAGAATACGCTCATTCTGTTTTGTATATGTACGCGTACAGCCTCACGCTGTACTTAGCTAAGGTATACAAACAGCGTGGGGTATTTGTTCTTCTGTTCATTTCTACTGCGGTGTTTGGCGATACCTACTATGTGATGAGCGTGACAAGTCCTTACGCTTTTCTTGTATCCATAAACCAAGCACCAGATTGCCGCTGACTTTGGAGGACTTATAGGCAATAGTTGAAACAATTAACTAATTATTAACTATAAGTTTACAATTTATGCAAAAAACAAAACATTGGCTGATGATGATAGCGGTGCTATTGAGCAGTTTGGCGGCAAACGCAACGACCTATTCGGATTGGACCTCCACCAATGAAGGGCAAGGCAGCACTACTTCGTCAAACATCTACACGATTACTGCCAGCGCGGGAGATATACTCACGTTTGATTGGTTGGTAAGTAGCGAAAGTAATTATGATTGGCTCACAGTAACACTAAATGGCTCAGAAATTCTAAAGAGAAGCGGAGAATATTCTGGCACCTATCAACACACATTCACCTCTTCTGGCACCTATTTAATGACAGTAAGTTATACTAAGGATGAAAGTAACGATAGAAATGGTGATTATGCTAAGGTGTATAATATTACAACAGCAGGAATATTAGAATCGGGAACTTGTGGTACTAACCTTACTTGGAAACTAACTACTGAGCTGCATTTGATTGTTGAAGGACAGGGAAAAATGCATGACTATTCAGATATGTATAATCCGCCTTGGTACTATTACGAAGTTTCGATGGAGAAGATCACCATATTAAATGGAGTTACTTCTATAGCGAGTTATGCTTTCTATCATTGCAGCAACATCACCTCCATCACCATCCCCGAGAGTGTGACAAATATTGGGGAAAGGGCTTTCGGAGGTTGTAGGGGTGAACTTATTGTAAATTGTAACATACCCTCTGCGTCAAGTTATTCTTCTGGTGTATTCTATGGGAGCGATTTCACAAAGGTAACCATTGGAAAGGGTGTGAAGAATATTGGAGACTATGCTTTCTATGATTGTGACAAGCTCACCTCCATTACTATTCCCGAGAGTATGACGAATATTGGGAGCTATGCTTTTTATGGTTGTGACAAACTCACCTCCATTACTATTCCTTATAATGTAACGAGCATCGGAGAATGGGCTTTCGGATATTGCTATAGCCTCGCTTCCATCACCATTCCTAGGCGTGTGACGAGCATTGAAGACGGTACTTTCTTTTATTGCAGCAACCTCACCTCCATAACCATTCCAAAGAGTGTAACGAGCATTAGGGAAAGGGCATTTTCTAATTGCAGCAGCCTAACCTCCATCAACATCCCCGAGGGCGTGACGAGCATTGGAGAGAGTGCTTTCCATAGTTGCAGTAGCCTCACCTCCATCAACATCCCCGAGGGCGTGACGAGCATTGGAGGCGGTGCTTTCTATGGTTGCAGTAGCCTCACCTCCATCACCATTCCCAATACTGTAACAAATATTCAGTACAATTCTTTCTTTGGTTGCAGCAAACTTACGACAATCACTATTCCTGAGAGCGTAACGAGCATTGGAAGTGGTGCATTCCGAGATTGCAATAGCCTTACCTCCATTACTATTCCTTATAATGTGACAAGTATTGGCGATTACGCGTTCTCTTTTATTGAAAATCACCTAGATATAACACTTTGTTCTAATCCTAAAATTGAAGCAAACGCATTCAAAGGATCCAACTATAGCATTCATCTTATCCTTAATGATGATAATGCCATCGATTTTGAGACAACCAATATTAACACATTTGACGATATCACCTACAATAGAACACTTGCAACAGGTAAATACGGCACTATCATGCTCCCCTTCGCTCCCAATGCCGAGAGCTTGGAGGACTTTGCTTTCTTTGCTTTGAGCAGCAATGATGGCGAATACCTTCTCTTTGATGAGGTAGCAGAACCTCAAGCGAACACTCCCTACCTCTATACATTGCGCGAAGGCAAGGAGGCTAAACAGATAACAGGTGGCTCAACAACAATCTCATCAGAAATCGTTACACCCGAGATGGATGGATGGAAGACCGTTGGCTCATTCACTAACCAAACGATTATAACCGAAGAGGATGCTGAAAACAACTATTATGCTTATACCTCAGCCGACAATCAATTGCACCGCGTGACCAAGAAGTTGACCGTGAAGCCTTATCGCGCATACTTCACTGCAAACGGTAGTCAGCCTGCACAGTTGGCAATCCGCACTCGCGGTGGAGATGTTACCGTCATCGATGCAGCCGAGGTAGAGGACTTGGCACCTGCGGTATACTATGACCTCAGCGGTCGCCGCGTTGACAACCCCACAAAGGGAATGTACATCGTAAACGGAAAGAAGGTTATACTCTAAAAGGTTATACTCTAATATGAACAATACAAACAACAAGAATACAACTATGAAGACTGAATATATCAAGCCCGAGATTATGGTAGAAGAGGTAGAGATGGCTAACATGATTGCTACCTCAGTAAGAATTGGTGAAGATGTGGAAGAAACCACCACTGACACCAATGGCCGTCGTGGCACATGGGGCGACTTGTGGGACTAACAATAGTTCTCCACACGCCAAACAATCAAGTAGGTCGGGATTCCTGACCTACTTTTTTTGTAATTCGTACCGCCAAATCTCTCCCTTTTTCGTCGCATTTCTCCTTATGAGAGGCTAATAAATGCAAGAAGACGAACTTTTTGTATGAAAAAACTTGTTCTTCTATCGGTTTGTTCGGAAATAATGTATACATTTGCAGTTGATGAGAAGAGAAGATTTTATCCATAGCATCAAGAAGGTGGCAAAGGAGACTGCCCCTATGGGAACTCAAATTGTTTTGTTTGGGTCGCAGGCTCGTGGTGATGCTCGACAGGACTCGGATTGGGATATTCTTATACTCATAGACAAGGAAGAAAGGATTACCAATAGCGATTTTGACCGCATAGCCTATCCGTTTGTAGAACTAGGTTGGCATCTTGATGCGGACATCAATCCAATACTCTACACCAAAAACGAATGGAAAAAGCGCTACTTCACACCATTCTATCAAAACGTAACTAAGGAGGGCATAGAACTATGGCATTAGAAATGCTAGACAAACGTGCCATCATCGCCTACCGATTAGAAAAGGCAGATGCAGTGATGATAGAAGCTAAAGACAATGTAGGGTTGAAGCATTGGAATTTAGCGGCAAAGAAGAGAACTAAAAACTTAATCATAATACAATTAGAATCATGAATCAGGAACTATTGAACCAAGTGAGCGCGAAAGCCAACGAATGGCTCTCGCCTGCGTATGACGCTGCCACACAGGCAGAAGTGAAGGCTTTGCTCGAGAAGGAAGACAAGACCGAGCTCATCGACTCATTCTACCAGGACCTCGAGTTTGGTACAGGTGGCTTGCGCGGCATCATGGGCGTAGGCAGCAACCGCATGAACATCTACACCGTAGGTGCTGCCACTCAGGGCCTCGCCAACTATCTGAACAAGAACTTTGCCGGCATGGAGCAGATCTCTGTCGTTGTAGGCCACGACTGCCGCAACAACAGCCGCCTCTTCGCTGAGACCGTAGCCGACATCTTCTCGGCCAACGGCATCAAGGTGTACCTCTTCGAGGATCTCCGCCCTACTCCCGAAATCTCATTCGCTATCCGTCACCTCGGCTGCCAGAGCGGTGTGAACATCACGGCCAGCCACAACCCCCGCGAGTATAACGGCTACAAGGCTTACTGGGACGATGGCGCACAGGTGCTCGCCCCCCACGACAAGGGCATCATCGACGAGGTGAACAAGGTGAAGGCTACCGACATCAAGTTCCAAGGCAACAAGGAGCTCATCCAGATCATCGGTGAGGATGTAGATAAGGTATACCTCGACGCCGTACACACCGTCATGATCGACCCCGAGGTAGTGAAGCGTCATGCCGACCTCAAGATTGTGTACACCCCCATCCACGGATGTGGCCGCGTGCTCATCCCCTCAGCATTGGCTGACTGGGGCTTCACCAACGTGAACTGCGTAGCTGAGCAGATGGTCAAGGATGGCAATTTCCCCACCGTGATCTCTCCCAACCCCGAGAACCCCGAGGCGCTCACCATGGCACTCGACCTCGCCAAGAAGATCGATGCCGACCTCGTGATGGCCTCTGACCCCGATGCTGACCGCGTAGGTATCGCCTGCAAGGACGACAAGGGCGAGTGGGTGCTCATCAATGGTAACCAGACCTGCATGATGTATCTCTACTACATCATCACCCAATACACCAAGCTGGGCAAGATGACCGGCAACGAGTTTGTAGTGAAGACCATCGTGACCACCGAGCTCATCAAGAAGATTGCTGAGAAGAACAACCTCGAAATGCTCGACTGCTACACCGGCTTCAAGTGGATTGCCCGCGAGATCCGTCTCCGTGAGGGCAAGCAGACCTACATCGGTGGTGGTGAGGAGAGCTACGGCTTCCTCGCTGAGGACTTCGTGCGCGACAAAGACGCCGTATCGGCTTGCTGCCTCATCGCAGAAGTGGCTGCATGGGCCAAGGACAATGGCAAGACCCTCTATGAGCTCCTCATGGACATCTACGTAGAGTATGGCTTCTCTAAGGAGGTAGCCATCAGCGTGGTGAAGCCCGGTAAGAGCGGTGCCGACGAGATCAAGCAGATGATGGAGAACTTCCGCGCCAATCCTCCCAAGGAGATGGCTGGCATCCCCATCGTATGCAGCAAGGACTACAAGAGCCTCGAGGCTCGCGATGGCGAGGGCAACGTGACCAAACTCGACATGCCCGAGACATCAAACGTGCTGCAGTACTTCACCGCCGAAGGCGACAAGGTATCGGTACGTCCCTCAGGCACCGAGCCCAAGATCAAGTTCTACATGGAGGCCAAGGGCACGATGAACAGCCGTGCCGAGTATGCCGAGGCTGACGCTAAGGCCAAGGCCAAGATCGAGGCCATGAGAAAATCGTTGGGCATATGATAAATGCACAGATAATACGCACCATCAGCACCTTGCTGGTGGGCGTCTTATTCCTCGTAATGGGAGACTCAGCACTGAGTCTCCTCATTATCTTTGTAGGCATCCTGTTCATGATACCAGGCATGGTGTCGCTCATCACCTACTACCGCCACAGAGCTACGCGCCCCATGTTCCCGTTTGCGGCACTGGGCAGCCTCCTGCTCGGGTTGTGGTTGGCCGTGTCGCCTGACTTCTTCGTCAGCATCTTCATGTATGTGCTGGGCGGAGTGCTCACTGCGCTGGGCATCTACCAGCTGGCAGGGCTGCTCACCACGTCGCGACTGCTGCCCGTGGCATGGCCTCTGTACCTGATGCCCACACTCGTGTTGCTGCTGGGCCTATTCGTCATCTTCAATCCCTTCGAGGCCGCAGCGTTACCCTTTATTATAATAGGTATAGGCTGCATCATCAGCGCATTCAATGACTTGGTGGCCATCTACAGAGGGGCCAAGAGCAAGCCAAGGCCGACCGCCGATGAAGATATCGAAGATGCGGTAATTGTTAAATAATTAGACATAAACGTCAAAAAAGGTGGTTAAGTTTTTTTAACTACCTTTTTTTATTATACCTTTGCAATTTGATAAGGTATACAATATCGTATTGGAAAAGAGATAACTATTTTTTTTAACGTTTTATATTATGTGTAAGAAAGCATTAGGAATGTTCCTTGCTGGAACATTATTTTTGTTTAGCTCATGCGTAGACGACACCTACGACTTGGCAAACAAAGAGATTGCGATGGACATGCAGATGAAGGGCAACAAGCTAGCCTTGCCCCTGGGTTCGCTGCGTCCATTCATGTTGGACTCTCTGCTCGACCTTGAGTCCATCGGCATGATTAAGGCCGATAGTGAGACACGCTGCTATAGCTTCTCTATGGACAGCAACCTCGTCACCAAGGTAGAACAGAAGGATTTGGGCGTACTGGAAGAGGTGTCAAGCCTGTCGGCAGACATCGACCCCATCGCCATCTCACTGGGCGACATCAAGATTGACCCCATGAAGGAGACGCGCACCGAGGCGCTCGACTTCGCCGACGTCAAGATTGACGATGTCTCTTTGGATGAGACCAAGGAGGAGGTGACACTGGCAATCGGTGAGATTGAGCTCAAGCCCATCCCCGTGAGCGAGCAGAGCCACGCGAGCGAGTTTGAGATCCCCACGGTGAATGTCGACAACGTACCCGTTGACCGCATCGAGCAGTCGGTGTCGTTTGCTATCGATGAGATCACCGTCACCAGCGCTTCATCACCCGCCATCGAGAACACCCTCACCGTGGAGATGCCCTCGATACCGATGGACAACTACACCCGCCCTGCGCTCACCACAGCTACGCAGAGCACTCTGAACATCGAAGAACTCAACGGCATCCTCGGCAGCCAAGCCGACAACGTAGAGATCAACCCCATCTTCTACGGACCGTCGTACGACTTCAACGTGACCCAGGAGATGGAGAACACCAAGGTGGGCATCAAGTTCTCATACACCCTGCCCGAGCAGATCGAGACACTCAACCGAGTGGTGCTGGCCAACTCAGACAACAGCAAGCAGGGTGCGCTCATCGACTTCGTCCTCACCAACCCCACCCTGCTTGATGGTATCAACAACAGATCGGTGAGCTTCGACATCCAGTTCCCCTCAAACTATGTGCTGGCTATCTATGACAACAACTACACCCTGTCAAGCGACAACGTGCTCTCAGTGAGCAACATGAGCGCGAGCGGTGACGAGACCCACATCCGCTTCTACCTCAAGGAGATCGTGAACCTCGACGCTGACAAGTTCTACACCTCAAATGCTGGAGGCCGCGTGCTCAGCATCAACGAGGAGGTAGAGTTCAACGTAACCTACAAGGCTGAGGGTAGCCTCATCATCCCCACCAGCATCAAGACCATCGGTCAGCTGAAGCAGGGCATCACCTACTCTATGGCGCTCAACTCTGAGTTTGACATCGATGAGGTATATGGCGACATCAACGCCGTAGAGAGCACCTTGGATACCAAGGAGCTGGACTTCTCGTTCTCTATCGATGAGCTCGACTACATCAAGCAGATCGATAAGGTGGTGCTCAACCCCGCAACAAGTATCCTCAGCTTCTCTACCACCATCAGCAAGAAGCTGGGTAACGACAACTACAACTTTGACCTCGACTACCCCAACAGCAAGATTATCCTCTCACTTCCCGAGGAGTATGTCTTCGACTACGACAACAACAAGTTCGAGCTCCCCGAAGGCGTGAAGCGTGTGGCTGGTACCAACGACTTCGAAGTATCGACCATCAAGGCTTTCTATGGTGGTAGTTGGACTCTCCCCGTGGAGGAGGTCAACATCAACGGCCAGGTAATCGATGGCAAGCTCTCGTCAAATGCTAAGGCTTACATCAAGGCCGTGTCAGGCAACACCGAGGGTAAGCTCACCGTGAAGGCTATGGACAACCTCGCCCTCATCGATGCCACCGAGCTGCTTTGCGAGACACGCAGCATCAACTTCGAGGCTGCTCCCGCTACGCTCACCGTAGACGATGTGACAGGTGCTACCAACGCTATCGATATCGCCCTCGATGAGGAGACCTTCTCTATGGACTTCGAGATCAATGACCTCGAGTACGTACAGTCAGTAGATTTCGTGCAGTTCAAGGAGGGTCAGAAGATTACCCTTTCGTCAAGTTCGCTCAACAGCTTCGGCGACATCAAGCTGGAGAAGGACAGCTACATCGCCTTGCGCTTCCCCGAGGAGTTCGTGTTTGACTACGACAACTGCTCGCTCGAGTACGACGCCACCCAAAAGGCCTTCATGATCGACAACCTCGATGCGCTGAAGAGTGCCTCATGGGACTTCGTCATCGAGAAGATCAACATCGATGCAGAGGTCGATGACAACGAGACCCTCAAGAAGGAGTTCACCATCAGCATCAGCCCCGTCAACGCCAAGGGTGAGAAGAACACGCTCTACATCGCTGGCATCGACAACTTCTCTCTGGACAAGATGCGCGAGGATGGCCTCTTCGACGACTTCAACATCACCTTCGCTCTTGAGGAGACCAAGATTT
Source organism: Bacteroidaceae bacterium (assembly GCA_017555875.1). Classification (GTDB taxonomy): domain Bacteria; phylum Bacteroidota; class Bacteroidia; order Bacteroidales; family Bacteroidaceae; genus UBA1189. The sequence goes on from JAFZFN010000006.1 coordinate 37,778, forward strand.
CTGTCCACGAGGTAGAAGGTAAGACCAAGAACATCGCTGTAGAGTTTGCAGGCGAGACCGTATCATACGACATCGACATCAACGACCTCAAGTATATCAGCCACATCGGCAACATCGACCTCAAGGCAGGCAGCAACTTCCTCAAGTTCAGCTCTAGCCTCGCCAAGGACCTGGGCAACTTCAACCTCGCTCAGGGTAGCTACATTGAGCTGGCGTTCCCCAAGGAATTTGTTCTCGACCCCACCAACTGCACCGTGCCCCAAGACATCGAGGTGAGCGCCCACGCCATCAAGGTGAAGAGCCTCAAGGCGCTGAGCACTGCCAACGAGTGGAAGCTCGCCGTGAAGAATATCAACATCGATGAGGACATCAACGGCAGCATCAAGAAGAGCTACAGCATCAACGTAGTAGCTTACGACGCCGAAGGCAATAAAGACCAGCTCACCATCGCTGCCATCGACCCCTTCCGCCTCACCGATGTGAAGAAGGCTGGCGGCACGAACAAGATGGTATTCACCATCCTCCCCACCGAGATTGAGATTGCCGACATCGAGGCATCTGTAGGTGAGATGGACTTCGAGTTCGCGTCTCAGACCTTTGAGTTCCCCGTATCTATCCCCGACCTCGACAAGGTGAACGAGGTGAAGTACATCAGCTTCAAGGAGGACGGCAACAAGATCAACCTCAAGATCAAGCTCACTGGCACCAGCATCGCTCCCTTCGAGTTGGCAGAGAAGAGCGTGGTGAAGATCTCATTCCCCAAGGAGTTTGTCTTCGACACCGACGCTTGTGACTTTGGCAAGCTCGAGTATGTTGCCGAGGACAAGGCCCTCTATATCCGCAACATCAGCGACATTGAGAATGCCGAGCTCGTGCTTGCACTCGACCGTCTGCAGATGGACAAGAAGATTACCGCTGATGGCAAGCTCGAGTGGGACGGTGAGATCAAGGTTGCTGCGCTCAACACTGAGACTGGCACCGAGGGTATGATCTATGTAGCAGGACTCAACGATGTGAAGTACTCTCAGATTGAGAATGCCCTGAGCGACAAGACCGTCACCTTCGAAATCTCCGAAGTTCAGTTTGGCATCGAGGAGGCAGTCATCGTGTCCAACACCATCGAGGCCGAGATCAAGCAAGACGTAGAGTTCAACATCAACCAGCAGTTTGCCGCAGCCATCGACCGCATCGACCGTATCGGCTTCACTGACCGTGTACCTATGACCTTGAGACTCAAGGCCAACGGCCTGAGCGACCTCGACGCTCCCGTGAACGTCAAGGTAAACATCGCGCTTCCCTCAGTATTTGACATCAGCAAAGAAGAAGGGGATGGACGCATCACCATCTCTGACAAGGGTCTCGACATCGACATCGTCGACCACAACTTCTCTGAGAACAACACCATCGAGCTCAAGCTCTGGGTCAACAGCCTCAACTTCACCACGCTCGAAGGCGGCTTCCTCGCCCTGCAGCCCGTCGAGGGCAAGGCCGACGAGCGCGTGCTCAACTATGAGAGCCAGGTAGCCATCAACGGCTCAGCAGCTATCGGCAACGCCAAGCTCAGCTCTAAACTCCTCAACGAAGACATCTCTATGGAGATTGCCTTCGAGCTGGGCGAGATCAAGCTCAAGGACTTCACCGGTATCTATGGTGGCAAGATCGACCCCGTCAGCCAGCGCTTCGAGCTGGGCATCGAGGATGGCTTCAGCGAGCTGGAGAAGAATGGCCTCAAGCTGGCCAACACCAAGCCCGAGTTCATGATCACCATCAACAACTCTATCGGTGTGCCTGTCGACGTCGCCCTCAGCATCGTGGGTAAGGACGCTCAGGACAAGGTGATCCCCAGCGCGGTGATCACTCCCGATGAGACCTTGCGCATCAAGCCTGCCAAGTTCAATGACCAAAACGAGCTCGTGCCCGAGACCACACGCTGGCTCTTCACCTCTAACGAGGATGCCGACGTGCCCGGCTACGAAAAGGTAGTGATCAAGAACCTCGACTCACTGCTCAACGTGCTCCCCTACGCTATCGACTTCGAGCTCACCCCGACCATCGTCACCAAGGAGAATGGCAAGGATGTGCTCCACTACGTAGACCTCTCTAAGCCCCTCGAGCTGAGCGGTAGCTACTCTATCTCCGTGCCCTTCGACCTGCAGTTTGCCCAGAGCATCCCGCTTAATCTTGGCGAAGAGATCGACGCTATCCTCCGCGACGAGAACAACAACATCACCTTGGCCAACCCGCAGCTGGCGCTCACCATCTACAACCCCATCGCTCAGGAGCTCTCGTTTGACCTCTCTCTCGTGGGTAAGAATGCCGAGGGTGAGCCCATCAGCACCGCCACCATCGACTTCGAGAACGACTTCGTGCTGGCAGCCGGTCAGCGCAACGACGATGGCAGCATCACTCCTCAGCCCACCCGCTGGCTCTTTGCTGTGAACGACAGCATCAAGCGCGACGGCTTCGAGACCAAGGCAGCTCCCGCACTGGGTACCTTGCTCAATGAGATTCCCAACAACATTGACATTGCCCTCAACGCACACTTCAACACCGACCTCACCAAGCAGATCGACTACAACAACGACCTCGAACTCCTGTGTGAGTATGGCGTGATGGTACCCCTTCAGTTTGACGACCTCCGCTTCACCTATGCCGACACGATTGCCGACCTCAAGCTCAACCTTGACGAGACACTCGACGAGCTGGGTCTGAGCCTGTCCAACGTCGAGCTGGGCTTGTCGATGAACCTCAAGAACACGCTCCCCGTGGGCCTCACCCTCGACCTCATCCCACTCGACGCTCAGGGCAACGTGATCCGTGGCATCGAGATTGGCACCATCGAGCTTCCCGCAGGCGATGGCTCATCGATTGCCGATGCCGCCTCTAAGCCTGGCACACCTGTCGAGCTCAGCATCCGCTGCGCATCCACATCGGTGCTCTCTACACTGGACAAGGTATCGTTCAGCATCGACGTAGCCTCAGGCAATGGTGACAACGCACTGAGCGGCCTACAAGGCTTGCAGGTGTGCGACATCGTGTTGCAGGTAATGTGCGACGTTGAGATTGATTTGGGTAAGTAAATTTATCGACCTATAAACATTAAGTCATATGAAAAAGATAAAATATATCGCCATGCTGCTGTGCGCCATGTTCACCCTCGAGGGTGCAGCACAGACCGCCAAGTCGGCCTACTTCCTTGACGGTGCCTACCACAACTATCACATGAACCCCGCCATGAAGCCCGAGCGCGGCTTCTTCGCGGTGGGCATTGGTAACCTCGGCTTTGGCACCCAGGGCAACGTGGGCTTGTCAAACTTCCTCTACCCCGTGGGCGACAACAAGCTCACCACCTTCATGAGCGGTAGCGTAGCTGCCGACGACTTCTTGTCAGCTATGCCCGACGCGGCCAATCTGGGCTTCAACCTCGACGAGAACATCCTCGCCATGGGCTTCCGCATGTTTGGTGGCTACACCACCCTTGGCGTATCGCTCCACTCGGCCACCTCGTTGTCGTTGCCCAAGGGCTTCTTCGAGTTTGCCAAGAATGGCCTCCAGCAGAGCAGCCACAGCTTCTCGGGTATCAACATGCACACGATGAACTATGCCTCTGCCACTCTGGGCTACTCACACGAGATCTTCAAGGGCTTCCGCCTTGGTGTCAATGCCAAGTACCTCATCGGTCTGGCCTATGCCGACATCACCGTCGACAAGCTCAACCTCGAGTTGGGTGAGAACCACTGGATGGCCGAAAGCCATGCCCAAGCCCACATCGGTGCTGGCATCGAGGTGAGCCCCACCGTCGATGAGGAGGGTCTCATCACAGGCTTCGAGATGGGCCCCATCGCCCCCTCGGCTAGTGGCCTTGCCTTCGACCTCGGTATCGTCTACGACATGGACCACATCGTGCCTGGCCTCACCCTCTCGGCTTCTGTTGTCGACATGGGTCAGATTACCTGGAAGCACATGATGAAGGGTCAGAGCGCCGACGCCAAGGTCGAGTTCAACGGATTCGAAGAGATCGACCCCAACGACGTAGAGAGCTCGCTCAATGCCGAGCTCGAGCGCCTCACCAACGATGCATCGAAGATGGTCGAGTACACCTACGAGGGCACTGAGGCCATGAGCACCAAGCTCAACACCACGATGTACCTCGGTGCCGAGTGGAAGTTCTGCAAGCCCCTGGGCATCGGTGTACTCTATGGCCAGCGCTTCACCCAGTCCACCTTCAACAAGTGGCACGAGGTGCGCGGCTACCTCAACTTCACCCCCTGCCGCTGGCTCGAGGCCTCGGCCAACTACGGCACCACGAGCTACGGCACCAGCCTGGGATGGATGTTCAACTTCCACCCCGCAGGCATCACCTTCTTCGTGGGTAGCGACTACATGATCACCAAGGTGACCCCGCAGTTCATCCCCGTCGATGACCTCAACGCTCACATCACCCTGGGTGTGAACCTCGCACTGGGCAAGCGCAAGTAATCGGCACATCCGACGCACCAAAACGTCATAGTAGCCACGCGCTACACATAAAGTGGAGCCTCCTTCGCAAGAAAGAGGCTCCATTTTTTTGCTCGTCCCGACGAATTTGTGTACATTTGCCGAAATATCTATGGAATAGCATCGTTATGACCCAGCCACATGTCCTACAACTGGCCCATGCCCCCCTGCCGACTGTCCGTATCGGATTCATCGGCCTGGGCAACCGCGGCATGGCAACGCTACACCGCTACCTCGTCATCGAAGGCATCGATATCGTAGCCCTGTGCGACATCAACCCCCAGCACCTCTCCGCAGCCCGAGAGCTCATCGAGCGCGACGGCCGCTATCATCCCCATACCTACGACACCCCCGACGGCTGGCAATCCCTCTGTGAACGCCCCGATCTCGACCTCGTGTACGTCTGCACCGACTGGCTCACCCACACCCCCATGGCCTGCTATGCCATGGAGCACGGCAAGCACGTGGCCATCGAGGTGCCCGCCGCCACCACTACCAGCGAGTGTTGGCAGCTTGTCGACACGGCTGAGAAGACCCGCCGCCACTGCTTCATGCTCGAGAACTGCTGCTACGACACCTTCCACCAAGCCATGATCACCATGGAGCGCGAGGGGCTCTTCGGCACGCTCACTCACCTCGAGGGAGCCTACATCCACGACCTGCGCGACAAGTACGACGACGATGCCCTCAAGGGATGGATGACCCGCCTCTGCGGACAGCATCGCGGCAACCCCTACCCCACTCACGGCCTAGGTCCCGTGTGTCAGCTGCTCCACATCCACCGTGGCGACAGGCTCGACTACCTCGTGTCGCTCACCCCGTCGACCGATGCCGGGCAGGACGTCTGTGTCAACAACACCCTCATCCGCACCGTCAAGGGTCGCAGCATACTGCTCCAGTACGACGTCACCACTCCCCGCCCCTATAGCCGCATGCAGACCATCTGTGGCACGCGTGGCTTCGCGCAGAAGTACCCCACCCGCTGCATCATGCTCGACGGAGGCGACCCCCTCACCGACGATGCCACCGACGCCCTCGTGACCCGCTACACTCAGCCCGAGATAGCCGCCATCCAGCAGAGGGGCTATGCCCTCGGCGTACCCAACATCATGAACTACACCATGGACTACCGCCTCATCCACTGCCTGCGCCATGGCTTGCCACTCGACATGGATGTGTACGATGCCGCCGAGTGGTCATGCATCGCCGAGCTCAGCGAACAGTCGGCACAGGGAGGAGGCATCCCCATCAAGATACCCGACTTTACTCGCGGTCGATGGAAAGAGAGTTGAAAATTCGTGCAAATGCCGACGCATAAAATCCCCCCAAAGTACTTTGGGGGGATTTACTAAATGACTACTATTCTCTGTTAATTCTCTTGCTTATTGTCTGAGGTGAGTTTCTTGCCCTGATACTCACCGGTGAGAGTGCGCATGAAGGCTACGATAGATGCTACCTCGGCATCGGAGAGCTCTACGTCGCACTGGTAGAGTGCCATGTCGCGTACGGCCTCCTCCATGGTGGCACGGGTGCCGTCGTGATAGTAGGGCCAGGTGAGTTCGATGTTGCGCAGGCCAGGCACCTTGAAGCGATGGCGGTCGCGTTCCTCCTTTGTCTGCTTGTAGCGGCCGTTGTCCTCCTCGGTGAGCTCGGTGCCGCGTGCCTCGAAGTAGTGTTGGCGCAAGCCCATCAGCTCGTACGACTCGCCACCCAGGTTGGCACCCACATGGCAGGTGGCGCAATTGTTGGCCTTGAAGAGTTCATAACCGTGAAGTTCGTCGGCAGTGAGGGCTTCATTGTTGCCCATGAGCCATTGGTCGAACTTCGAGTTGGGGGTCACGAGCGTGCGCTCAAACTCCTCAATGGCATTGGTGATGTTGGCCTCGGTGATGCCGTCGGCATAGAGGGCAGCAAACTCCTCCACGTAGTGCTTGTCCTCGGCGAGCTTGGCAATGATCTCGTCAAACGAGGTAGAGGCCATCTCCACGGGGTTGAGGGGAGGTCCGGCAGCCTGCTCGGCAAGGGTCTTGGCGCGACCGTCCCAGAACTGCACGAAGTTGTACACGGCATTGTAGGTCGTGGGGGCATTCACTCCGCCCATGTTCCCTGCTACGCCCTTCGAATACTTGAGGTTGTCCACACCACCCGTGTTCAAGCCATGACATGTGGCACACGATATGGTGTTGTCGACCGAGAGGCGTGTGTCGTGATAGAGTTCGTAGCCGAGGGCCACCTTGCGCTGGTCTACATCGGCACCTGCCATGATGGGGCGAATGGGCTCGCCAGCACGCTCACCGGTGAGACCGTCATGATAGTAGGCCATGCGGTAGTCGCGTGCCCATGCGGCAATCACCGATGCCTTCGCGTCGGTCATCTGGCTACCCCAGTGCACGAGGTAATACTTGGCCATCGGCATGCGCTTGTCCAGCGCCACCTTCTCTATCTTGGCCACATCGACAGGGTTGAGCGTAGCGCCCTCTTTCAACTTGGCCATCGCGCCCTCGATGTCATAGGCACGATAGCCCTCCTCGATGTCCTTCATCACCATATCGCCCGCTACGGGGACGTGGGCATAGAACGGCACCTTGGGGTCTGCACTGTGGCAGCTCGCGCAACCACCCTTCTCCAGGATAGCCAAGACGCGTGCCTCGGGAGCCAACTCCTCGGAGGGCACCGTGAGCATTGCACGATAGGTAATGAAACCACCTACCAGAACCAGCAATGCGGCAATGATCAGATACTGACCTCTTCTTTGCTTTTTCATAATCTTTTGCTTTTAATGGTTAATATATAAGTTTCGCTTGCTCAACTTTATTTCAGGAGTTAAAGGGAGTTATAAGGAGATAAAACTCCGCTTTGCTCCGTTCAGGGGAGATAAAGGCCGATAGTTTTTCGCGCGAAAGGACATTTGGCTTTTATCTCCATCTATCTCCCTTTAACTCCCTTTAACTCCATACATCCAATTTTATCTCCCTTTAATAACTATGCACACTTGTCGCTGCCGAAGGCAGGTAGTTGACGCCATACCAGCACATCTGCAGTGCCACGAAGCCCAGCAGTATGATGGTGTGGTATATCCATCGGCGCGAGGTATTCATCACGCTGGGGGCGAGATGGATGGCGGTGAGGTAGAGTCCCCATGTGGCAGCCGCCCACGACTCCTTGGGGTCCCAGCTCCAATAGGCTCCCCAGGCATCCTTGGCCCACAGAGCTCCCGTGAGCATGCCCACCGAGAGGAAGGCCAGACCAGCATACAGGAGTCTCTCGATGGCCATGTCCATGTCGGTGCTCTTGCGCACCAGTGCCACCACTGAGAGCAGCGTAGCGCATCCGAGCAGGGAGTAGGAGAACATGTATACAGACACATGAGGCACAAACCACAGGCTCTGCAGGGCAGGCATCAGCGTCTGGTCATGAATCTCGGGCTTGGCGATATTGATGATGATGAATACCCCCGCCAGCACTGTGGCAAACAGCATGATCCATCGGTAGTGCCAGCGCGAATAGGTAAACAGGCCCGACACCAGGATGAAGAAGGAGTACCACAGGCGCGTCTCACCCATTGTCCGCAAGGGAGGTCGCTCGAGGGTAGCCCACAGCAAGGCGATGAAGCCACCCATGGCGAGAATGGCAAGCGCCATCGTAGCTATCGCTACGGTGCTGCGCTCTCTCTTCATTGCTGCCCAGATGGACGCCGTGGCCGCAATCAGCATCACTATACCTGCCCACAAGGGGAAAATATTCCAAGCCATGTCTTAGAATTATGAATTTTGAATTTTGAATTCTGAATTACCATCAGGATGTTTTTTTGATTTATGATTTATGAATTTCCTTTCAGATGGGTTCGTTTTCGTTATTTATTTTTCGTATTCATTTTCACTCGTTTGCCCGAAGAGCGTTTACTAATTCAGAATTCATAATTCAGAATTTAGAATTAAATAACGGTCCCTGCACAAACAGCAGCATCGCGCCAGCCAGCAGCATGATGATGCCCGCTGCCGAAAGCCATTGCCACGGTTCGCTGACGATCTCCACGATGGCATATCGCTCTCCGCGGGGTGAGGTGGGAAAACTGATGAGGTATATCTTCTCGCTTATCGTCCGTGCATAAGGGTGGTTGACTCGCAGTGTCACCATCGTGCCATCCACCATGACCTGCGCCTCGTAGTGTGTGGGCGTACCGTTCTCAGCCTCTTCGATGACGAAGTCCTTCAGTTCGAGGGTATAGGGTAAGCGCCTCTCCTCGCCCTCCATGGTATAGGCATCGTTCGAGGGATAACGCTGCACGGGCGCACGTAACTGCTCACGGTCGGGTGCTCCCCAGAACCCTGCTCCGAGAGCTAGGAGCAAACCTATATGTGTCAGACAGAAACGCCATCGTATACCTCGTTTGTTGCGCCAACCACGCAAGATGACCAGCAGCAGATGACTCTGCACGAACAGCAGCAACACTACCGTGGGCCATGCCGTCGACGAAGGCTTGAGCTGCAGACCGAGGGTGATGCCTATCGCAGCAACCATGCCGAGCGACAGCCATGTAGCCTCGCGCGAGAGCATGAAACGGGCACAGGCACTACCTGCCCTGCTGCGATACATCATCGTCAGCAACACCATCCACAACGCCATCACCAAGATGTTGAGCGGAAAGCGGAACAGGCCCACCGGGAAGCTCCCCCAGCACACCTCAACAAGGAAAGACAAAGCCACCACCGCGCCCACCATGCAGACGCCCTTCAGTCGCTCAAATCTCTTATCCGTCATCTGTGTCTTCATATTCGGGCATAAAGTTACTTCTATTTTTTCAAATTTACAATATGACTTGAAAAAGTACCACAAAGAACGCAAATGTTACGCAATTTTGCGTAGGGTATCGCACTTTAGTTCTGAGCATTAGGGCTCAAACAACGCAAATCTCCGCTTCGCTGTATATTTTGCTATATCAAGGCCATTCATTCGCGTCCGAAGTGCCCCGGTGTAGGACGGAAGCACCCCTTGATGCGGGGCACACGTTCCATCTCGCCATGCGCCACATAGTCATTCAGTTTTGCATACGAAGTGCTTGGAGCATAGTTGCTGATGCGGGCAAACTCACGCACGCTGATGTCGTCGTGAGTCTCAAAATACTCGTACAGCGCATCGGCCAGTTCGGGAGCCGACAATGCTTGGCGCACCTTACCCTCTACCTGGAACTTCACATCGGCAAGACGGTCGAGCAGGTGCTTATCGGGACGGAAGCGGATGCCACTGATGCGCACATCCTTGCCCGTAGGCGGTGTGGCACCGGTATGGCTGCTCAGTTCCATAGTGAGCGAGCCCAGTCCGTCGAGTTGTACGCGGTTGCCATTACTCAAGGCATCGATGATAGTGGTGCGCAGGGCATCCCACACGAGCTTCACATCGGTAGGCGTGGCGGTGGTGGCGTTGCTGATGTCGAGCGCCATCTGCTCAATGTCAATCTTCTGCGGGAAGGCTACCGACACTCCCGTACACCAGGCATCCTTATCGGTTCCCGCTACCTTATGACGACGGCTCAGGTGGCAGCGCACCACGGGAGTGTAGCCGTCGCGATAGTGGTGCACATGCTTTGATTTCTTTACTTTCATAGTAGTGTTTTTAGTTATTGATTTTCTTAGTTTCCCAGCTATTCGTTTTAATATTTCCCTTTGTCTTCCACATTTTCTCCCTGCAGCCAGAACACTTTCTACCTGCAGGGAGAAATGTTTCTATTTGCAGTCAGAAAGCATTCTGCTTGCAGGTAGAAACATTTTTCTAACCTTACAACAAAGATAATGAATAGTTCCGAAATATGCAACGACACCTTCGATTTTATTTCCGACTCCACTGGTTATCAGGGTATTGACTTGGGCATTTTCAAGTATTAACTTCGCATCAGAAATAACAGAAAACACTAAATATTAATTATGGAAAATGAAACAAAAACAAACCTCTCCTACGCAGACATTCTGCGCGAGACCCAGCAAGCGGAGTTTCCTCTGCTCAGCGAAGTGACAAGCGGGATCATTGACAACCCGCTTAGCCTGATGAATGCCCACACCGATGACGACGGCGTGGCAGTGCCCTGTGCCCTACCCGATGCGATGATGCAGTCGCTCCCTCAGATGATGAGCGAAACGCTATCATTGTATGACGATGCCGACATACGCACTATGTTGTTGATGGCCATGATGCCTACCTTGGGTTCGGCTATGAGTAATGTACGCGTGCGCCACGGCCAGCGCCTCTATTCGCTCGGAATGATGAACATCTGCGTAGGCCCCTCAGCCTCGGGCAAGGGAAGCGTAGGCGATGTGGCCAGTCTTGTCGATGGCATCAACGACATCATCTGCCGTGAGAGTGCCCAGGCTATGGCCGATCACCGCAAGCGCCACAAGCGCTACAGTCGTCTTACGAGTCAGCTCGCCTATGCCGCCAAGGGCGACGTCGCCAACCTTATCGATGTGAATGACATTGCCGAGGAGGTAGATGAGCCGCAAGCCCCCTTGCGCCGTATGCATAAGCTACCCTCGAAGACTACGGCGGCCAACTACTACCGCTTGCTCTATGCTAACGGTGATAACATTTCGTATCTGCATATCCCCGAGCTGGCGGAGATGACGGCTGCCAACCGCGGAGCCTTCGGCGACTTCATGTATATCCTCCTTGCCGCACAGAACGAGGAGTCGCTCCACACTGCCCGCAAGACCGATGATGAGGACTACCACATCGAACATACTCGCCTCTCCTTGGCCGCTACGGGCACCATGTCATCGGTGCGTGAGTTTATCCCCAACCTCGAGGACGGACTCTCTACCCGTTTCCTCTACCACAATCTGCCGGCCAAGGACACCGTGCGCGATGAGATGGACGAGGCCACTGCCGAGGCCTTCTGCGATGTATATACCCATTACCGACGCCAGCTCACCGAGATATGGAGTGCCCTGCGCCAGTTCGACGGCAAGCCCGACGAGGAGCTGCCCCGCCTCATCATCACCGACGAGCAGCGCAAGCTCATCGACGACTATTACCGTCAGATGGTGTCGTTCGTAGCCCTTGCCCTGCCCGACAAGGACCTGCGCGCACCCATCCTGCGCTCACGCCTCAATCTCTATCGTATGCTGATGATCATTGCCATACTGCGTCGCCATGAGGAGATGGGCTCTGCGGAGGAGCTGTTCGCCGAGAAGCAGTTTGCCGTATCTGAGGCCGACCTGCACTGGGGACTCGCCTATATCTTCTATTGTATGATGCAGACCTCCACCATCTATGACCGTCTGCGCCGTGAGGAGAAAGAAGAAGAGACGAAGCGAGCCTACATCAGCGCTCTGGGTTTCTTGCACGCCTTGCCTACTAGATTTACCACCTCCGAAGCCAAAGAACTGGGCGACCGCCTAGGCATCAAGCAGCGCGCCGTAGACTACAAGCTACACACCCTGCTCAACCGCGCCTATATAGAGCGCACAGGCTACGGCACCTTCCGCAAGATGGGCACCAAGCGCAGAAGTGCAGCATAGAGATGACATCAACGCGAACATAGTAATGCGTTATCAGTTTTAGTTCTTGTGTCATCTGTTGATAATAAATAAAACATCTCGTGTTGATAGATTCCAAGTCAACGCCTAAACCTTCAAAAAAATCACGAGAAACAAGAATTGCGTTCTTTGACATCCAATCATCTGAAACATTGCAAGATGCGCCCTACCGAATTTGCGTAACATTTGCGTACTTTTTGAGCAAGTGTTGCGCAAGTTCATAAAAGGAAGTAACCGCCTCAAAGAACAAAAAAATCCCGTCTCTCATGAGAGGGCGGGATTATGATATAATTTACACGACTATTATATAGTATTATATAGCTATCAGCTCTTGACCGATGGCACGAATTGTCTGCAGTATCTCATTATAGCGCACAGGTGATGGGCGCTTACTACCACTGATGTACTGCGCAAACAAGCTTTGCGACATACCCAGACGGCGAGCAATGGCCGAAGCGTTCAGCTCGGGGTGAGCAATGAAAAGGTCATAGAGCGGATTGGCCTTTCGTTCACGGAAGAAAGCATGGAAGCTGAGATCCTCATCCACCTCATCCCAACGGATGCCATACTCGTCATAAGTAAATTGAGCACGCTGCTCAGGAGTAGCAAACCGCAATCGCTGATAGTCGGCAAACTTCTCCGAGGCTTCTCTACCATCTGCAGTGCGTATCCACACAGCATCGTCGGTAATCCAAATCTTTTCGATGTTATACTTCTCCATAATAGCAGGTTATTTGGTTTTGTTAAAAAACTTGTTCCAATGCTCAGCAATCACCTCTTGGTTCTCCTCGATGATAGATTCAACAAGCTTCAGTTCCGATTGTTTCATGCCATCATTGTGCACGAGTTCTACCGGATCAATGGTAAACTTGGCGTGTGCATCACCTTTAATCACATGTACATGTATAGGTTCATGGTCATTGGCATAAAACATGAAACGAAAACCAAAGAGAATAAATATGGTAGGCATAGGCTCATTTGTTTATTATCAGCAGCAAATATAGGTAATATTTTTATAACCCACAAGCGAATTGTTATTTTTAAGAATAAATCACAAATTCTTACGCAGAAAGAGTTAACCAGATGACCACACTAAACTCTAAACACCTAAGAGAAGAATTGCGTTCATTGACATCCAATCATCTGAAAGATTGCGAGATGTCCCCCCCCTCGAATTCGAGGGGATTAAAAGGCACTCCCCAATCTTGCAGAAGAATTGGGGAGCGGTGCATTTTGTGGATGTTATTCCATGCTTTCGTTGATGATGCGTCGTGTTGTATGCTTATACGCCTTGCGATCATACCTTTCGCCTCGGCAGAGCCAGCAACTGCAGGGAGTACTACTATCTTTGTATTTCTTTGCCCAACGCTGACCAGCTATTTCAAACCAATGAGGATTATTGATATAGTTGCCCTCCTCATCGAAGATGCCATAGCCGCAGCCTGAGAACATCAGCATGCGTGCCTTAAACACGCGGTCTTGTTGGAATCGTCTCCAACCCTTGTTTCTTTTTGTTTCCATCGTCTCGTTCTATTATATCAAAAGATTGGTCTTTTTGTCAATTTCTTGTTTGATTATTGGTGATTCTTGAAGATTTCTTTATCAATAACGATTGTTTTTAGTAAATTTGCCGTCAAATAATAGAATCCCATCATGGCAAAGTTAAATCGTATAAGAGTTGTTCTTGCAGAACGTGACCTAAACAACAAGTGGTTGGCAGATAAGCTGGGAAAGGACAGCAACTATTTCCAAATGGGTAACCAATACTACCCAGTCCAGTCTTGAAGCTCTCATTGCAATAACAAATGTACTTGAAGTACCCATTCAGGAATTGGTGAGACAAGAAGAATACTGTCATGTAAAATAGGTCGAGATTATGACAAACAAATCACACTATAATAGCGGATTAAGAAAGTTGGTTCAACAAAGAAGAGATTGTATTGAACACAGTACCGCAGTTCATGTTGAGGACTTTGAAAAGACTTATCATGCGCTTTATACCCAAGATGCAGTAGAGTTTCTAAAGATTCTGCCTAATTCTTCTGTACAATTAGTGCTGATAGACCCTCCTTATAATCTAGAGTTAGAAACATGGGATAAGTTTGCAAACTATTTGGAATGGGCTAAACAATGGATTGACGAACTCTATCGTGTAATGAGTGACAATGCAAATTGTGTAATATTCGGTGGCTTTCAATTCCAGGATTTAAAGCAAGGAGACATACTTGAAGTTTTACACTACACTAGGCATAATACTAAACTTAGGTTAATCAACCTAATTGTATGGTATTATAAAAACGGGATGAGTGCACATCGCTATTTCGCAAATCGACATGAGGAAGCTATTTGGCTATCAAAGACGAAGAAATACTATTTCAATCTTGACGCTGTCCGTGTACCCTACGATGAAGAGTCAAAAAGGGCAGCCTTAAGAGATAAACGACTCATTGCTGCAAACATAGAAAAAGGCAAGAATCCGACTAATGTTTGGGAAATTGGCAGATTAAATGGTAATTCTTCAGAACGAGTAGGCCACCCCACTCAGAAACCGAAGGAAGTGATAAGAAGATTCGTTAGAGCTCTTTCCTATGAAGGTGCTGTAGTTCTCGACTTTTTTGCTGGCTCAGGTACAACTGGAGCTGTCTGCATTGAAGAAAACAGACACTCTATTTTGGTTGATTCTGATTCCTCGCTTAAAGAATACTTTAACAAACATCTTCAAAAGTTGGACACCACTAAGGGTAAACCTTTTGAAGTATTAGAACAGATTAGAATAACTGAATATTTGAATAAAGTAAGAACAAAATAGCAATGTATTACCAATCTGAAGATAATAGCTTCCGCCTATATCATGGTGACTCTATGCAAGTGTTACGTCAGCTTCAACAACAAGTTGATGTGATTTTTGCAGACCCTCCTTATTTTCTCTCTGGTGGTGGCAAGAAAATACAAGGGCGCTCTATGGTTTCTGTAAACAAAGGCGATTGGGATAAATTGAGATCAATAGGTGAAATTGACGAATTTAACCGGCAATGGATTGATGCTTGCAAGCCTTTACTCAAGGATAATGGTACGATTTGGGCGTGCGGTACTTTCCACAACATCTATTCTGTTGAAAAGTGTCTTAAAGAAACAGGTTTTCAGATAATCAATATAATTACTTGGCATAAGTCTGATCCAACTCCAACTTGGGGCGATTTGCATTTTAATTTCTCATCAGAGTTCATCATTTGGGCACGTAAGAATCAGCGTTCAAAACATTTCTTCAATTATGACCTTGTGAAAGAGCTAAACGGAGGGGTGCTTATGCCTGATGTATGGAAACTACCAACAGTCGGCATGTGGGAAAAGACTTGTGGTAAGCACCCCACACAGAAGCCTCTCCGGCTTTTGTATCGAATAGTGATGGCATCAACTCGCGTAGGCGAAACTCTACTTGATCCATTTGCAGGAAGCTGTACAACAGGAATTGCGGCAAATCTATTAGGGCGTAAGTTTATAGGCATCGACCAAAGCGAAGAGTTCTTACAACTTGGTATTCGTCGTAAACATGAAATAGAAAATCCGTTGCGCTCAATTGAAATGCAGAAAAAGATTGCAGAGAACCCGGATGAAGTAACCGTGATGATTAATCACGCACGTCCAAAGACAAAAGCCAAAATGATTGAAACAGGGATATGCTACCTTAGGGCTGGTGACACAAAAGGTTCATTGTGTGTGACACCTGGTTTTGAAAGATTAGAGTACGTTCTTCTTCATACCAATGGTGAGGATTGCCGTCTATTCCGGCTTAAACAAAAGGGATGCTTTCAAATTTGGTCTAAAGAAACCTTGGAGCAGCATGGATTCACTCCTTCACATGCTACCTACTACATTGTCCTGAAATTTGACAATAAAGCACTTCCACAGATTAAGATTCCAAATAACTTGAAAACGAGGAGTAATACGTTTGTGGCAAAGGTTCGGCCACTGAGCGATTTCCTTGACTTCTCGCAGTATTAAAATTTTAGATTACATAATAATATGGCAAAGAAAAATCAGTCGTCAAGACTCACTACTCAGCAAAAAGCTCGTCAGGGACAAGTTGGCATTTTCTGTCAGCAAGCCCAGGTTCATGATAAAACTGTAGGTGATGTTTCGCATCGTGTGAAAGATTACCTCAGCAACAAATACCCCCAGTTGACCTTTGATTATTGGAAAAGCATCGAAAAATCCAAGATTAATGAAGCCTTACAAAAGGTTGACCCATATCTTGGTCAGACCTTATTTGTCTCTAATGCCAGCATCATTCCCGATGGCGGAGTAATTGTAGTAAAGGACGATAATGACGAATGGAGAGTAGTACTTGTTTCTGAGGCAAAACACCAAGGCAAGGACAAAGAGAATATTGAGAAAGGTAAACTCGTTGGCGCTAATAACGATCAGGATTTGATGGCAGCTGGCAATGCTATTGAGCGTTCACACAAGAACATTTCTGAGATCGCAAATTTCATGCTCGCAGAATCTCACTTCCCTTATGTCCTTTTTCTTGAAGGAACAAACTTCCTTACTCAAACCATTCACGTTACCCGTCCTGATGGAAGAGTTGTTACACTTGAATACAATTCGGGTATGCTGAACCGACTTGACCGACTTACAGCTGCCAATTATGGTATGCCTATTAATACCAATCTTTGCAAAAATATGTTTGTAAAGCCCAAAGATAAAACCATCATGCTTCAAGCTGCTTCAATCTATACACAAGGTGATGGTGAAAGTTGGGATAAAGGTGACATGTTTGAGATTATGCTGGACGTTGCAGAAACTTCGTTGCAGATGTTAGGTAGTGATTTATTCAAGCAATTAACAAACAATTAATCATGGCAAGACAGGCGACAAACGAACTTCTTCAAAAAGCCAAAAAATCGAAGAGTGATGAATTTTACACTCAGTTTTGTGATATAGAACGTGAATTGCAACATTATCCAGATTGTTTTCATGAAAAGGTGGTTTACTGTAATTGTGATGATGCTCGCGTGAGTAACTTCTATCGCTACTTCAAAGAGAATTTCGATACACTCGGTCTTAAGGCATTAATAGCTTCTTGTTACATTGAGCAATCACATGATTTGTTTGATAATGTACCGCATGAGAAAGCTTTTTACTGTATTTATAAAGGTAACTTAGACACAGAAAAAGTCCATTACTTCAAAGGCAATGGAGATTTTCGCAGCAGGGAATGTGAAGAGTTATTGCAGCAAGCAGATGTCGTCGTTACAAATCCTCCCTTTTCATTATTTAGAGAGTTCATTTCTCAAATAGTGAAATATGGAAAGCAGTTCCTTGTTATTGGTAACGTGAATGCAATTACTTATAAAGAGATTTTTGACCTGATTCAGCAAGACAAAGCATGGCTTGGAGTTAATCTCGGACGAGGTATCTCTGGTTTTATAGTCCCCGATTATTATGCACGTTACGGTACGGAAGTTAGTATTAACGACCAAGGCCAAACTATTATTGCAACAAATGGTTGTTTATGGCTTACCAACCTTGCTCTTGCTCAGAGATATGAGGATATTATTTTGACAAAAGCTTATAAAGGCAACGAGTCTTCCTATCCTAAGTATGACAACTGTGATGGTATCAATGTGAATCGAACGCAAGATATTCCCAGTGATTATAATGGTTTGATGGGGGTACCTATAACATTTTTACACAAGTACAATCCAGAACAGTTTGAAATTGTCAGATTCCGCAAAGGAGATGACGGCAAGGACTTGCAAATTAAAGGCAAATGTCCTTATTTCAGAATTTTGATAAGAAACAAGCGGTTGGTAAAACAATTGCACCACGGACAATCCCAAAAGATTGATACTATACAACGAAATGTTGCTATTTGATAAGAATATTATCTGGCAAATGTAATGATAATAATAACAAGTGAACAACAAGAGAAGAAATAAATATGGTAAAGAAACAGTCGTCCAAGGACATCATGTTAGCCCATTCTGCGGCTAAGATCGAATACTACCAAAAATATCTATCTCGATACCTCAGCATCATGTCCGTGGCAAGAAGCATAGAGGAGGTCAACATCTTTGACGTTTTCTGCGGTAGAGGAATATATGCCGATGGTGGTTTGGGAAGCCCCATTCGTACAGTTCAAACGGTCAAAGAGGTTCGTGAGAATCATCCTTCAGACAAACGGTTCAATCTCTACTTTAATGACGCAGAGATCTCATTTGTCAAGCAGGTGAAGAAGTATATCAACGAGCACTATCCCGATAACAAGGATTTCTGCAATATCATGTATCTTTGTGCTCCTGCCGAAACCCTTTTCGATAAACTTTGCGGGTTCTTGCCTAAAACGGGCTTTGGCACAAAGAACTTCCTTTTCGTTGATCCATATGGTTATAAGGACATCAACAAACAGACTTTCCAACAGCTGATGCGTAATCAAAATACGGAAATGCTACTGTTCTTACCCATCTCGTTTATGCACAGGTTTACGCATTATGCCTTCAATGAGGATGCAAACAATGGTGCCTTGCGTTTGCGTGCATTTATCGAACAATTCTTTCCAACAGATCATAAAATTAGGCGTGAGGAACCGATGGATGTGAAAGAATACATTGATGCTCTTTCCGAGGCCCTCTCTTTCAATGGCAAATATTACACGTCCTCTTATTTCATAGAACGCGATAGTAGAAACTATTTTGCACTTTTCTCAATTTGCAACAATCTGTTAGGATTGGAAAAAGCAGTCGAGACAAAGTGGTCACTGGATGAGGAAGATGGTCAAGGCTTTCATCTGCCAGAAAAAACCATGCAAATGAATCTGTTTGCTGAGATGTTCAAGGAGGAAAACCAGAAAGAACACTTTGAGGAATTAAAAAACATGCTATTCTCCTTCCTAACAGAACGTGGAAGAACCAATGACGAGATATATCGCTTCATTCTTCGAAAAGGATATTTACCCAAACACGTTAATGCCATTTTAAGGCATCTGCAAGACCAAAAAATAATAAAAGTAACCTTATTAGATTCTGGCAATGAAGCTAGAAAAGGTTCTTTCTATATCAATTATGATGCTTCAAAAGATATAAAACATCCCAAAGTCTTAATAGAACTAAAAAAATGAGAACAACAAAGATTGAGTGGACAGACAAAACATGGAATCCAATAACAGGATGTACCAAGAAGTCGGCAGGATGTACTCATTGCTATGCAGAAGTAATGACACGCCGATTGAAGGCCATGCGTTTAGAGAAGTATCGAAATGGATTTGAGCTAACCTTGCATGAGGGAGAACTGGATGAACCATTAAAATGGAAAGGTGCGCATAACATATTTGTGTGTTCGATGAGTGACATATTTCATGAGAACGTTCCTTTTGATTTTGTTGATAGAATAATGGCTGTCATAACCAAGACTCCACAGCATCGCTATCAAATATTGACTAAACGTGCAGAACGAATGGCTGAATATTTTAAGGCTAAAGCAATACCTGAGAATGTATGGTTGGGGGTAACAGTAGAATGTATGGATACAAAAAAACGAATTGACGAGCTAAGACACTTGAATGCCTCGGTAAAATTCCTATCCTGCGAACCATTGCTGGAAGATTTAGAAGAACTGAATCTGAGTGGTATCGATTGGGTAATCGTAGGAGGTGAAAGTGGCCCCAAAGCAAGACCGATGAAAGAAGAATGGGTACTCAATATTAAAGAGCAAGTAGAAGCCCAAAATACTGCATTCTTTTTTAAGCAATGGGGAACATGGGGAAGCGATGGTGTAAAAAGAAATAAATGCCAAAACGGGAAGCTGCTAAACGGAAAGATCATCCAAGAAATGCCCTTGATAAAATAATATACTTATGTCACGACTAAGCGATTTATACAAAGCGATGGAAACATTACGTCGAGAGGAACTTTCATTGAATGAGGACCTTGAAAAACAAGTTAATGAATTGGAGGAGAATATCATCAAGAAAGAGATTCTACCCATTGTTACCAAGACGATAGCACCAGCGTTGAAGCAAGTGCAACGTGAATTAGTATTAGTCGTAGACTATGTACCTGACTCACCCATCAGCGTACATCTCTCGCGTAAGCGAAACTTTGCAGCAGGAATCACCGATGCCAAGGAAATCCTTCCAGACCCACAAGTAGAACACAAGGTAATAGGGAAAACAAAACCGAAGGGTAATATTTTACCTGCCACTCGACTAAGAATAACCCTTGCTGATGGCAAGGTTATCCAAGAGAGTCAAGCTGCGGAAACATTCCGTCAGTTCGTCATGATGGTTGGGCCAGAGCGCGTTCGTACATTGGGAATGACCCAATGTAAAGTTCCATTGATTTCTAATACTCTTGATTCAAAGTATAAACGAGCCCAAAAGCCTGTCGGCAATGGCTGGTATCTAATGACCAATAGCAACACCCAAACCAAGAAACGAGATATAGAACATATCGCTCGAGAACTCAACATAAAAATCAAAGTAGATATAATCTGATATTTATGGCCAAAAACAATCTTATAGAATACAAAAAAGAATTCATTTGAGCTATGAATAAACAACCCAACGATAACGGAAATATCATAATCTATCAGACCGAGGATGGACTGACTAAGATTGATGTGAATATACAAGGAGAAACCGTTTGGCTTTCGCTCGATTTGATGGCGGAATTGTTTCAAAGAGACAAATCTACCATTTCTCGTCATATTAAAAATATCTTTAGCGAAGGGGAATTGGATAAAGAAGTGGTTGTTGCAAAATATGCAACAACCACTCAACATGGTGCTATTGAGGGGAAACAACAAACGCATTGGGTTGATTATTACAACCTTGATGTAATTATCTCTGTTGGCTACAGAGTGAAATCGGTGCGTGGTACCCAATTCCGCATCTGGGCTACACAGAGACTAAGGGAGTACCTCATCAAGGGATTCACGATGGACGATGAGCGACTGAAAGGCAATGGAGGTGGCAACTATTGGAAGGAGTTGCTTGACCGCATTCGCGACATCCGTTCTTCGGAGAAGGTGCTCTACCGTCAGGTGCTCGACCTCTATGCTACGAGTGTTGACTACAATCCACACAGCGAGGAGTCTATACTATTCTTCAAGATGGTGCAAAACAAACTGCACTTTGCTGCTCATGGACATACGGCAGCTGAAGTAATCTACGAGCGTGCCGATGCAGAGAAACCTTTCATGGGACTCACTACATTCTCTGGCGAGTTACCAGCACTAAAGGATATCAGCATAGCCAAGAACTATTTGAATGAAAATGAACTGAAGATTCTAAACAACCTTGTTTCTGGTTATTTCGACTTAGCGGAAATCAGTGCCATAGAGCAAAGACCTATGTATATGAGCGACTACATACAACAGTTAGATGCAGTGCTCACTTCGGGCAATCGTCCGCTACTCGCGGGTGCAGGTTCTATTAGCCATGCCCAAGCGATAGAAAAAGCGACCACGGAATACCGCAAATATCAAAATAACACACTTTCGCCTGTAGAGCATTTCTATTTGGATACGATTAAGTCAACAGCAAAAGAGGTAAAGCGACAAAGAAGAGGGAAAAAATGAAATTGGTGGATTGATTATGGTAAAGATGAGCCAAAGCGCTTTAAATTAGGCTACGGCTCGGAAACGAAGTTCGCTGCTTGTAAAGAAAAGCAACCTTTAGGTCGCCGACTCGTTTATTCGTATCTTGAAAGCGTTACAATTTGTAATGGTTTGGTTCCCCTAATCCTTGCCCTCTTTCCGCCCAATCCCCAAGCCAAACGAAAGAACGCAGCCATAGATAAAGACACCGCCTCAGAACAATCTCTGAAGCGGTGTTTATGTTTTACGCGATCAAAATTGAATACTCCTCGGGAGAACTAAAGTTTATGGTGCTAAAGCACGCTCTTCGGAGAAACTAAAGTTCCTTTCATCGCAAGCAACGCTATCATACCGCGTTGCCGTCGCAACCGACGCCAAGCCGAGAGCAGAGATAAGCTCGCTTAATCTATGCCGAGGCGCGAAGGAGGAAAACTGAAAGTTAACCGACGCTATCATACCGCGTCGGCCCCATACATGCGAGCGCGCATCTCCTTGATGAGGTCACTTGTGATGTATTCGTCGTACTCCATCATCTTGTCGATGATGCCATTCGGGGTGAGCTCGATGATGCGGTTGGCCACGGTCTGGATGAACTCGTGGTCGTGACTGCTGAAGAGCACGTTGCCTCGGTAGAGCTTCAGGTTGTTGTTGAATGCCTGGATGCTCTCAAGGTCGAGATGGTTGGTGGGGGTGTCGAGGATGAGGCAGTTGGCATTCTTCAATTGCATGCGGGCAATCATGCATCGCATCTTCTCACCTCCCGAGAGCACATTGGCTTTCTTCAGCACCTCCTCGCCACTGAAGAGCATACGGCCGAGGAAGCTCTTGAAGTACACCTCGTTGCCTTCGCCAAACTGGCTGAGCCAATCGACGAGGTTGAGGTCGGTGTCGAAGAACTCGGTATTGTCGAGGGGCAGATAGGCGGTGGTGATGGTCACTCCCCATTCGAAACTGCCGGCATGGGGCTGGCGGTTGCCATTGATGATCTCGAAGAGGGCGGTCATGGCACGCGGGTCGCGGCTGAGGAAGACGATCTTGTCGCCCTTCTCGACGTTGAAGTTCACATCGCTGAAGAGCACGGTGCCATCCTCCATCT
Source organism: Bacteroidaceae bacterium (assembly GCA_017555875.1). Classification (GTDB taxonomy): domain Bacteria; phylum Bacteroidota; class Bacteroidia; order Bacteroidales; family Bacteroidaceae; genus UBA1189. Next base: position 60,497 of record JAFZFN010000006.1, read on the forward strand.
CGGCACGCAGATCGTTGACGGCCAATATCTGATTGCCCGGCTCGCGCTCGGGAGTGAAGATGATGCCGGGGTACTTGCGCGATGAGGGTTGGATGTCCTCGACGTTGAGCTTCTCGAGCATCTTCTTACGGCTGGTGGTCTGCTTACTCTTGGCCACATTGGCGCTGAAGCGGCGGATAAACTCCTCCAGCTCCTTGCGCTTCTCCTCGGCCTTGGTCTTCTGGTTCTGCGCCTGGCGGAGGGCCAGCTGAGAGCTCTCGTACCAGAAGCTATAGTTGCCGGCATAGATGCTCACCTTGCCAAAGTCGATGTCTACGGTGTGGGTGCACACAGAGTCGAGGAAGTGGCGGTCGTGGCTCACCACCAATACGGTGTGCTCGAAGTTGCTCAAGTATTCCTCGAGCCAGGTCACAGTCTCCATATCGAGGTCGTTGGTGGGCTCGTCGAGCAGGAGATTGTCGGGGTTGCCAAAGAGGGCCTGGGCCAGCATGACACGCACCTTCTCCTTACCGCTGAGCTCGCTCATGAGGAGGTAATGCTTGTCTTCCTTGATGCCCAGTCCGCTGAGTAGGGCAGCTGCATCGCTCTCGGCATTCCAGCCCTCGAGCTCGGCAAAGCGCTCCTCCAGCTCGGCCACCTTGAGGCCATCCTCGTCACTGAAATCAGGTTTAGCATAGAGCGCATCGCGCTGATTCATGATGTCCCAAAGCACGGTGTGGCCCATCAGCACGGTGTTGAGCACGGTGTACTGATCCCACTTGAAGTGGTCCTGACTGAGCACCGAGAGACGTTCGTCGGGACCAAGGGTCACGCTGCCCTTGGTAGGCTCCAACTCGCCACTGATGGCGCGCAAGAAGGTAGACTTACCGGCTCCATTGGCACCGATGACTCCGTAGATATTTCCGTTAGTGAACTTCAGGTTGACATCCTTATATAACACTCTTTTTCCAAACTGAATCGCTAAATCCGATACTGTAATCATTTTGCTATAACTTTTTCTTTTGTCTTCTATTTTTCAGTATTCAATCCTTGCAGATACAAGAAATATCTGCATATGTCCGCAATGAAAATGCAAAGGTACAACAATCTTTGGAAATTTTAAGGCAGATACGCTCGTTGAATTTTAAGAAGTTCGGATTTTATATCGAGTTCTGTTGAGAAGACACAGAAGGACAAGACGGAGCTTATCAATGGGTGGAAAAATGATGATAGATATGACATTGTCAAGAAAAAAGATATACCTTTGTCGTACAAACAAAAACAGAACACTCTCATGATACAATTTCAATGTGACTATAGCGAAGGGGCGCATCCGCTGATCATGCAGCGCCTGATGGAGACCAACATGGAGCAGACCGTGGGGTATGGCGAAGATGAATATTGCGACGAGGCCCGAAGGCTGATACGGCAGGCATGCGACAACAGCGAGGTGGACGTACACTTCCTCGTGGGAGGCACACAGACCAACACCACCGTCATAGCACACACCCTACGCCCCTACCAGGGAGTGTTGTGTGCCGTGAGCGGACACATCAACGTACACGAGACAGGGGCCATTGAGGCCACGGGACACAAGGTGCTTGCCATCGACTCGGCCGATGGCAAGCTGACAGCCGCGCAGATCGAGGAGGCTGTGGAGGCACATCGCCGTGAGGATGGGCCAGAGCATATGGTGCAGCCAGGCATGGTGTATATCTCGCTGCCCACAGAGGTGGGTACGGTGTACACACGTAGCGAGCTGGAGGCCATCAGTGCGGTGTGTAGGCGCGAGCGACTACCGCTCTTTGTCGATGGAGCCCGACTGGGCTATGGGCTGTGCTCACCCGAGTGTGACATCACGCTACCACTGCTGACACGACTGGCCGACGTGTTCTACATCGGAGGCACCAAGGTGGGGGCTCTCTTCGGGGAAGCGGTGGTCATCGTCGACAAGGAGCTGAAGCGCGACTTCCGCTACAGCATCAAGCGCCACGGAGGCATGCTCGCCAAGGGACGTCTGCTGGGGCTACAGTTTGCCACACTCTTCACCGACGGACTCTACACGAAGATTGCCCAGCACGCCATCGACGAGGCCATGCGCATCAAGGCTACACTGCAGGCCAAGGGCATCGGGTTCCTCATCGACAGCCCCACCAACCAGCAATTCCCCATACTGAGCAACGCTCAACTCAAGACACTGGAAGAAAGATACAGATTCTCCATCTGGCAACAGGTGGATGCAGAGCACACGGCTGTGCGCATCTGCACCAGTTGGGCCACCAAGAGCGAGAACGTGGACCGTCTCATCGAGGACATTCGGGCCTTGACACGCTGACGGGAGGCTACATCGGAAGTCGTCCCTCGATGACATCCCAGTTGACGATGCTCCACAAGGCATCGTAGTGGGCGGCCTTATCGAAGGCATAGTCGAGATACCAGCTGTGTTCCCAGCAGTCGATGCCCAGCAATGGAGTCATGCCGCGTCGCCACGGGTTGCCACCACCCATCTCCTTGACAATCTGCAAGCGTCCCTCGGTATCGATAGCCAGCCACACCCATCCACTGCCAAAGAGGCTCATAGCGGCTTCGGTCATCTGCTGCTTGAAGATCTCCATGCTGCCAAAGTGGTAGTTGATGGCATTGATCAGGCGTTGACCCGGAGCCTTGTACTGAGATGCGGGAATGAACTGCTCAAAATAGAGCCGATGGTTCATCACCTGCCCCGCATTGTTGTAGATAGGGCCGTCGGGGGCTTCTCTCACAATCTCCTCGACGAGTAGCCCCACGTATTCGCTGCCGGAGACGAGTCGATTGAGGTTGTTCACGTAGGCAGCAAAGTGCTTGCCATGATGGTTGGCGAGGGTCTCGGCACTGATGACTGGCTCGAGCGCATCGGCAGGATAAGGGAGTACGGGGAGCGTGTAGGTCATCATCTTGGTCGTAATCATAAGGGTTAGCGATAAAAGGGTTAGCATACTATGTTCGTTGGTGACACTATAACTCCCACGGTGGGGGATTTGTTCGCACAATAATCTGAGGATATAAAGAAAAAGAGAGGGAGGGGTGTCGCAAGACACGCCCTCCCCTATCGGTTGTCGTCAGAGACTGACGAGGATTCTCTACTTCTCCTTGATGTCGACAAGGATATTGAGTTCGTCGAGCTGTGCCTGCTCGAGGGGTGCAGGAGCATCGATCATGACGTCGCGGCCCGAGTTGTTCTTGGGGAAGGCGATGCAGTCGCGGATGCTGTCGAGACCTGCGAAGAGGCTCACGAAGCGGTCGAGACCATAGGCCAAACCACCATGAGGGGGAGCACCATACTTGAAGGCGCTGAGCAGGTAGCCAAACTGTGACTGGGCACGCTCCTCAGAGAAGCCGAGAATCTCGAAGGCCTTCTTCTGCAACTCGTTGTCGTGGATACGGATAGAACCACCGCCGACCTCAACACCGTTGATGACCATATCGTAGGCATTAGCACGTACAGCAGCAGGGTTGGTATAGAGGAGTTCGATATCTTCGGGCTTGGGCGAGGTGAAGGGATGGTGCATAGCCATGAGGCGCTGCTCCTCTTCGCTCCACTCGAACATGGGGAAGTCGACCACCCATAGACAAGCAAACTTGCTCTTGTCGCGCAAGCCGAGCTGCTCGGCCACCTCGAGGCGGAGCTCGCAGAGCTGCTTGCGGGTCTTCATGGTGTCGTCACCAGAGAGGATGAGGATGAGGTCGCCGGGCTCGGCATTCATCGCAGCCTTGAGTTGCTGCAGTACCTCTTGTGTGTAGAACTTGTCGACGCTTGACTTCACAGTACCATCGGCCTCGACACGAGCATAGACCATACCCTTGGCACCGATCTGCGGACGCTTCACATAGTCGGTGAGGGCATCGAGCTGCTTGCGGGTATAGGTGGCTGCACCCTTAGCACAGAAACCACCGATATACTCGGCACCATCAAATACGCTGAAGCCGTGACCCTTGAGTACGTCCATAAGTTCTACGAAGCGCATATCGAAACGGAGGTCAGGCTTGTCGCTACCATAGTACTTCATGGCATCGTGCCAAGTCATGCGGGGGAACTGCTCGGTCATCTCGATACCGAGGATAGAGCGGAACAGATGCTTTGACATATCCTCGAAGAGCGAGATCACATCCTCCTGCTCAACGAACGACATCTCGCAGTCGATCTGGGTAAACTCGGGCTGGCGGTCGGCACGGAGGTCCTCATCGCGGAAGCACTTCACAATCTGGAAGTAGCGGTCAAAGCCCGACACCATCAGGATCTGCTTGAAGAGCTGAGGGCTCTGGGGAAGGGCGTAGAACTGACCAGGATTCATGCGTGAGGGAACGACAAAGTCGCGTGCACCTTCGGGGGTAGATCCAATGAGGATAGGTGTCTCTACCTCAAGGAAGCCACGCTCGTCGAGGTAGCGGCGTACCTCGAAGGCCATCTTATGACGCAGCTCAAGATTGCGGCGCACGGCGTTACGGCGCAAGTCGAGGTAGCGGTACTTCATACGGATGTCGTCACCACCATCAGTGTTGTCCTCGATAGTGAAGGGAGGAGTCTGCGATGCATTGAGCACGTTCATGGCATCGACGATAATCTCGATGTCGCCCGTCTCCATCTTGGGATTCTTGGCTGAACGCTCGCTCACGGTGCCAGTCACCTGGATCACATACTCACGACCCAGCTTATTAGCCTGCTCGGTGAGCACAGCATCGTGGTTCTCATCAAACACCAACTGAGTGAGACCATAGCGGTCGCGGAGGTCAACGAAGGTCATACCACCCATCTTACGGGTACGCTGCACCCATCCGGCCAACGTCACCTTCGCTCCTGCGTCGGAGAGGCGAAGCTCTCCACAAGTATTCGTTCTGTACATAGCGTATATAGATTGTTTGATTCGTTAATATGCTTTGTTAACAATCTGCAAAAATACAGAAAAGAAATCATATTCTACCCTATTTTGCTCACTAATTTATCAATGTTCGCATTTTATACTATGCATGCTTGCAATGAAAAAACTTTTTATATACATTTGCAGCACACATAAGGAGTTCACCCCGCGTGGTGGACTGCTAAAGAAAAACACCATATTAAGAACTAAAAAACCATGGAAGAACTGAAACTAACCTGTCTGCACGACAAGCATGTGGCTCTCGGAGCTAAGATGAGCCCTTTCGGCGGATTTGACATGCCTATTGAATATTCGGGTATCAAGGACGAGCACAATGCGGTGCGCACAGCATGCGGCGTGTTCGATGTGTCGCACATGGGCGAGATATTCGTCAGCGGACCCGACGCAGAGAAGTTTGTCAACCACATCTTCACCAACGACATCATCGACGCCCCCTACGGCAAGATTTACTACGGCATCATGTGCTACCCCAACGGAGGTAGCGTGGATGACCTCCTCGTATATGCCATGGGCGAGGGTAAGTACCTGCTCGTGGTGAACGCATCGAACATCGACAAGGACCACGCCTGGATAGTGGAGCAGAGCAAGGGTTACGATGTGGTCATCGATAACCAGTCGGACTATTATGGCCAGGTGGCTGTGCAGGGTCCCAAGAGCGAAGAGGTGGTAGAGCGCGTGCTCGGCCTCGCGGTGGGCGACCTCGCCTTCTATACCTTCAAGGAGATAGAGGTCGATGGCGAGACCATCATCGCCAGCCGCACAGGCTATACGGGTGAGGATGGATTCGAACTGTATGGCTCGCATGCCTATATAAATAAGGTGTGGGATGAGCTCATCGCCTCGGGCGAGGCTGTTCCCTGCGGACTCGGTTGCCGCGACACCCTACGCTTCGAGGTGGCACTGCCGCTCTACGGACATGAGCTCAGCGACGACATCACTCCGCTCGAAGCAGGCTTGGGCATCTTCGTGAAGCTCGACAAGGAGGAGTTCATCGGTAAGAACGCGCTCGCCGAGCAGAAGGCCGTAGGGTTGAAGAAGAAGATTGTGGGCATCGAACTCATCGACCGCGCCATACCTCGCGCTGGATACCCCATCGAGGCAGAGGGCGAAGAGATTGGTGTCGTAACAACCGGTTACCACTGCCTCTCGGTGGACAAGAGCGTGTGCATGGCACTCATCGACGCACGCTACAGCGCCCTGGAGACTCCTGTCGAGGTGCGCATCCGCAAGAAGACCTTTGCCGGTAAGGTGGTGAAGAAGAAATTCTATCAGAAGAATTATAAAAAATAAAAGCAATTGTAAAATAAAGGAAGTTATGAGCAAAGTAATTGAAGGCATCAAGTATGCAGACTCACACGAATGGGTCAAAGTAGAAGGTAACATCGGTTTCATCGGTATCAGTGACTATGCACAGCACTCATTGGGCGATATCGTGTATGTAGATCTCCCCTCAGAGGGCGATGAGATCAGCAAGGGCGAAGAGTTTGGCGCCGTTGAGAGCGTGAAAGCTGCCAGCGACCTGTACTCTCCCGTGAGCGGTACCATCATCGAGATCAACAGCGCACTCGAAGACCAACCCGAACTCATCAACCAGGATGCTTACGAGAACTGGATCATCAAGGTAGAACTTGCTGACCCCGCAGAACTCGACAGCCTCCTCGACGCTGCCGCCTACGAGAAGATTTGTGAGTAAGGGGGCCTCACCCCACCCCTCTCCAAAGGAGAGGGAGCTTCACACATCGCTGCAACTATATTAATGTTGTCTTAAAAAGAATCTCGTCTAACCCCTCCATAGGAATGGAATCCCCCTCCTTGGGAGGGGTTAGGGGAGGCCTCATCAACCATGAACAAATACATCCCCCACACACCTGACGATATCCGTCAGATGCTCGACAAGATTGGCGTCAGCGCTATTGACGACCTCTTTGCCGACATCCCCGCCAGCGTGCGTCTGCAGAAGGAGTACGACCTTCCCGACCCCATGTCGGAGGAGGAGATACGCGCTCACTTCGACGCCCTCGGCGCTCAGAACAAAAAGCAAGTCATCTTTGCCGGTGGTGGTGCTTACGACCACTACACCCCCTCGGCCATCGGTGCGCTCACCTCGCGTAGCGAGTTCCTCACCGCCTACACACCCTACCAACCCGAGATATCGCAGGGCACACTGCAATATATCTTCGAGTATCAGAGCCACATCTGTGAGCTCACGGGTATGGATTGCACCAACGCCTCTATGTACGATGGTGCTACGGCAGCCGTAGAGGCTATCTTCATGGCGGTGGCACAGGCCAAGAAGAAGAACCGTGTGCTCGTATCGGCAACCCTCAACCCCGCAGTGCTTGGCGTCATCGACACCTATGCCAAGTTTAAGGGCATCACCGTGAGCCTCATCCCCGAAGTGGACGGACATACCGACCGCGCTGCCATGCAGGCTATGCTTGCCGAAGGCGATGTAGCTGGCGTGCTCGTAGCTTCGCCCAACTACTATGGCATCATCGAGGACTATACGGGCTTTGCCGACGATGTGCATGCTGCCAAGGCACTGCTCATCATGCAGTGTGATCCCTCGGCACTGGCTGTGCTGAAGACTCCTGCCGCATGGGGTGCCGACATCGCCTGTGGCGATGGCCAGCCCTTAGGCATACCTCTCAGCTTCGGAGGTCCCTATGTGGGCTTCCTCGCTTGTAAAAAAGAACTCGTGCGCAAACTCCCCGGACGCATCGTGGGTGCAACCAAAGATGTGGATGGCAAGCGCGCCTTCGTGCTCACCCTACAGGCTCGCGAGCAGCATATCCGCCGCGAGAAGGCCAACAGCAATATCTGCTCCAACCAGTCGCTCATGGCACTGCACATCACCATCTACCTCGCGCTGATGGGTAAGCAGGGCTTGCGCGAAGTGAACGAGCAGAGCTATGCTGCTGCACACTACCTCTGTGACGAACTGGTGAAGACCGGACTTTTCACTCCTGCATTCCCCGACGCACCCTTCCTCAAGGAGTTTGCCCTGCGCACCACACTTCCCGTGAAGGCTCTGCAGGCATACCTTGCCGAGCAAGGCTACATGGCCGGTATCGCCTTGGGCGACTATCGCGAGGGTATGGA
>JAFZFN010000029.1 GCA_017555875.1 Bacteroidaceae bacterium
ACAAAAGGTAGAATCAGTTTCAGATATAAATAAAACAAAATACACTATGAAAGTAAGAGCATCATTGAAAAAACGTTCCGCAGATTGCAAAATTGTAAGACGTAACGGAGTTTTATACGTAATTAACAAGAAAAATCCTAAGGAAAAGCAACGTCAAGGATAATTTTTTACTAATTTTGCAGAAAATTTGAAAAATATATGGCTATAAGAATTGCTGGAGTAGACATACCTCAGAACAAAAGAGGTGAAATTGCACTGACCTATATCTATGGTATCGGTCGTAGCAGTGCAAACCAGATCTTGGAGAAGGCTGGTGTAGACAAAGATGTAAAGGTTAAGGACTGGACCGACGATATGGCTGCAGCTGTACGTGAGGTAATCGGTGCAGAGTTCAAGGTAGAAGGTGATCTTCGCTCTGAGGTTCAGTTGAACATTAAGCGTTTGATGGACATCGGTTGCTACCGTGGTGTTCGTCATCGTATTGGCTTGCCCGTTCGTGGCCAGAGCACTAAGAACAACGCTCGTACACGTAAGGGTCGCAAGAAAACTGTTGCTAACAAGAAGAAAGCCACAAAGTAAGAATTAAAAGTTGAAATATAAACTATGGCAAAAAAATCAGTCGTAACAAAGAAAAGAAATGTGAAGGTTGATGCAATCGGACAGCTCCATGTTCATTCATCATTCAACAACATTATTGTTTCGCTTGCAAATGGTGAAGGCGAGGTTATCTCTTGGTCTTCAGCAGGTAAGATGGGATTCCGTGGTTCTAAGAAGAACACTCCCTATGCAGCTCAGATGGCAGCAGAGGATTGCGCTAAGGTGGCTTACGATCTTGGCTTGAGAAAGGTTAAGGCTTATGTGAAGGGTCCTGGTAACGGACGTGAGTCTGCTATCCGCTCAGTTCACGGAGCTGGTATTGAGGTTATGGAAATTATCGACGTTACACCGCTTCCCCACAACGGTTGCCGTCCTCCCAAGAGAAGAAAAGTGTAATATAACCTGTTCGCAACGATTTATTCCGCATTGTCTTTTTGGATTGTACTCTTCCTATCTGCAATCGCGGCTGTAGGCAATGCTGAATAATAGTTGAGAATGCTAAATTGAATAAAAGAAATGGCAAGATATACTGGACCAAAAACAAAGATTGCCCGTAGATTCGGTGAGCCCATCTTCGGTGCAGATAAGATTTTAGCTAAGAGAAACTTCCCTCCCGGCCAGCACGGTAACAACAAGCGTCGTAAGACCTCTGAGTACGGTGTCATGTTGGCTGAGAAGCAGAAGGCTAAGTACACATACGGTGTATTGGAGCGTCAGTTCCGTAACCTTTTCGATGCTTGTGCTCGTAAGAACGGTATCACCGGTGAGCTCCTTCTTCAGGGTCTCGAGTCACGTCTCGACAATGTAGTATTCCGTTTGGGTATTGCTCCCACTCGTGCTGCTGCTCGTCAGCTCGTTTCTCACAAGCACATCGTTCTCAACGGCAAGGTGGTAAATATCCCCTCTTGTGCTGTTAAGCCCGGTGATGTTATTGGTGTACGCGAGAAGTCAAAGTCACTCGAGGTTATCGAGAACTCATTGGCTGGCTTCAACCACAGCAAGTATCCTTGGATCGAGTGGGATGAGTCACTCAAGGCTGGTAAGTTCCTCCACGTTCCTGCTCGTGAGGATATCCCCGAGAACATCAAGGAACAGCTCATTGTAGAATTGTACTCTAAAAATTAATAATTTATTCATGGCGATATTAGCATTTCAAAAACCTGATAAAGTTATCATGTTGGAGGCTGACTCGAAGTATGGTAAGTTCGAGTTCCGTCCCCTTGAGCCCGGTTTCGGTATTACTATCGGTAATGCTCTCCGTCGCATCCTTTTGTCTTCACTCGAAGGCTATGCCATCAACACCATCAAGATTGAGGGCGTTGAGCATGAGTTTGCAACGGTTCCTGGCGTAAAGGAAGATGTTACCAACATCATCTTGAATCTGAAGCAAGTTCGATTCAAACAGATTGTAGAAGAAGTTGAAACGGAAAAGGTAACAATTACCGTTGAAAACGCCACAGAATTCAAGGCTGGTGACATCAGTAAGTGCCTGAGCGGATTTGAAGTGTTAAATCCTGAATTGGTTATTTGTCACTTAGATTCTAAGGCTACGATGCAGATAGAGATTTCTATCAACAAGGGTCGTGGTTATGTACCTTCTGATGAGAATCGCGCGTTCTGCACAGAGATCAATACCATTCCCGTTGACTCTATCTACACCCCGATACGTAATGTCAAGTACGCTATTGAGCAGTATCGTGTCGAGCAGAAGACCGACTATGATAAGCTCGTTCTTGAGATTGCTACCGATGGTTCCATCCACCCGAAGGATGCACTTAAAGAGGCTGCTAAGATCCTCATCCACCACTTCATGTTGTTCTCTGACGAGAAGATTACTCTCGAGGACACCGCATTCGATGCCAACGAGGAGTTTGATGAGGAGGTACTCCACATGCGTCAGTTGCTCAAGACCAAGTTGACCGACATGAACCTCTCTGTTCGTGCTCTCAACTGCTTGAAGGCTGCCGAGGTAGAGACCTTGGGCGAACTCGTTCAGTTCAACAAGTCTGACCTCTTGAAGTTCCGCAACTTCGGTAAGAAATCGCTCACTGAGCTTGATGATTTGCTCGAGAGTCTGAATCTGTCGTTTGGAACTGATATTACAAAATACAAATTAGATAAAGAATAATTGAAATGAGACATAACAAGAAATTCAATCATTTGGGTCGTACTGCTTCTCATAGAAGCGCTATGTTGTCAAACATGGCTTGCTCTTTGATCAAGCACAAAAGAATCACTACGACTCTTGCAAAGGCCAAGGCACTGAAGAAGTACGTTGAGCCTCTGATCACCAAGTCAAAGAACGACACTACTAACTCACGTCGTGTAGTATTCAGCTACTTGCAGGACAAGTTCGCTGTTACTGAGCTCTTCAAGGAGGTTGCAGTTAAGGTGGCTGACCGTCCCGGTGGCTACACTCGCATCATCAAGCTCGGTTCACGTATGAGCGATGCTGCTCCTATGGCATTCATCGAGTTGGTAGACTATAATGAGAACATGGCCAAGACTGCCAAGAAGGCTACACGTACTCGTCGTTCTAAGAAGAGCGCTGCAGCTGCTCCGGCTGTAGAGGCTCCTGCTACCGAGGCTCCCGTAGCTGAGGAGGCACAGGCAGAGTAATTCCATTTATAGCTATATCAGTGATAGGGCACAACGTGAGTTGTGCCCTATCTTTTTTGTACCTTATTCTTAGACGGTGTCCGTCTGAAGCGGTGTTCGTTACTGGCAATTATTCTTGTGACCATCCGAACCCCTAGTCTTTCGACTCAGTTATGCGGTGCAGGGTGACTATGACGATGTCGGTCGGTGCGAATAGGCGTATGGGGTGGCGCGATGTGCCGAGCCCATTCGAGATGATGATGGGTGTGCCGTGACGGCTGCGCTTGAGCCCTGAGCGGTATCTCATGCCATACTGTGAGGCTGTGATGGGCGCATAGAGACCAAAGATGGTGACCTGCCCTCCGTGGGTGTGGCCGGCCAGAGTGAGGTCTGCAATCGCTGCCTCAGGTTGCTCGACATAGTCGGGAGTATGTGTGAGGAGGATGACGAAGGGGGCGGGGGCTTTTATTTCTGATTTCTGATTTTTGATTTCTCTTTCTGAGCTTCTCTTTTTCGGTGCCGTGGGGTATCGTCCGGCATAGGGGTTTGCTCCCCAGATGACGATGCTATCGGCTCCGCGGTGTATGCTGGCTGTGGAGTCCTCGAGCAGGTGTATGTGGTGCTGTTTCATTGTGGAGCGTATGAGCTGAGTGCATCGTTCGTAGTCGTTGTTGCCCATCACGGCATAGATGCCGTCGGGTGGGGTGGCCTTTGATAATTCGTTGAAGAGCTGTTCTACATATTCGCACCCCTCCTGGTAGTCGCCACCTAGTAGGAGCATATCGGGCGCAAGTGTCTGCAATGCCTTCACCGTGCCGCGTAGTTGTCTTTCCTTGAATTTGCTTTCGAGATGGAAGTCCGAGGCGAAGGCTATGCGGTATCCGTCGAAGGCTTCGGGTAGGCTGGTGCTGCCTATGTCGTAGTCGCGCAGTCGGCTTACGCCTGCATAGCGCATCGATGTACATGAGGTGAGGAGGGCTGCTGTTAGCACTAAGGGTAGTATTCGTTTCATATCTTTCTTATCTTTTTTATTTTGATAGCCTCTTTTGCATTTTTTTACTCTCTCGTCCTGCATTTTTCGAACCTATCAAGGTGGTGAAAGTTCATAAATAGGTTGGCATTGGCAGAGTTGTGTCTGGTAATAGTAAAATTCCGTCGCAAGGAAAAGAAGATATCTGATACAAAATGAGAAAATGGAGACTAAGAATTTCCAGTACTTCTTTGTAAGTACTCCAATACTGACGGCTAAGTATTTGAGTACTGCTATATAAGTACTGCTCTGTCAACTTCTTTAGTACAGTGGATCTGTCCATATATGCTCCGACGCGTTTGCTTTGCTTCCGCTCAGCCTTTTGCCTTAAAGCTTTGCCAATGCCAACCGATTTATGAACTTTTGCGTACTGCGGAATGCGCAAAAATGCCCATTTCATCGATGATGAGTTCCTTGCCAAGCCAAAAATAAAAAGTCTTTTCTCAGTCGAAACAGACTATTATTAGCTTAATCGCTGAAATTGTAGCGCTCCTCGTATGCGTCGAATTCCAGGTCTGGGAGCCCAATCTCGGCGAGCACCTCTCGGATATGTGTTATCTCTTTGGGTGAACAGAGCCGGTCGCCACGGCGGCGCTCATAGTAACAGTTGCGTGAGAAGTAGTGTGTCAGCCTATCGCTGAACTTTGCGTATTGAGCTGGTACCATCTGTGCTTTCATCCCACAGAAGCCGCGTGCATATACCTCTTTTTGTGCAGAGCGATAGTGGCGGCATTCTGCACCAGGTGTGATACATGAGGGGTTCAGCACAGTAAGGTGCTCTTCGCTTTCGGGTATGGCGTCCCACACCATACGGCGTAGGCAGGTAGCTGCCATGGGGCATTCGGTATGGAGGCAAAGTGCGAAGTTGTGGGGTACTTGATTGTAGTCGATGGTGTTCATAGTTCTCTGCATATAGACCGTGCGAAGGTACAAATAAGTGGGTGAAAAAGCAACGTTTACTTTAATTTTTTGCAACTAGCACCAAGTCGCTTGTCAAAGACTTTATTATCTTTAATCTCACAAGCCCATCTCTTTCTTTTCTTCTTTTACAAGGAAATTTGCAGGTGTTAACATCATTTAACAAATAGGGGGGGGTAATTTTTGGATTTTTATATACATTTGTGGCAACTATGGGGAGTTTGTGCGCATGAGAGATTGAAAATGATAATAATTCTCTACTATTAATCATAAAAATCCAAGTATTATGAAAAGGGTATTTACTTTCTTGTTGACGTCGCTGGCCTTCTTGCATGCGGCTGTGGCAGCTATTGTTGTCAATCTCTCCGATGCCGACCCGACGAAGTGCTACTCAGTCACGACGATGGGTCGTGGCGGTTGGGCTGTCGATGCTGCGGGCACCATGCTCACATGTACGAATGCTGAGGGGCTCACTGTCGATGACACTGATGCTCGCCAGCAGTTTGCTATCCTCTCATTGAATGGTGAGGACTACTATCTCTATAGTGTAAGCGCAAAGAAGTTTGTTGCCATGAATCGTGCCTTGGTGGCTGGCAAGACCGATGCCATCGAGCTGGTCGATGCGTCGAGCATGGGCGAAGGCCGTGTGCTGGTGCGCTTCGATGCCAATCACAACATCAACGTGGCGGGCAGTAATCTGGTCATCGATACCTGGAGCTATCTGGATGCGGGCAATGCCGTGGCCATCCTGGAGGCTGGAGACTTTGATGCAGCCGAGGCTTTGGCAATGCTTGCTGCTGAGCCCGAAGAGGGGGAGGAGTTTGCTTGTGAGATTGTGTATCCTCGCGGTCCTGAAGGTTGGATTGAGGGTGCTGATTGGCACAATGTCGATATGAGGGTCATGGGCTACAGCTCCCCGATCTATCATTTCGCTGGTAAGGTGGAGACCTTCCGCATTATTGTGAAGGGTTCGAAGAACAATCAGGCCTTCTTCTGCCTCTCCGAGTTGGAACTTTACGATGCCGATGGTCAAAAGATTCCATTGACCGCGGCCAATGTGGCCTCCAATGCCGACCACAATACCTTGAATCCCGAGAGTCTCGATGGAGGAGGCTTCGCAGCCCTCTTTGATGAGGACCTTAATACCTACTTCCACTCAGCTTGGCAGAATATGCCCATCGGTGAGCACTACCTCGAGGTGACACTCCCCAATGGTGGTTACGATACATTCAGCTTCACGATGCTCTCTCGCTCTAATAGCGGCGGTAGGGATCAGAGCCACACCTTCCCTGGTGAGATGGCGCTTGTCTCCTCCGTAGAGCTCAGTTCTATTGAGATTCCCGAGGTTCCCGAGATCCCTGGTGATGACGATGAGCCTGTCGAGTCAGTGACTTCGCTCTCCGATGCCGACCCGACGAAGTGCTACAGCATCTCTACGACAACGCGTGGTGCGTGGGCAGTTGATTCTGCTGGTATCCGTTTCTCAACTACTGGTGTTGAGGGATATATAGTTGACGTCAGCGACCCCAATCAGCAATTTGCAATTCTCTCTGCCAATGGTGAGGACTATTACCTCTATAGCGTGAGTGCCAAGAAGTTTGTTAAGCGCAATTGTTCTTTGGTTGCTGGCGTGGCAGATGCCATTGAGTTTGTCGATGCTTCAAGTTGGGAAGAGGGACGTGTGATGGTTCGTTTCAGAGACTATGCAAATGCCAATATAAATATAGGTGGCAGTAATCAGATAGCCATCAATAGCTGGGATATCATTGATGCTGGAAATGCCGTACTGATATCCGAGGCTGGCGACTTTGATGCCACTGAGGCATTAGACATGCTCTTGGATTCCGTAGCTCCTGCAGATCCTGATGCCCCAGTGTTTACCGAGAAGGTTGATGCAGCTATGCCGTTGGAGTTCTTGCCCAATGCAGATGGTTGGGTCGAGGGTACCGAATGGTATGATGAAGAAAATAGCATAGTGGGTTATACCTCTCCGATGTATCGTTTCGAGGAGAAGGTGGAGACTTTCCGAATTGTTGTGATGAGAAGCCAAGCTAAGGAAGCATTCTTCTGTCTTTCCGAGCTGGCATTCTATGATGCCAATGGTGTGAAGATTGAATTGACTGAAGCGAATGTCACTTCCAATGCAGACCACAATGCATTGAACCCCACGAATCCTGATGGTGGGGGCATTGCTGCACTCTTTGATGGAGACATAGGAACATACTTCCACTCGGCGTGGAAGAATTTCCCCGATGAGGTGCACTACCTTGAGGTGACATTGCCCAATGGCGGTTACGATGCTTTCGGCTTCAGAATGCTCTCTCGTGCAAAGGACGGAATTAATGACCAAAGCATAACCTTCCCCAGAAGAATGTTGATAACTGATGGAGATTATCAACGCTTGGCTTTGGAAGGCTTGCTTGCTGAAACTGGCACATTCAATCTCTACCCGTTCCCCGAGATTGGTTACTATTATGATGACTTGGGTTATTTCCATGATGCCATCTCAAGAGGACAAGATATGGTTGAAAGCGGTGCTTCAGAATCAGAGTGTGGAGCAGCGATTGCGGAACTTATGCAGGCTTTCAGACAATATGACCAGAACGAGAGCATCCGACTCCCCGAACCAGGGAAACCATATCGTTTCATCTCGGCTTTTCCAGGTTTTGATGAGAATCAGTCGGTAGAGAAGGCGATTTCCGTCGATACGTTACAGAACAGGCTCTGGTGGGAGACTGTGTCCGGCGACAACCAATTGCAGGAGTTTGTGCTTGAACCCGTACTGGACAGATATGGCAATCCTCGCTCTTGGCTCTTTACCATACACTTCAACAACGGTAAGAAGGTGATGGAGACACAGTATTACTATACGATGCAGAATGTTGCTACTGGGCTTTATGTAAACTATAGTACTGCCGACGGTTTCCACTTGACAGAGCAGCCTAGTGTGGTATATGTGACACCTCTCGGATATGGACAATTTGGTATCAGGGCTCTATTGGCAAATGCCAATGGTGGCAATAGCGTTTATTGTGCTTCAGTGGGCTACCACAATGGCGGAATCCCAGCTGATAGTGTAGACTATTTCGGTGGAGTGCCTGGTGTGAATTCTGTGCTCGGAAGCTCGTATGGTGAAAAATATTCACCTTCTTCATGGTTTATCCGCGAGGTGCAGGAACTTCCTTATGCCATGTCTGTGTCAGAGGAAGAGTTTAAGTCTGGATTTGTACACTTTGAGGCTACAGATGTCGTTACATTGACTGCGGACAAGGATTGCTCGTTTGCTGATTTGAAATTCTATAGCCCCTACTATTATAATAGGAATATCTCGGTTGAGAAGTGTGAGCTTTCTGGTAATATTGCTACCATTACCTTGGATCGTAAGGTTACGGCTTGTGCGTTTGAGTTCGACAACTACGAGGGCGTGTCCTCAGTAACTTTCAATGCTGAAGCACAAGTGGAGGAGCCCGACACTGTGCCTCCTCTGGAGATGATCTTTGCCTATCCCGAAAGTGACGTGCCTGCGTCAAGAGCGGATTATGTCAAGTTGTTGTTCAATAAGGAGGTGACCCTCGCGCTTCCCGAGGAGGGCATCGTGGTCAGAGGCGCTACTACAGGTGCCGAGTTCACCATAAGAGAAGGTCACGTCATCGAAGATATGAATGGCTGGCACGTCCTTCTGTACTTCTTGGATGAGAAGGGCGCATACGACGCTGTCGATGTTGCCGACACATACACCTACACCATCCCGGCAGGTGTTATCCAGAGTGCCGACGGAGAGGAGTACCCCGAGACCACCTTCACCTTCAGCATCTACGAGACCTTCCCCTTGATAAGTTACTATCCGACAGAATGTAGCGTGCTCGAGACCATCGTGCTGACGTTCGACAGAGCAGTTGCAGAGGTCGTCATGCCCACTGAGGGACTGACCGTCACAGACATCTATTACACTCCCGTAGCAAAGGTGAAGCACGACGTCATCATCAGCGAAGACATGAAGACCGTGACACTTGAGCTGGAATCACCCATCACTACCCCTGGTTGGTATTACTTGGACCTCTACACGGGCGTGTTCCTCGATGAGCAAGGAATGGGAAATAGCTATGAAGGTCTCGTCTTTGAAGTCTACGAAGACACATCAAGCGACCCCATCCTCGGCGATGTCAACAGCGACGGACAGCTCACGATGATGGATGTCGTGATGCAGGTCAATGCCGTACTGAATATCTCACAGGAGGGCTACGACAGCAGTGTGGCCGATATGAATGGCGATGGTGAGATCAGCATTGTCGACGTGGTGGCTGTGCTCCGTCTCGTGTTGGGCTACGAGCCTGTAGCTGCTGCGCGCGAAATGAATCGTGAGGCCTCAGTCGTGACGCTCGAGGCGGGCGACGTGTCGATTGCTGCTGACGGAGCGATGGTGTTGCCCATCTATATGAACAACACTGCTGCCTACACTGCCTTCCAGGTGGATGTCGTGCTCCCCGAGGGCATGACCCTGAGCGATGCCGTCTTGGGCGAGCGTGCCAAGAGCAGTCACAGCATGTCGTGGAGCACTCTCGAGAATGGAGCTATACGCATCGTGGCCTATGCGATGAACAATGCCACCTTCCGCGACAATGACGAAGCATTGATGTACCTTACCCTCCAACCCAGCCCGATGGTGGCCGATGATGCTGTGTTGACTCTCGCAGATGGACGCTTTGCTACAACCCACGGCGGTGAGGACCGTGCTGACGACGCAGCCGTGATGATGCGCAGCGAGACCACCAGTGTGGCACAGCTCTCAGGAGAGGCTCGCATCAGCGGTGCCGACGACGCTATCGTGGTCGAGACAGCCGCAGCCATTGTGGTAAACATCTACTCACTCACAGGACAGCAGCTCAAGAGTATCGCTGTAGAGGCTGGAACAAGCACTATCGCCATCCCCGCTGGTGTGTATGTGGTGAATGGACAAAAGATAATTGTCAAATAACAATCATATAAAAGTAGTATTATGAAACAGTTTTTTAGAACGTTATGTGCGGGATTTGCAGCCATGTTGGTGGCTGCAACATCCTTCGCCGAAGGGCGAGACGTGACAGCGAAGTATCTGCGCAATGCGGATATGGAGCAGGGTGTCAAGTATTGGGCCATAGAGGGTGACCAGCCCTTGGGAAAGAACACCAAGAAGGTGGAAATGGTCGTTGGTTTCCATGGTATGTACCAGGGGGTGACCGAGGCGTGGAAGAATTATAGACGCTATTCCGATGAAGTTACCTACGAGTATCAGCCCCTTGGTAATAGTGTTATGATGCAGCGCATACCCAACTTGCCCAATGGAACCTATGTGTTTGGAGCATACGTTGGCGCTTCGCACCAGAATGCTAGAAACTGGCAAGAGAATGTGCTTTGGAGCAACCGTGAAACCATCTATGGTGTGTCATTGTATGCCAATGAAGATGAGGTGGCCGTGGCTACCGATAACCCCGACTGGGGCGGCATCGTGAGGTGGGCCCACAGCTCTAAGTTCAACGTGGCCACAAAGGTTACTAACGGTACATTGGAGGTGGGTCTCAAGGTGGAGGACACCAATGCCAACTACGTGGTGTGGGACAACGTAACGCTCTACTACTTTGGCAACATGAGCGAGGCCGAGGCCTTGGACGCCATGGCCGAGATTGATATGGCTAAGGCCGTTGAGGTGGCTGGCACGTTGTTGGATGTCAAGATGAATGTGGATACGATTGCTTTTCTCAACTACGCTATTGAGTATGCTGATCAGGTGACCACCACTGCGGCTACGTTGTGGGACGACAATGAGGAACTCTACTGGGCTATTGGCATGGCAAGGAGTTCGGCTGCTGATTATGAAAGATTGTTGGCCTACATTGAGGCTGCGCGTGTCGTGGCGGATGGCTCATCTAATGCCACCTTTATTGATGCGTTGTATGAGGTTATCGATGAGGCTAACGAGGCCTACGACGCGGCACAGCTCAACCGCACCGAGTTGACAGCCATGCGTAAGGCACTCAGCTGGTCGGTAGGTGACGTGAAGTACGACTCTGTATGTATTGCAGTCGAAGTCCTTGGTGGCTTTATTGATGAGGCACGCGACGTTGAAGGGTTGCCTGGTGGTTACACCACAATGCAGATTCAAGGCTTGAATGATTTGCGAACTGAACTATTGGACACGATGTGCGTGTATGAATCCGATTTAGAGTTGGAGATGGAGGAGAGAACTGTTGACCCCAATGACCTCTACTCCTACATCGCTCAGGTATACGCAGCCATCGAGAATGTGAAGAACAACCCCATCTCTACCGAGTACACTCAGATGCCTATTGAGTTCAAGCAGGCTGATACTCCAATTGGAGGCTACTATTATATTGAGGGCGCAGAGCTTAATGCTGAAGGCTTGATGTCTTACAACTCACCGATGTATCGTTTCCCAAATAAGGTGGAGACCTTCCGCATTACGGTAAAGAAAGCAGCCAATGGTACAAAGTTCTTTTGTCTGTCTGAATTGGCCGTATATGATGGCGATGGCAATAGAATATTTCTAACAGAAGGCGATGTGACCTCTAATGCTGACCACAACACATTGAATCCTAATGCTATTGATGGTGGTGGCATCGCTGCGCTCTTCGATGAAGACACTCATACCTACTTCCACTCTGCATGGCAGAACATTCCTGCTGAGGCTCACTACCTCGAGGTGACACTCCCCAACGGTGGTTACGATGCATTCAGTTTCCAGATGATTTCTCGTGCATCCAATGGCGGCTACACCCAGAACTTTACCTTCCCTGGTGAGATGGTAATCTCTACTCCCGCTCCCGAGCGCGAAGCATTGGAGGTATGGATTGGCGCTGCCAAGAACCTCAATCCCTATTCATTCCCCGAGGTGGGCTTCTATGAGTATGACCACAGCTACTTGACCGATGCTATTGCCAAGGCCGAGGCGCTGATAGCCAACTATCCTTCTGAGGAGGAATGCAGAGCCATGTCTGTCGAGCTTCGTGATGCAGTTCTAGCATTTGAAGCCAATGAGAACAAGGCTATCCGCCTACCCGAGGCTGGTAAGGCCTATCGTATCGTGTCGGCATTCCCCGGTTTCTTTGAGAAGCAGGGTGTAGAGAAAACCGTTACCGTCAATGAGGAGTTGCAAACGCTCTGGTGGGAAGATGTGCAGATCGACAAGAGCCTGCAAGAGTTTGTGTTCGAACCCGTCTTGGACGAGAATGGTGAACAGTATATAGAGATTGAGTCTTCGGAAGATTGGGATGGCACAATCCATGAGGAGGTCTACTATTGCTATTATGTGAAGAATGTGGCAACAGGACTTTATATGGGCGATGTGGTAGATTATTCCTTTGGATTGAGTGAGGAGGCTACTGATACGGTACGCCTTAAATGGCTCGGTCGCGGCCAGTGGAACATTGAAGTCAGGGATTACAACGAGGAGTTTGACTCTTATATGGGTGGTATCATGCATGCGGGTGACCACAACGGCGGTAATCCGAGCACAAATTCTGGAAATTATGGTGGAACCTCTGGTATCAGTTCTGGTTTGGTACCCTATAGTGGCAGTATCGATTCTCAATCTGCATGGTTCGTCCGCGAGTACCAGTCACTGCCTTACGATTTGATGGCCGTAGCTGGTGAGTATAAGTCTGAACTTATCCGTTTCGAGTCGGGCGACTTCTTCACATTGACAGCTGACAAGCCCTGTGCATTTGCAAACCTGAAGCTCTATGATATGTATGGCAGTGAGATTGTTATTGATGACCTTGCCATCTCGGGCAACACGGCCACCATCCGTCAGGAGAACCGATTGGCTGCATTCTCTTTTGCCTTCACCAATAACGAGGGAGTCTCTTCGGTAGTTGTTGACATGAATAAAGCTTCTGAAGCATTAGAAGTTTTGCGTGTGGTCTATGAAGCAGGATTGTCTCTTAATCCACAGGAAGGTACTGGTGTGATGCAGTATGCTGACATCTCTGCCTATATCGCTGCTATGGCTAAAGCAGAGGCCATGCTTGCTTCAGGTGCTGCTTCTGAGGAAGAAGTAAGAGCGATGACCGCCGAACTCGATGATGCTATAGTCAGCCTGGTACCCAATATGCCCGTTCCTGGCCGTATGTATTACATCGTAAGTGCACTGAGCGGATTTGAAGAGAATCATGGCGTCAGCATGATGATTTACGATGATGCTGAATATGGACTCCGATGGACCTATGAGAACTTGTATGACCTCAATCGTTGCTGGGAGTTCGTACCGGCTGAGGGTGAAGAGGGCTACTATTTGAAGAATGCAGGTACAGGCATGTATATGGGCTATGATACATATAGTACCGCGTTTGAGGTGTATATGGTTGGCTCTAAGGAGGAAACGATTCCTTACACCATCTCTTCATTGGGAGGTGATGTTGTGGCTATCGCTGCAAGCATAAATGAGTTCTCGAAACTCCATGCTAGAGGACACAATAGTGGCGTAGGTAAATCGGGCAATATCTGCTATTGGAACTCAGGTGCGGGCACCGCTTCGGCATGGCGCATCTGCGATGCAGAGGCCTATGGCTTGCAGGTGTTTGGTGGCTATGCCATGACTGCGCAGGACGTTGAGGCTAGAGCTATGAGCAACGTGCTTCTCCCCATCGAGATGGTCAATGCAGCGGAGGTGACAGCCTTCCAGTTTGACTTGTATCTCCCCGCAGGCGTCTCAGTGGCTTCCTTCATGGAGGATGGTGAGGCAATCTACGACATCACCCTCAATGGCGACCGTGCCAAGAGCAGCCATATCGTTGCTGCCGAGCCTCAGGCCGATGGCGCATTGCGCATCGTGGCCTACTCGACCAAGAATGCAGTATTTGCTGGCAACGACGGAGTGCTTGCCAACGTGACGCTAGTGGTGGATAGCCTTGCCGATGGCGATTATGAAATAGAGATGCGAAACATCCGCATGGTGACTCCAGACGAGAAGGAGATGAAGGCAGCTGACTACAGTTCACTGCTGACCGTCAAGAGCATCCTCATGGGCGATGTCAACAACGACGGTGAATTCTCGATGCTCGACGTGGTGATGATGGTCAATGCCGTATTGGAGATTGAACAGACCAACTTCAACTTTGCTGCAGCTGACCTGAATGGCGATGGAGTAATCTCTATGGTCGATGTCGTAGGCGTGTTGCGTCTGGTGCTGACAGGTGGTGAGGCTATGGCTCCTGCACGTGCTGCTCGCGGTGCCGAGGTGATGCCTGAACTCAGTGCAGGTGAGTTCGCTATCATGGGCGATGGCCGTGTGGTGCTCCCCGTGGCACTTAACAATCGTGAGGCCTATAGCGCCTTCCAGCTCGACGTGGTGCTCCCCGCAGGCGTAGAACTGGCTGAGGCTACACTCACTGGCCGCGCAAAGGCTAGTCACACCATCGCATGGAACACGTTGGCCGACGGCTCTGTGCGTGTAGTAGCTTACGCTATGAACAATGCAGCCTTCCGTGACAATGAGGGTTCATTGCTCAACCTCGTGCTGGACATCGAGGACGCTACAGACTCAGATGCAGTGCTGACCCTTGCTGACGGCTTGTTTGCTACAGCAGGTGGTGCTGAGCATCGTGCTGCAGACCTCGACGTGATGATGCGTAGCGATGCCACTGGCGTGGATGAGGCCTACGCTGCAGCGTTCGCAGCATATGGTGTCAAGGGTGCCGTAGAGGTTACCTGTGGTGCCGAGACCGTAGTGGATATCTATGCAGTGAGTGGACAGCTCGTATGCCAGAAGGCTGTGAAGGCGGGCAAGACCGTCATCGCCCTTCCCGCAGGTGTGTACATGATAAATGGTAATAAAGTAATCGTAAAATAAAACTATAAGAACCTATGAAAAGAATATTCAGTATGTTCGTAGGACTTGCAGTGGCACTCAGTGCCCTGCAAGCTCAGAACAACACCGTGACTGTCGGTGATGTGAAGATGCAAGAAGGTGAGACTGCTGTCATCTCAGTGGTACTTGACAATGAGACGGCATTCAACTCCTTCCAGATGGACCTGACATTGCCCGAGGGATTCCAGGTGGCAACGACAATCAATGAGGACGATGAGAAGGTGCTCGACATCGCTCTTAATGCGGACCGTAAGAAGTCTACTCACACGTTGGCGTACAATGTGCTGAATAGTGGCGCTATCCGTATCGCCTCTTACTCCTCTACTAACGCAACGTATAAGGGCAACTCGGGCGAGATCGTGCAGATCCGTATCGAGGCTACCGAGGCTGCTGTGGCAGGAACAAGCACTGCTGTGCTCAGCAAGATCCTCTTCACCACTCCCGAGCCTGTGGGTTTCGACTTTGAGGATGTGAAGTTCCAAATCGCTTATGCTCAGAAGGAGATTACTCCGTTGGAGATCGTTAGCGTTGTTCCTGCTGAAGGTACAGTGAACCAACTTGACAGAATCATTGTCCAGTTCAACCAGAAGGTGCAATTGTCTTACGATGAAAACTGGGCGCAGTTGTCACGCGAGATTAAGCTGTACGGTGAAGCAGGTGAGGAGTATACATTGACACATCTTTCTGCATATCCTTCCACTGATTGTATTGAATATGCCGTAAATGCTGAATGGAATGGGTCTGAATATATTTCTACGCCTATCACAGAGGAGGGAACCTATACCTTGGATCTCTCTCAGATTGTGGTAGACTATGCAGGAGAGGAAGAAATCAACGAGTGGGGTTTTCCCACCACCGTATGGTACGGGAAGAATGGACGTTGTGAGGGCTCAAGCACATGGATAGTCAGTGCCAAAGAGGTCCTACCGTCTTACAATGTAGCCATGTACGGCAGTCAATATGGTCGTTGCATATGGAATGGCAATGTCGTAGAACCCGGAGCTGAGAACTCTCTCGCTGGCACCGTAGAACAGGATGAGGTCATCAAGTTCTATTTTATCCCGCTCGAGGGATACCAGGTGAGCAGCATGAAGCGTAATGGAGAGCTTGTCGCCGTGAATGATAATATGTATGAAGAGACCGCAACTGAGGATGTCGTATTCTCAGATGTTGACTACACCACCATCGTTGACACACTCGTTGTGACTGAGACAGTGGTCGATACCTTCGTCGTGACCGAGACTATCGTGGAGGTTGATACGCTTGTTGTTTCCGAGACCATCGTAGAGGTTGACACAATTGTTGTGACTGAGACCATCGTAGAGGTTGATACCCTCGTGATTGAGAAGGTTGATACTATTATCGTGACAGAGATCGCAGAGTTGCCCACACCAGTAATCACCTGTGAGGGAGGCTTGGTGACTATCTCATGCGAGGATGCCGACGTGACCATTCTCTATGCTATCAATGGAGACCCCATGGAGGGTAGCATCTACACCGCTCCGTTTGAGGTGGTTGAGGATGCCGTAGTGAGCGCCATTGCCGTACGCAGCGGTGAGAAAGCGGTGCTGGAGGTTGTAGGTACCGATATAGCCCAGTCGCAGATGCACATCGTGTCGCGCAGATATTACCGAGAGGACGGGGTCGAGGTGTCATCTCCCGAGCGAGGTGTCACCATCGTGGCTGCCGAATATGAGGACGGCACGACACGCGTCTTCAAGATGGTGAAGAGATAATCACTCTCATAGCGATATCACAATAGTGAGGGGCGGCTGCAGTGGCAGTCGCCCCTCGTCGTTAGGGTTAGGTATAGGATGGGGGAGTGAGGTGTCAGAAGTTCTCTGCCTTGGGCTCAAAGTAGCCCTTGGGGTGTAGGCAAGCAGGGCAGCGGTCGGGGGCTTTCTTGCCGGTGAAGGTGTAGCCACACTTGCGGCACTGCCAGGTGATGGCATCGGGGCGGTGGAAGGTGTGCTCGTTCTCCATGCGCTCGAGCAGACGGAGATAGCGTTGCTCATGTGCCTGCTCAGCCACGCAGATGGCGCGGTACATGGTGGCTACCTCCTTGAAGCCTTCGTCTTCGGCGATGTCGGCAAAGGTGGGGTAGAGATCATGCCACTCCTCATACTCGCCCAGAGCTGCAGCTCTGAGATTATCCATCGTGGTACGTATCTCGCCAGCGGGATAGGAGGCGCAGATCTCTACCATGCCACCTTCTAGGAAACGGAACATACGCTCGGCATGCATCTTCTCCTGCTTGGCAGTCTGCTTGAAGATGGCGGCTATCTGCTCGTAACCTTCGCGCTTGGCCTCTTTGGCAAAGTAGGTGTAGCGCATACGGGCCTGCGACTCTCCTGCAAAGGAGGTGAGCAGGTTCTTTTCTGTTAGGGTGCCTTTTATACTTCTCATAGGGTATGTTTTTTAAGGGTTAGCTCCTTATAAACGTGTAAAGGGTTGGAAGGTTTAGGAAATTGTACTAATTTTGTCCGTAGGTATGTCGATGAACTTTTATCTCTATAGTGAAAAAAGTTTTTCGAGCCTGTGATAAAAAATTATCACTATAGTGAAAAATTTTTGTCAAGCCTATGAAAATATTTGATAATAAGAGCAGGGACGGATATTCGGTGTGGCAACTGCTACGCTGGATATGGGGAGCTTCGCGCGGTGTGCGTAGCCGTATATTGTTATGTACATTGATTGGCTGCGTGTCAGTAGCTTGTTCGCTGATATTTGTGCTCTTCAGTAAGAATGCCATAGATATTGCTACGGGAGTGAAGGAGGGTGACCTGACGATGTATGGCGTGGGTATGGCGTGTCTGATACTCTTCGAGATCGGGTTACATGCCTTGGACAACTGGGTAGCCAATCGGCTCGACGTGGAGCTGCGCAACCGTTTCCGTAGCCGCTTCTTCGGACTATTGCTGCAGAGCGAGTGGCAGGGCAAGGAACGCTACCACTCGGGCGACGTGCTCAACCGCATGGTGCAGGACCTCGGTTCTGTGGTGTCGGTCATCACGACTACGGTACCCTTTGCCGTGATCACGGTGGTGCAACTGGTGGCTTCGTTTGGTCTGCTCTACTCGATGGATCACACGTTGGCTATCGTGCTGGTGCTGATATTGCCTTTGTTCTCGTTGCTCAGCCGCCTCTATGTGAGACGCATGCGGAGCATGACTAAGGCTGTGCGCGAGAGCGAGAGCCAAATACAGGCAGTGATGCAGGAGAGCCTGCAACACAAGACCATCGTGAAGACGCTGGAGCAGAGCGGAGGCATGATGCAGCGCCTGGGAGGATTGCAGGAGCGTCTGTTTGGTGAGGTGGTGGCAAGGACTCGCTTTAGCGTCTTGTCACGAGGACTGGTGTCGATGGGCTTCTCGGCAGGATACTTGACAGCGTTCTTGTGGGGTGTCTTCAGCATACAGGGTGGGGTCATCACCTTCGGTGTGATGACGGCCTTCCTCCAACTTGTGGGTCGCATACAGCGTCCGTTGGCCGATCTGGCACGCATGATACCTGCCTTGGTGAGTGCACTGACCTCGGCCGAGCGACTGATGGAGCTGGAGGAACTTCCACAGGAGGAGTCGGGCGAATCGATAGCTATACCAGGGAAGGCAGGCATACGCTTCAGTAAGGTCAGCTTTAGGTATCCCGATGGTGATGAGGAGGTGGTGACGGGACTCGATGAGGACTTCTCTCCAGGCTCGATGACAGCCATATTGGGTGAGACGGGAGCTGGAAAGACAACGCTTATCCGACTCATCCTCGCGCTCATCCGTCCTACTGCGGGTCGCGTGACGATATACGATGCTGATCACGAACTGGAGGTGTCGCCGCAGACGCGCGGCAATCTGGTCTATGTGCCGCAGGGCAACACGCTCTTCAGCGGTACTATACGTGACAATCTTCTCCTGGGGTGTCCTGACGCTACGGACGAACAGCTATGGGAGGTGCTGCGCGTGGCATGTGCCGAGTTTGTGCTCTCGCTTCCCGAGGGGCTGGACACGAAGTGTGGCGAGCAAGGTGGAGGACTGAGCGAGGGACAGGCGCAGCGCATAGCTATAGCCCGTTCGCTCCTGAGGCCTGGTTCGATTTTGCTGTTTGATGAGGCTACTTCGGCCCTAGACCCCGACACGGAGCGCCGTCTGCTGGAACGATTGGCCGAGGCGAGAGGAGGACGCACAGTGATCTTCATCACTCACCGACCCTCGGTGTTGGAATATTGTGACAAGGTGCTACGTGTGTAAACATCTTGCGTTGATTCGTGTTGTACACGTATTAATATAAAACAAAGGAGAAAATTGCCATGAAAATAAATCGCAATGAGCCTTGGGTCACTGTCTTCTCTGGTGCAGCCTTTGAGACTGAAGTCATAAAAGGTCTGCTCGAAGCCAATAACATCCGTTGCATTATTGAAGATCACACTTCAATGCTGGTCTCCCACTATAGTGGCGTAGGCGGAGATATGCGTATCCTCGTGTCACCATCCGATGCAGAAGAAGCTCTGCATCTGATAGAACACAAGGATTGACTTGCCCATTTTACTGAGAACTCAAGAAGGCATCGCCTAGAGTGCGGTGAGCGACAACTCGTCGAAGTATAGCGTGCCGGGCTTGCTGGCCTCGATGACGAAGTGTGCCCTCTCGTCGGTGCTCTTAGCGGTGAAGGTGATAGTGTATCTCTTCCAGCGCTTCTTAAGCTTGCCTTTTACCTTGGCGCAGGCATACCAGCTGTCGTCATGTCGGCTCTTCAGCCCTACATGTATCTTACCTTTGTATCGCTTATCGGCACGTGCCCAAAAGGTGAGCTGGTAGCGATTGCCCTCGACGACCTCAATGCCCTGATTCCCTACGTTAGCGATGAGGGCTGGCGATGAAGTGATGGTCCAGCAGAGTGCCTTGTGCTGTGTGGTGTCGAGGAGGTTGTCTGCAGTGACGGCTATCGTTGAGGTTTGCTCATGTCCGTCGGGGATAATCCAGCCAAGGATGATGCCTTCGGGCAGATAGCCTCCGAAGAGCTCGCCCTCACCATTGGGGCCGAATCGGCGGTTGCGGATGGGCTTGGCCTCCTCTTCAAAGGAGCAATTCTTGAGGAGCTCGGTAGCGGTGTACTCCTCGGCAGGGGACTGCGCGAATGATGTCGCGATGCTGAGGCCCAAAAGGGCTATGGTCAGATAAGTCTTTTTCATTGCGTTTACAATATGTTCTGATTGTTAGTTAAACGAGTATTCTACCCCCTCTACGCTCTTGATGTAGCTGACGAGCTTGTTGGTGGCGGTGATTTTGCATGTCTTCGATTTGAGGAGGACTTGATGCTGCCCCTCGCCTTCACGGATGTGGATGTGGAGGTCTGTCTTGCCGGGAGACTCCTTGATTAGTGTGATTAGGTCGTCAACCAGCTCTTCGCTCAGGTGCTCGGCAAGGATGGTGATGGTCATCGACTGCAAGAGGGTGTCCTTGACATCGGGGAGGAGCTCGACGGAGCCTACCTTGAGTTCATAGGTGTCGCCTACCTTGCCATAAAAGTTGCGCGGTGTGATGCGGCCACGGATAAAGAGGAAATAGCCCTCTTTCATGTAGTTGCTCCATCTCATCCAATCGTCGCCAAATAGGGCTACTTCGTAGGTACCTGAAAAATCCTCTATCTTGGTGATGCCGAAGGGCTTGTTGGTCTTGGTGAAGGCACTGCGTGTACCTGTTACGACACCGCCAAGGGTGACATCGCGCTCCTCCTTCTTGTTCAAGACCTCGGGCATCTCTGCCAGATGTAAGGAGCATACGTCCTCGAGGATGATGCGATAATCGTCGAGTGGATGGGCTGAGAGGTAGATGCCTACGAGGTCGCGCTCCTTGTTGAGTCGCTCGATGGTGGACCATGCGGGCACCTCTTCAGGTATCTTGGGGCGGGCAATAGCATCGGTCATGCTGGCCATGCCGAAGAGCGAGTTCATGGCTTGGGCACGCTCGGTCTGTACCAACGAACCGTAGCGGATAAGGATGTCGAGGAAGCCTTCCTTCTTGGCATTCTCGGCGAAGTAGTCTTCTCGCTTCATGTCGCTGAAGCAGTCAAACCCGCCTGAGAGGGCCAAGCACTCGAGGTTCTTGCGGTTGCAGGCCTGTAGGTTCACACGCTCTACAAAGTCGTAGATGTTCTTGTAAGGTCCATTGGCCTCGCGCTCACGGATGATGGCCTCTACGGCACCTTCGCCCACGCCCTTTACACCTCCTAGACCGAAGCGGATGTCGCCCTTGGCATTGACTGAGAACTTCATGTAACTCTCGTTTACATCTGGTCCCAATACATTGATGCCCATAGCCTTGCACTCGTCCATGAGCTTGGTGATTTCGTCGATGCGCGAGAGGTTGCGCGAGAGGTTGGCAGCCATGTACTGCGGGGGATAGTTGGCTTTGAGGTAGGCGGTCTGGTAGGCTACCCAGGAGTAGCAGGTGGCATGGCTCTTGTTGAAGGCATAGGAGGCAAACTTCTCCCAGTCGCCCCAGATTTTGTCAAGGATCTTCGGGTCGTGACCATTCTTCTTGCCGCCCTCGATGAACTTGGGCTTCATCTTGTCTACGATATCCTTCTTCTTCTTACCCATCGCCTTACGTAGGGCATCGGACTCACCGCGGGTGAAGTCGGCCAGCTGGCGTGAGAGCAACATCACCTGCTCCTGGTATACGGTGATGCCGTATGTGTCCTTCAGGTACTTCTCCATACAATCGATATCGTACTCGATGGGCTTGCGGCCATGCTTACGGTCGATAAAGTCGGGAATATAGTCCATCGGTCCCGGGCGATAGAGCGCGTTCATGGCGATAAGGTCCTCGAAGGTTGATGGCTGTAGCTCGCGTAGGTATTTCTGCATGCCGGGCGACTCGAACTGGAAGGTACCGATGGTCTTGCCCTCGCAGTAGAGCTGATACGTCTTGGGATCCTCGATGGAGATGCTGTCGATGTCGATGTCGATGCCAAGGCTCTGCTTCACATTGGCCACAGCCTCCTTGATGATGGAGAGCGTCTTCAGACCGAGGAAGTCCATCTTGATGAGCCCGGTGTCCTCAATCACGCTGCCCTCGTACTGTGTTACGAGGAGCTTCTCGCCCGTTTCCTTATCGTCTGCCGTGCTCACAGGCACCCAGTCGGTGATGTCGTCGCGACAGATAATAGTACCACAGGCATGCACACCAGTGCCACGCACGTTGCCCTCGAGCATCTTGGCATACTTGATGGTATCGCGTAGCACGGGGTCGGGTGATGTCTCGGCCTCCTGCAGTTCGGGGATGGCTTCGATGGCATTGGTAAGGTTGAGTTTCTTGTCGGGGAGCTTGTCGGGGATGAGCTTGCAGAGGTAGTTGGCACGGTCGAGTGGTAGCTTCTGCACACGAGCTACATCCTTAAGCGCCATCTTGGTCGCCATGGTGCCGTAGGTGATGATGTGGGCTACCTTCTCGGCACCATATTTCTCGGTTACCCAGCGCAACACCTCACCGCGGCCATCATCGTCGAAGTCCACGTCGATATCGGGGAGCGAGATACGGTCGGGATTGAGGAAACGCTCAAACAGCAGATCATACTTGATGGGGTCGATGCGCGTAATCTCCAGGCAGTAGGCCACGGCCGAGCCTGCGGCCGAGCCACGGCCCGGACCCACGGATACGCCCAGCAAGTTGCGGGCTGCCCAGATGAAGTCTTGCACGATGAGGAAGTAGCCAGGGAATCCCATCGTCTTCATGATGTGGAGCTCGAAGATGAGGCGGTCCTCAATCTCGGGAGTCATCACGGGGTAGTACTTCTTGGCACCATCCATCGTGAGCTTCTTCAGGTAGTCGGCTTCGAGCTTGATGCGGTAGAGCTTGTCGTAGCCGCCGAGCTTCTCGATCTTGGCCTCTGCGTCGGCCTGAGAGAGTACCACGTTACCCTTTTCGTCTCGGGTGAACTCATTGAAGAGGTCCTCTTCGGTATATTGTTTGCGGTACTCCTCCTCGGTGCCGAAGTCAGTGGGAATCTCGAAGTTGGGCATGATGGGTGGATTGTCTATAGAGTAGAACTCCACCTGGTCGCATATCTTCACCGTGTTGGCTAGGGCCTCGGGAATGTGTCCGAAGATAGCGTTCATCTCTGCCGTCGTCTTCATCCATTCCTGTTTGGAGTAGAGCATGCGGGTGGGGTCGTCGAGGTCCTTGCCCGTAGAGAGACAGATGAGGCGGTCGTGTGCCTCGGCATGTTCTTCATTTACGAAATGCACGTCGTTGGTACACACGAGTCCTACACCATATTTCTTACTATATTCGATCAGCTTCTCATTCACCTTCATCTGTAGCTCATAAGCCTCGTGGTTGGCACGAGCCACGGTGGCCTTGTGTAGTTGTAGCTCGAGGTAGTAGTCATCGCCAAAGGTGCTCTTGTACCACCGAATGGCCTCCTCGGCTTCGCTGAGCATACCGCGAGTAATCATCTTGGGAACCTCGCCACCTAGGCAAGCCGAGCACACGATCAGGCCCTCCTTGTATTTCTCCAATTCTACACGGTCGGTACGGGGACGATTGTAGAAGCCTTCGGTCCATGCCTTCGATACTAGTTTGATGAGGTTGTGGTAGCCCTTCTCGTTCTTTGCCAATACCACGAGGTGATAGTTGGCGCTGTCGGGCTTACCCTCCTTCAGGTGTAAGCGGCGTGGCGCGACATACATCTCACAACCAATGATGGGCTTGAAGCGTTTGCCCTCCAATTCCTTTACTTTGGCTTTACATTCGGCCGCGGCTGCTGCAGGGTCTTCGCACTCCTCCTTACCGCTCTCGATAGCCTTGATGCGCTTCTTCAGATCTTTTATCTCACCGTTGATGCCGCCATTTTTCTTGTTGGCATAGTTGATAAATTCCTTGATGCCCATCATATTGCCATGGTCGGTCACGGCTATGCCTCGCATGCCGTCGTCGATAGCCTTGTCGACCAGTTTGGAGATACTTGCCTGACCATCAAGGATGCTGTATTGTGTGTGTACGTGTAGGTGAACGAAGTCTTCCATAATCTCTTTCTCTTGGGGTGACAAAGATACAACAAGCCGAGAGGAGAACAAAATAAATCCTTTTATTTTTTATTCCGAGGAATCGGGCGTCTTGGAGGGAAGGAGGGGGAGGAGTGAACTTTTCTGTACAAAAAGGTGTAGTCTTTGGAAAGAATATCGTATCTTCGCGCCTAATTATTACATCTGTTGACTATGGCCAAGAATGGAACGTTGCTTTGGATTGATGACGAGATAGAACTTCTTCGCGCTCACATCCTCTTCCTCAAAGGGAAAGACTATGAGGTGGACACTGCCACGAACGGGCGGGATGCGCTGGATCGTTGCCGTGAACGTAGTTATGACCTCATCCTGATTGACGAGAATATGCCTGGCCTTACGGGACTAGAGACGCTTACGCTCATCAAGGAGGTGCAGCCTACAGTGCCCGTAGTGATGGTGACCAAGAGCGAAGAGGAGGATATCATGAATCAGGCCATAGGTGCCAAGATTGCTGACTACCTCATCAAACCCGTCAACCCTAACCAGATACTCCTGACGCTGAAGAAGAATATCCACAAGAAGGATCTCATCACCGAAGCTACCAATACCAACTATCAGCAAAATATGGGGCGCATCGCTATGCAGATCAATGATGCGGATACACATGAAGACTGGGCAGAGGTGTACAAAAACCTCGTCTATTGGGAACTGGAGCTGGAACATGCTGACAATAATATGGGCGAGATGCTACGTCAGCAGAAGGAGGAAGCAAACAACCTTTTTGCAAAATATATAAGGAGGAATTATGAGAGTTGGTTTAGCTCCCTCCTTAGCTCCTCCAAAGGAGATGGGGCTAGGGCTCGCGGAGCAAATCTTCCCTCTTTTGGGGGACAGAGTGACCAACCGCTGATGTCGCCACACCTTTTCCGTGACCGTATATTCCCCTTACTTGACCAAAAGGAGAAAGTGGTGCTCATCGTCTTCGACAACTTCCGCTATGACCAATGGAAAGTCATCAGTCATGAGCTTAGTGGAGAGTTTTCTTTCGAAGAAGAACTCTACTACAGCATTCTCCCCACTGCTACACAGTATGCTCGCAACGCCATCTTCTCGGGGCTCATGCCCAACAAGATAGCAGAGATGTTTCCCGAACTTTGGGTCGATGAGGATGAAGAGGAGGGTAAGAATCTCAACGAGGCTCCACTCATACAGACACAGATAGATCGCTATCGTCGTCGCGATAGTTTTGCATATCATAAGATTAATGATGCGCAGGGAGCAGAGCGACTAGTGTCGCAGTTCCGACAGTTCGAAAATAATGACCTCAATGTCGTTGTGGTTAACTTTATCGATCTCCTGAGCCATGCTCGTACAGAGTCGAAGACGCTGCGCGAGCTTGCTGCCGATGAGGCTGCCTATCGTTCGGTGACACTCACTTGGTTTCGCCACTCGCCGTTGCGTGAACTTTTCAGTCTCCTAGCCGAGAGCGATTATAAGGTGGTTATCACAACCGATCATGGCAGCATACGGGTCAATAGTCCCATCAAGGTGGTAGGTGATCGCAATGTGAATACCAATCTGAGATACAAATTGGGCAAGACTCTCAACTATAATCCTCGTGAGGTCTACGAGATAAAGGACCCGCGCAAGGTGTTGCTCCCGTCACCCAATGTGAGCACAGCTTACATCTTCGCTTGGGGAGACAACTTTTTCGCCTATCCTAACAACTACAATTATTATGTCTCTTACTACCGCGACACCTTCCAACACGGAGGCATCTCGATGGAGGAGATGATAGTACCATTCATAACATTAACACCGAAGAAAAGATGACAATCACCATAAAGTCTATTGATAGCATCGCTGATGCTGCTCGAGAATTTATCACTCAAATAGGAGAGAATAAAATATTTGCCTTCTATGGAGCCATGGGCGCTGGTAAGACCACCTTTGTGAAGGCATTGTGCGAGGCGATGGGCGTGACCGATACGGTAAATTCTCCAACCTTCGCTATAGTCAACGAGTATGATACTCCCTCGGGTAGCCCCATTTATCACTTTGATTTCTACCGTATCAAACGCCTTGCGGAAGTGTATGACATGGGCTACGAAGATTATCTCTATGGTAGAGGGCTATGTTTCATCGAATGGCCCGAACTTATCGAGGAGTTGCTCCCCGAGGAAACTGTCAAGGTTACCATTGAAGAGCAACCTGACGGTACTCGCGTGGTGAAATTCTGAGAAAAATAAAAAAAGTTGAGGAATATTGTCCTTTTTTGACTAATTTTGCACCATATTCGGGTGGAGTGTGCTCGCGCGCTCGCTCGTATATGGTATTTTTCATAATATAAGTGCATGAAACAGAAGAAAAAGAGGGCGATAGATATTCAGTTCATCACAGCGTGTATCAGCACTTCGCTGGTGTTGTTGCTGCTGGGGACTGTGGTGATGGTAGTGCTCACGGCAGGTCGCTTGTCTGACCATGTGAGGGAAAACCTAGAGTTGTCACTGCTGCTCAATGATGATGCACGGACGGAAGAAGTGAATCGCATTGTGAGCTATGTGGAGGCTCAACATTATGCGAAAGAGGTGCGCTATATCTCCAAGGAGGAGATTCTTGCAGATCAGACGACCTCGATGGGTTTGGATCCCACGGAGTTTTTGGGATATAATCCCTATACTGCATCCATTGAGGTGAAGCTAAAAGCAGACTATGCTAATACGGATAGCATCACACCCATCAAGAACCGACTGATGCGCTACACGCAGATTCGCGAGATCTCTTATCCGAGCGAACTCATGGATAATGTGAATGAGAATATTCAAAAGATAAGCGCTCTGCTACTGGCACTGGCGTTGGCCTTGTCGTTCATTTCGTTCGCACTGATAAGTAACACTATTAAGCTCACCATCTATTCGCAGCGATTCTTGCTGCATACGATGAAGCTTGTAGGGGCTTCATGGAGCTTTATCCGACGTCCCTTCTTGTTGCGCAACCTAGCAATCGGTATTGCGTCGGGTGTATTGGCTAACGCCTTGATTGGTGGAGGTGTCTATATGCTGCTCAAGCACGAGCCTCAGTTGACTCATCTCTTCACCATGCAAACACTCAGCATAGTGGGTGGTTCGGTAATGGTGTTTGGCATGCTCATCACGTTGTTGTGTGCCTATGCCTCGATCAACCGCTTCTTGAGAATGAAGGCTGGAGACCTATATTACATATGATCAGTGCGTCCATGATGTCTTTAATGAATGGCAACAGTGTTGTGAGATGCTCAGTAATTGGTCAATATGGTTTTATGAACATACAGGATGACATACGAAAGAACTTTTAAACTCATATCGATATGAAAGAGAAATTTGCACTTGAGAAAACAAACTTTATCCTTATTGCCATAGGAGTGGTCATTATCATCGCAGGACTGCTCTTGATGACGGGTCCTAGCTCTACAGAGGCTCACTTCGAACCAGATATCTTCAGTATACGTCGTATAGTGGTGGCACCGTTCGTGTGCTTTGTCGGGTTTGTATTTATGATTTTTGCCATCATGTTTCGTCCGAAGAATAAGAAATAAATATCACTAGTATATAGCTATGAATGTATTCGAAACCATCGTCATCGCCATTGTTGAAGGCTTGACCGAATTTCTCCCTGTATCTTCTACGGGGCACATGATTATTGCTCAGAACCTTTTGGGAGTTGAGAGTACCGACTTTGTTAAGGCTTTCACCTTTATTATCCAGTTTGGCGCTATTCTCTCTGTGCTTGTGCTCTACTGGAAACGTTTCTTTCAGCTTAATCGTACTCCTCTCCCTGAGGGGACTTCAGCGGTGAAGCAGTTCTTGCATAAGTATGATTTCTATTGGAAACTTTTTATTGCGTTCATTCCTGCTGCCGTGTTTGGCTTGCTCTTCAGTGATGCTATTGATGCTATGCTTGAGCGTGTCGAAGTAGTGGCAGTAACGCTTATCCTTGGTGGTATATTTATGATTTTCTGTGATCGCATCTTCAATAAGGGCAGCGAGAAAACCGAACTCACCGAAAAACGCGCCTTCTTGGTGGGTCTCTTCCAATGCATTTCGATGATTCCTGGTGTGTCGCGCTCCATGGCAACCATCGTGGGAGGTATGTCGCAGCGTTTGACTCGCAAGGCTGCAGCTGAGTTCTCTTTCTTTTTGGCAGTACCGACCATGCTGGCTGCTACAGTATACAAGGTATATGACTTGGTGAAGGAGGGTGGCATTGAAATCATCACCGACAACCTTTCGACGTTGTTGATTGGTAATGCAGTTGCATTCATCGTGGCGCTCTTGGCTATCAAGTTCTTCATAGGCTTCGTTACCAAGTATGGATTTAAAGCCTTTGGTTGGTACCGCATCCTTGTTGGCGGACTTATTCTTGCCTTGCTTTTCACTGGACATAATCTCACTATTGCCTAAGAGATGGGTGCGGATTTTAAGTCGGGAGAGATCCTCTGTATTAACAAACCCTATACGTGGTCCTCGTTTGCTGTAGTGAACAAGGTGCGTTACATGCTGTGTCGCAAAATGGCAGTAAAGAAACTCAAAGTGGGACACACTGGAACCTTGGACCCCTTGGCGACTGGCGTGATGATTCTCTGTACGGGCAAGGCGACGAAGCGTATCGAGGAGTTTCAGTACCAGACGAAGGAGTACGTAGCACACATCCGTCTTGGTGCTACCACTCCGTCGTACGACTTGGAGAAGCCCATTGATGCTACCTATCCAACTGAGCATATTACGCGTGAACTCGTTGAGGAAACCTTGAAGGACTTTGTTGGAACCATCGAGCAGGTGCCTCCCTCATTTTCTGCCTGTATGGTCGATGGCAAGCGAGCCTATGAATTAGCACGTAAGGGTGAGGAGGTGCAGCTGAAGGCTAAGACACTCGTCATTGATGAAATAGAACTTCTTGAGTGTAACCTGCCCGACATCGTCATCCGCGTGGTCTGCAGCAAGGGAACATATATACGTGCCTTGGCTCGCGACATTGGCGAGGCGCTGCAGAGTGGCGCACACCTCACAGGACTTGAGCGTACGAGGGTGGGTGAGACCACACTGTCCGACTGTATGAGCATCGATGAGTTTGTCGATTGGCTAGAGACTGTAGAATTGTCCGGCACCCTTGATACATCTGAAAACTCTGAGATTACTGATTCTCCCCAGAACTAAATCTGATAATTATTAATTAAAAGATATAACATGAAACTTTCACAATTCAAATTCAATCTACCCGAAGAGCGTATTGCCATGGAACCAACCTTTCATCGAGACGACTCGAAGTTGATGGTCGTGCATCGCAAGACAGGTGAGATAGAGCATCGACTTTTTAAGGAGGTCCTTGACTATTTCGATGAAGGCGATGTTTTCCTCTTCAATGATACCAAGGTGTTCCCTGCCCGTCTCTATGGTAATAAGGAGAAGACAGGGGCTCGTATTGAGGTTTTCCTTTTGCGCGAACTCAACGAGGAGTTTCGTTTGTGGGATGTACTTGTAGATCCTGCCCGTAAGATACGTATCGGCAATAAACTCTACTTTGGCGATGATGAGGCTATGGTAGCTGAGGTTATCGACAATACGACCTCTCGCGGACGTACTCTGCGTTTCCTCTACGATGGACCACACGACGAATTTAAGGAGGCTCTCTATGCCCTTGGCGTAGCTCCATTGCCCTATTATATTGATCGTGAGGCTAACGATGAGGATTTTGCTCGTTTCCAGACGATCTATGCCAAGAATGAGGGTGCTGTGACTGCTCCAGCAGCAGGACTGCACTTTAGCCGTGAACTGATGAAGCGTATGGAGATTAAGGGAGTAGATGCTGCCTATGTCACCATGCATATCGGTCAGGGTATATTCCGTGATATCGATGTGGAGGACCTTACTAAGCATAAGGTAGACTCAGAGCAGATGTTTGTAGAGCGTGAGCCGACAGAGATTGTTAATGGGGCAAAGGATAAGGGACACAAGGTGTGTGCCGTAGGTACATCTGTAATGCGTGTGCTAGAGACTGCCGTAGGCGCTGATGGACGTCTGAAGGAGTATGAGGGTTGGACGAGTAAGTTTATCTTCCCTCCCTACGAGTTCCGCTTTGCAGACAGTCTTATCACAAATTTCCATATGCCGTACTCTACTATGCTTATGCTCACCGCTGCGTATGGTGGTTACGAGAATGTGATGCACGCTTATGATGTGGCGCTAGAGAATGATTATCGCTTTGGTGCCTATGGTGATGCCATGCTCATCGTTGATTAAGCGTTTGAATGGATGAAATCATACCTGGGATTAGGGACTAACTTGGGTGATCGCTCAGCTAACATACGTTGTGCGATCGATATGATAAATGAGCAGGCAGGCCATGTGCTTGCTTGCTCATCTTTTGTCGAGACAGAGCCATGGGGCTTTGTCTCCGACAATGCATTTCTCAATGCTGTTATAGAGATTGATACTTCCCTTACTCCATATGAGCTCTTGCGTGTTACACAAGGCATAGAGCGCTCGATGGGACGTATAAGGAAGAGCATCAATGGTAATTACTCGGATCGTATTATAGATATAGATATTCTCCTATATGAGGATGTTGTTGTTGGTGAACCAGAACTTACCATTCCGCATCCTTTGATGTGGCAGCGGCGCTTCGTTTATGAGCCCCTCTTGGAGATTGCTCCGCACCTAAAAACACTATCTTCTCATCCTTGAGGAAATATTTAGTAGCTAATGTATAAAAACATCGATTTCATCGGTGTTTTTTTGTGTTTTTATAGCTGCTATTATGCTGGTGTGTCTATGAGTTTAGGTGGGTGTGTCTATTCTGTATGTAAACAAAAACTTTTTTCGATTAAAGCATAATTTTACCTGTATATATAGAATTTTACCCCTATATGTGTTTTGTCCCTATGTGAGTGAATGTGGCTTGTATTTTGACAGAACTCGAAATAAAACGCGAAATTTGCACTCGAAACAATCGAAAATAAAAAGATGGTCAAACATTATTTGAATCACGTGGAGAATGCTATCAAGAACTATTGGGATTCTCCAGCTTTTACCAACTACGGTAAAAACACGTTTACTTTTGGTCAAATTGCCGAGAATATCGAGATGTTGCACATCCTGCTTCAGGAAGCTGGCGTTGTTAAGGGAGATAAGATTGTCCTTTGCGCCAAGAACTCTGCAGAATGGGCGGCTTCGTTTATGGCTATTGGCACCTATGATGCCGTGATGGTACCCTTGCTCAATGACTTCCTTCCTGAGAGCATACAGAATCTGACTAATCATTCTGACGCGACAGCGATTTTTACCGAGCCTGAGATCTGGAATAAGATGGATGCAACGAAGATGCCTAAGGTGAATATTGCTATCAATATTCAGGATTTTACTCCTATATATACCAAAGACAGTGAGGTCGATGCCGAAGCATTTCATGGTAAGTGTGAGCGGATTTACGCTGAGCGTTTCCCCGACGGGGTGAAGCCTGAGCATATCAGTTATCCTACAGGAAGCCTTGACGAACTGGAGCTTATCAACTATACCTCTGGTACGACAAGCGACCCTAAGGGTGTGATGCTCTCAGCCCGTGCCATCAGTTCTAATGTGGAGTTTGCTATGAAGCACATGCCCAATCAGCCTGGGTGGCATATTCTCTCTATGTTGCCTTTGGGACATATGTATGGTATGGCATTTGAGTTTCTCTATCCCTTTGCGTCGGGTTGTCACATCTTCTTCTTGGGTAAGACCCCTACACCTTCGGTTCTTATCAAGGCATTGTCAGAGGTTAAGCCCTATATGTTGGTGACTGTGCCTCTCGTTGTGGAGAAGATTTTCAAGGGTAAGGTGATGCCTACGCTTAACAAGCCGCTGATGAAGGTGCTGACTGCCATTCCTGGTGTAAACAATATTATCTATGGCAGCGTACGCAAAAAACTTCTTACTACATTTGGCGGTAACCTTGATCGTGGTAGTCTCATTGTAGGTGGTGCAGCTATCAACGAAAAGGTGGAGAAGCTGATGAAGAAGATGAAGTTCCCCTACACCGTGGGTTATGGTATGACCGAGTGTGCTCCACTCATCTGCTATCGCAATTGGAAGACCTTCGCTATGCGTTCATGCGGACAAGTCGTTGAGCGTATGGAGGTACGCATCGATTCGGAGAATCCTGCCAAAGTAGTGGGTGAGATTCAGATGAAGGGCGAGAACGTGATGATGGGTTACTACAAGAATCCTGAAGCTACAAAGGCGACCTTTACCGAGGATGGTTGGCTCAAGAGTGGTGACCTTGGTGTTATTGATGCCGATGGCAATGTGTTTATTAAAGGTCGTTCTAAGAATATGATCCTCAGCGCTAGCGGACAGAACGTTTATCCTGAGGAGATTGAGGATAAGTTCAATAGCCTCCCCCTCGTGATGGAGTCTATCGTCATCAGTCGTGGCAATAAGATTGTGGCTCTTGTCGTTCCTGATATGGATGCGTTTAAGCGTCTTGAGGGTAATACGAAGAGCGTCAATGAGATAATGGATGAATACTTAAAGCAGGTTAACACCGAGCTGCCCGCATATAGTAAAGTGAACCTTTTGGAACTCCGTGATGAGCCCTTCGAAAAGACTCCGAAGCGTAGTATCAAGCGATTCCTCTACTCTTGAGCAGGAATATAAATCAGGCATTAACCTAAATCCTTGCCATCCTTACCTATCCTTCAGTGGGTAGTAGGGGTGGCTTTTTTTATGTTTGCCCTGCTTGGTGAGTGAGTTTCTTGTCTGAGAGTGTGGTTTTCTGCGAATAAATTTGTACTTTTGGCCTCGAAAACAGATTGACCGATGGAATTCTTTTCACAAGCGATACCACGATACTTGCTTACAAAGCGCAGCCTCACTATTATGGTGACTTCGGCTGCTGCTTTTGCATTCCTCTTTATCATTATATACAAGCCCTTCAATGTGGAGCATTGGGCAGAGGTGTCCCGATTCGTTTTTGTTGCTTGTGTTTTGGGTATTGTCTTGCTAGGTATGAGTATAGCCGCTATCAGTAGGGTGATTATGTGCTATTATGCCAAGAAGCATGCGGTTAGCTATCTGCAATATATAGCATGGGTGTCTGTGGAATTGGTGCTCATGTCGGTAGCTTTTACAATTTGTTCTACGCTTACAGGGGTGCAACTTGATATCTGGGAAGCATTCGAGAAGTCTTTGCTCAATACTTCGCTCATTCTTCTCATTCCCTATATTGTCAGTATTACCGCTTTCACTTTGCAGGATCGCAATAATCGTTTACGTCAGATAGAGGATGATTATGACAAGGCCATGCAAGAGCGGGCCACGATAAAGAGCCTCATTTCCTTCTACGATGAGCGGGGTGAGCTGCAGCTCTCGGTTACGAAAGAGAATCTTCTCTATGTCGAGAGCGCGGACAATTATATATATATATGGTATATGAAGGGAAACCTTCCCAAAAAGTTGGTGCTTCGCAATACGCTGAAGCGCACCTCCGAACTCTTGGCCGACACCAATGTGATGCGTTGTCATCGTGGCTATATGGTCAATATGGAACAGGTGAAGGTGCTCCGTCGAGAGAAGGATAATTTTTATCTGGAATTGGGCATTGAAGGAGTAAAAGATATCCCCGTGTCGAAGACTTATGGCGATACGGTGCTCAAGTGGCTTTCGATGTAAGATTTTTTTTTTCGCTTTCGCGAACAAATCTGTTAGGTTTTACATTCTATAGGCAAAAACAACGCTTTTTTAGGGTTGTTAAGGCTTTTTACAACCGTTATAAAGTATAAATCGCACAAGAATTGTAAAGTTTTACATAAAATCACGCGGTAAAATGAATAAAATGTTGTACCTTTGTCGCCCGATTGGCTATATCCACTCGGAAGCGGCCAATAAAATGTAAGCAAAATGGGTAAATTTGACAGTTATAAGATAGACCTTAGAGGTATGAGAGAGGTGAACGCCTCTTACGACTGGAACGTCGATAACGAGTTCTTTGCCCATATTGACGGCCCCGAAGTACAGAAGGGCAAGGTGAAGGTCTCACTTGAGGTACATCGCAGTGTCGATGTCTACGAGTTGCGCTTCGTTATCGATGGCACTATTGTGGTTATTTGTGACCGCTGCCTCGATGAGATGGACCTTGACATACACACGACGGGCAAGTTGCAGGTGAAGCTAGGTGCAGACTATGGCGAGCAGGGCGATGTGGTGATTATTCCCGAAGCAGAGGGCATCATCAACGTGGCTTGGTACATATACGAGTTTGTGGCGCTGGCCATCCCCATGAAGCATGTACATGCTCCTGGCAAATGCAACAAAGAGATGTCTGGCAAGCTGAACAAGCACTTGTTGCGCTCGACCGATGACGAGGACTTCGGCGACGAGGCAATCACGTTTGGCGAGGAGGCAGACGAAGCGGAGACACCTATGGATCCGCGTTGGGAAGGTTTAAAGAAAATAATTAATAATTAAAACTAAAAGAAATGGCACATCCTAAAAGAAGACAATCGAAGACCAGAACTGCCAAGAGAAGAACTCATGACAAGGCAGTAGCTCCTACATTGGCCATCTGCCCCAACTGTGGCGAGTGGCATGTATTCCACACTGTATGCGGCGCTTGCGGCTACTATCGTGGAAAGTTGGCTATCGAGAAAGAGGCTGCAGTATAACTTGCGGCTCAATCAATCGAACAGGAAACCGCATCACACCGATGCGGTTTCTTTGCTAAATTATTAAAGGAGTTAAAGAAGATAAAGGGAGATAGTCGCTTTCGCTCCTTGGGAGATAAAAGCCAAATGTCTTGTGCGCGGTGTACCTAACTATTGGCATTTAACTCCATTTATCTCCCTTTAACTCCCCTTATCTCCTTAAAAGAAGCACATGCACAAAGCAGGATTTGTAAATATCGTGGGAAACCCCAATGTGGGTAAGTCGACACTGATGAACAAGTTTGTCGGTGAACGTATCTCCATAGCCACCTTCAAGGCACAGACCACCCGTCACCGTATCATGGGTATTGTCAATACGGAGGACATGCAGATTGTCTTCTCCGACACACCTGGTGTGCTCAAGCCTAACTACAAGCTGCAGGAGTCGATGCTTCAGTTCTCTGAGTCGGCTTTGCAGGATGCCGATGTTCTCGTCTACGTGACCGACGTAGTGGAGAAGAT
The DNA here is from genome assembly GCA_017555875.1 of Bacteroidaceae bacterium. Lineage (GTDB taxonomy): Bacteria > Bacteroidota > Bacteroidia > Bacteroidales > Bacteroidaceae > UBA1189. The sequence continues at coordinate 35,180 of JAFZFN010000029.1, forward strand.
CGACAAGAACCAGGACTTCCTCCAGAAGGTACAGCGCATGGATGTGCCCATCCTCTTGCTCATCAATAAGATTGACATGAGCAATCAGAAGGAGTTGACCGCTCTCGTCGAGGAGTGGCACGAGCTGCTTCCTCAGGCAGAGATTATCCCCATCTCGGCATCAAACAACTTCAATGTTGACGTGGTGCTCCGCCGTATCAAGGATCTGCTGCCCGATAGTCCTCCCTTTTTCGACAAGGATCAGCTGACCGATAAGCCCGCCCGCTTCTTCGTCACCGAGATTATCCGCGAGAAGATACTCCTCTATTATGACAAGGAGATACCCTACGCCTGCGAGGTGAGTGTCGAGCAATTCAAGGAGACTGAGAAGAACATCCACATCAATGCTATCATCTATGTGGAGCGTGAGTCTCAGAAGGGCATCATCATCGGCAATCAGGGCAAGGCGCTGAAGAAGGTGATGACCGAGGCACGCCGCACATTGGAGCAGTTCTTCGGCAAGAGCATCTTCCTTGAGACGTTTGTGAAAGTAGATAAGGACTGGCGCAATTCAGACAAGGAGCTGCGCAGTTTTGGATATAACCTTGAATAAAATTAGGAGTTAGGAATTAGAAATTAGGAGTTGAAACTCCACGAAGCCCACCGGGGCAATAAAATTCCTAATTCCTAATTCCTAACTTAGTAAGACATGGGAAACTTAGTAGCAATCGTAGGACGCCCCAATGTGGGTAAGTCCACACTTTTTAACCGCTTCACACAGACCCGTCACGCCATCGTGGCCGATGAGGCTGGTACCACCCGCGACCGTCAGTATGGCAAGTGCGAATGGACGGGTCGTGAGTTCTCTATCGTTGACACCGGTGGTTGGGTGGTCAACTCTGACGATATCTTCGAAGAGGAGATACGCAAGCAGGTGCTCATCGCCGTAGAGGAGGCCGATGTGGTGCTCTTCCTCGTTGACGTGCAGAATGGTGTCACCGACCTCGACATGCAGGTAGCCTCTATCCTTCGTCGTGCCAAGACACCCGTCATCCTTGTGTCAAACAAAACCGACAACTACGACCTGCAGTACAATGCTGCCGAGTTCTACTCGCTTGGCTTGGGCGACCCCTTCTGCGTGTCGGCACTCACGGGTAGCGGTACGGGCGACCTGCTCGATATGGTCGTAGAGAAGCTCCCTGCTCCCACCCCCGATGAGGAGACTGAGGAGATACCCCGCTTCGCTGTCGTAGGTCGTCCCAACGTGGGCAAGAGCTCTATTGTGAACGCCTTCATCGGTGAGGACCGCAACATCGTGACCAATATCGCCGGTACTACCCGCGACTCCATCTATACCCGCTATACCAAGTTCGGTTTCGACTTCTATCTCGTCGATACTGCTGGTATCCGCAAGAAGGGTAAGGTGAATGAGGACCTCGAGTTCTACTCTGTGATGCGCTCTATCCGCGCCATTGAGAATGCCGATGTCTGTATCCTCATGCTCGACGCCACACGCGGTATCGAGAGCCAGGATCTCAACATCTACTCGCTCGTGCAGCGCAACCAGAAGGGCCTTGTGGTAGTCATCAATAAGTGGGACCTCGTGGAGGACAAGAGCACCAAGGCGATGAAGTACTTCGAGGACACCATCCGCGAGCGCTTCGCCCCCTTCACCGACTTCCCCATCATTTTCGCGTCGGCCCTCACCAAGCAGCGCATCTTCAAGGTGCTCGAGATGGCCAAGGAGACCTATCTGAACCGCAACACCAAGGTGTCTACCGCGAAGCTCAACGAGGAGATGCTGCCCATCATCGAGGCCACACCTCCCCCCTCAAACAAGGGTAAGTACATCAAGATTAAGTATTGCATGCAGCTGCCTGGCACACGCGTACCTTCGTTCGTGTTCTTTGCCAACCTGCCGCAGTATGTGAAGGAGCCCTACAAGCGCTTCTTGGAGAACAAGATCCGCGAGCGTTGGGACTTTACAGGTACTCCTATTAATATCTATATTCGCCAGAAGTAATAGGGCCATTGATAATCAAGGCAGGGGATGCGCATGCTATTCCCTGTCTTGGTGTTCGATATATATTAAGGCGGATGTCCGTTGTTGAACCAGGGCGTTGAGCGTTGTGTTGATGATTGAATAAAACATATAATTATGAACCTTACAGGACTATTGGTGGGGCTCTCCACATTTCTTATCATAGGTATCTTTCACCCATTGGTGATCAAGGCCGAGTATTATATAGGCTACAAGAGTTGGGTCCTCTTTGCTCTGGCTGGCGTGCTCTTCTCTGTGCTCTCCTTGTTGGCCGATGGGATTATCCTCTCCACCATTTTGGGTGTAGTGGCCTTCTCCTCTTTTTGGAGTATCTTGGAGGTGTATCAGCAGCGCGAGCGTGTTCGCAAGGGATGGTTCCCCGCAGGTCCAGGGCATAAGAAGTAATTAGTGTAACAAAAACCTTAACAGTAAGATGAAGATTCGAGCACTTATTTTAGGAATCCTATTCTCCATGGGTGGAGTCGCGGCGATGTCTGCTCAGGATCAAGAGGTCGTTAAGGGATTCTCTGGCGGCATGATGGTGCACAGCGGCTATCAGTATGGCTGTGACAATCCTTTTGGGCTGAACATTAGTAGCCCTACGTTTGGCATTGGTGGCTGCGCCAAGCTACACTTCTCGGAGCATTTCCGCGCAGGCTTCGAGGGCTATTTCTCCACTGCGCCCATCAAGAGAGGGGTTGTGAGTGGTAGCCACAACAAGTTGTTTTGGACAGGCTTGTTAGCGGATTGGTTCTTCCAGCGCGGCAAGTTTATCCCCTATGTCGGTGCTACGCTCGGTGGAGGCATGGAGACCTCCTTCTTCATGTTCGAGGGCGACAAGCATGACTGGGTCGAGGAGGGCAGGACCGTGCTGCACAAGCAGCCCTTCTTTGCCATCGACCCTTATGTGGGCGTAGAGTATGCCGTGGGTAAGGCGCTGCGTTTGACCCTCAAGGCTGATTGGCTGTTTGCTCTCAATGCTGATGGGCTCAACGAGCCTATGGGCCCTCGTGTCTACTTCGGCTTTATCTTTGCTCATTGATCCTCGTCTGTCGATAAAGCTCCTAGGAGGGGACAAATAAAAAGGTGTGTCGTTGCTGACACACCTTTTTATTTTCGTAATACGTAATGTTAGTCCTGCTTGGTGATAACTCGTTTCTCTTTGATGCGAGCCTTCTTACCGGTAAGAGCGCGGAGGTAGTACAACTTAGCGCGACGAACCTTACCAACCTTGTTCACTACGATGCTGTCGATAGCGGGTGAGTTGATGGGGAAGATACGCTCAACACCTACAGTACCAGACATCTTACGTACAGTAAAACGCTTGTTGTAGCCGTGACCAGAGATCTTGATTACTACACCGCGGTAGAGCTGGATACGCTCCTTGTTACCCTCGACAATACGATACGCTACGGTTACAGTGTCACCAGCCTTGAAAGCGGGAACCTGACCCTCTTTACCGGTAGCAAATGCTTCTTCAGCAATTTTAATTAAATCCATTAGTTTTAAAATAATTAAATTGTTATATCGTCCCAACGCAACATATCAAGTTACTCTTCCTATGACAGCGATTGCGCGAAAGCGGGTGCAAAGATAGCGCAAGCCGAGCGAAAAAACAAATTTATTTGATTTTTTCCGAGGCGAAGCCTATCTTCAGACTGCGCAGCAGGCTAAAGTTAGTGCAAATCGACGCAAAATGCAATGCGTAGCAGGCTAAAGTTGTCGCAAAAGAGTGCTAATTCATTCAAGCACTTGCACAACCGAGAATAAATCCTTTTCTTTGCATTATAAACTCCCTTAAAGTACCAGCTCTATGAAGAAAACAATACGAATACATGCCAATATTCTGTTTGCGCTCCTCATAACCCATGTAATACTAATACCAGAAACTTATGCCATACAAGCAAAGCACATCGCCGCAGATGCCCGAGGCATTGCCGCCAATATCGCCCAAGTGGCAGATGACGACTCGATAGATCATGAGCAGGTGTTTATAGAACATGAGGAAGCGCCAGAATTCCCCGGTGGCACGCAAGCCCTGAATGAATATATCAAGAGCAACAAGCTGTACCCTCAGGAGGCTATGGATAGAGGCATCGAGGGGCGTGTCATCGCGCAGTTCGTAGTGGATAGCATGGGCAATGTCTGTGAAGAGCGTGTGGTGAGGTCTGTTGATACGCAACTCGACGGTGAGGCCATCCGCCTGATACGCAACATGTCGAGATGGAAGCCGGGCAAGCAGTGGGGAAGACCAGTGCGAGTGCGCTATACCATTCCCATCACCTTTGCTCTGCCCGACGGCGCTGCCAAGAAGGTCATTGAAAGTCCCAAGCCTAAAGGTCCGACGATAGATGAGGCCGATAAGAAGCCGCTCATCGTGCTCCTCTTTGCCAATGGAGCAGAAATCATTGCCGAAGGCAAGCAGCTCAACTATGTGCCTTGCGTTGTTGTCGAGTTTGACTACCTCGAACCGTTTGACCTGTCGGCTGAAGACATTGCCGATGCCGATACTTTGGGGTGGTACATGGCAGAAGACAAGTACGGCAAACAGGGCAAAGATGGCGCTATTGTGTATCACGTCAAGGAGAAGAGCTATGGCGAAGTGACCCAGGCATTGAGCCAGCATTGGTTCAACAAAGGTAGCAACGAGCGGCTACGGACGATAGAGAAGAGGTCGGGGAACGCCGATGCTGAGGCTGTAGAGTATGAGTCAAAATATGAAGACATGTTTATTCATTATGAATCACAGCCCGAGTTCCCTGGTGGGATGCAGGCATTGATGGACTATATGAAAGCGAATATCCGTTATCCCCAAGAGGCCAAGGAGAGGGGCATCCAAGGACGCGTCATCGTACAATTTATCGTAGAGGAGGATGGCACTCTTACTGGGGAGCAAGTGCTCAAGCCTGTCGACCCACAACTTGATGCCGAGGCCATCCGCATAGCGCGTAGTATGCCCAAGTGGAAGCCTGGAGAGATTCGCGGCAAGCCCATCCGAATGAGGTTTAGCTTCCCAGTGACCTTCAGACTCGAAGAATAAGCGTCATAAGCAATCCACACCATGCCCCACCTCGTGATACAACATACCGACGATGGCTCTGCCACGCTCTTCGTGCCCGAGCTCGACGAGCACTACCACTCCGTGAAGGGAGCCCACACCGAGTCGCTCCATATCTACCGCGACTGTGCCTATCTGCATGCCGCCGAGCACTCTGCGCATCGCCCCTTGCGCCTGCTCGAGGTAGGCTTCGGCACGGGCCTCAATGCTGCCGTCACTGCCATGGCCGCCACGGCTGAGCGCCCTGTGCACTACATCACCTTGGAGAAATACCCCGTGGAGCCTCGATTGATAGAGGGCTTGGGCTACGAGGCGCTTGTCGATGCCCAGCTCTTTGCCGCCATCCATGCTGTGCCGTGGGAGCAGCCCACGGCCATCACGCCCCACTTCACGCTCGAGAAGCGCTGCTGCGACCTGCTCACCGCTCCGCTCCCTCACGACATCGACATTGTCTACTTCGATGCCTTTGCCCCCGAGAAGCAGCCCGAGATGTGGAGTCCCGAGGTCTTTGTCCGCATCTATGAGGCTATGCGCTCTGGCGGTGTGCTCACCACCTACTGCGCCAAGGGCACCATCCGCCGTCTGCTGCAGGCGACTGGCTTCACCGTAGAGCGCCTCGCGGGCCCCGTCGGCGGCAAGCGCGAGATACTGCGAGCCACCAAGAACTAGGGGAGCCCACGTCTGATGTCGTGCTCCAACTAATAATAAAGGTTAAAGTTGGGCATCGCAATGCAAATTCCTAAACTTTTAGTTGGTCGTGTAGAGAGAAATATGTTTCTTTGCTGCATCAAAAACTAAGACTTTAGGAGAATGAAAAGAACGAATGAATTGACTCGCGCAGAGCTGCAGGTCATGAATATCCTCTGGGATATCCGCAAGGGCACAGTGGCCGAGGTGCTGGAGCACTACCCAGAGCCGAGACCTGCCTACAACACAGTGCTCACCTTCCTGCGCATACTGAAGGAGAAGGGCTTCGTCACCAGCGAGGCTGCTGGCAAGCAGCATCGGTTCTGTCCGGTAATCTTGCGTGGCGAGTACACCCGCAACTATATGCGCAATGTCAAAGACAGCCTCTTCCGCGGTTCGGCGACAGACCTAGTCAACTTCTTTGTCAAGGAGGAGAACCTCTCGGCCGAGGAGATTGATGAGCTGATTGCTCTGCTGAGAAAGAACGAATAACTTATTGTCTGAGGACCCAGAGAATTCACAATTCACAATTCAAAATTCATGTATACCTTCTTCCTATATATCATAAAGGTATCGCTCACGCTTGCTGCCTTTTACCTTTTCTACAAGCTTCTGTGTAGCCGCGACACGTTGCATCGGTCCAATCGCGTACTGTTGCTCTCTCTACTCATCCTGTCAGCGGTGACGCCTTTCATCTATGTCGATCTCGGGATGGATAACCAAGAGGCTAACGCAGCATTTGAGGAGCTGACTATGCCCATCGATCCTGCCGAAGGCGTGACGGGCGAAGCAGTCACGAGAGGGCGTGTAGTCCCCGTTCTGTGGCAACAAATTCCGTGGCGCTCCGTGCTCGTAGGGGCCTACCTCATCGGTCTTGTGGTGTGCCTTGTGCGCTTTGCCTCCTCGCTCCTCTCCATCGTGCGACTCATCAGGGGGAGCCAGCGTCAAGTGTTGCCCGACGGCATCATCCTCGTCACCCACACCAAGGACTATAGTCCCTTCTCGTGGATGCGCTACATCATCGTATCAGAGCGTGACCTCTGCGACAATCGGGATATGATCCTTGCTCACGAACGGGCACATATCCGCCTCGGCCATTCGTGGGACCTGCTCTTTGCCCAACTCTGTGCCACCATGCAGTGGTTCAACCCCGCCGCATGGCTACTGAAGCGCGAGCTCGAGGCCATCCACGAATACGAGGCCGACAGCGCCACGCTACGCCAAGGCTTCGACGCACGGCAATACCAGCTGCGCCTCTTCGAGGCTGCCTCTGGCATCAAATACAGCTCATTCACCAATAACTTTACTAATTGTTCCACTAAAAAACGTATTATTATGATGATGAAAAAACAAACCAGCCCGTGGGCATTGCTCAAGGCTCTGTATGTGCTCCCCGTAGCATTCGCTGCCGTAGCGGTTATCTCTTGCACCTCGCCGAAGGAGAAGAAAGACAGCGGTCACCTTTCAAATGTTATGGTACATGGCGAAAATCCGCTTCTCGTATTTACCTTTGAAGACAGTACAGAACTTAACATTCAAGGCAAACAACTCAACTACGACGGCATGCCCGACTTTGATTATCTCAAACCATGCGGACTAACGCCCGAGAATATCAATAGCATTGACGCTCTGCAAAGTGAAGAGGCCAAAGCCCTATATGGGGAGAGAGGTTCCAACGGAGCCATCCTGTTCGGAGTCAAGGGGAAGACAGCCAAAGATGTATTCTCCTCCCTCTCCGATTATGCCGCAGAGACTGGCAGCGAAGAGCCACTTAAGGTGAACCTCAAGAAAACCTCCAAAGGAGGAGTAGAAGGAGGCACACCGTTCACCTATGAAACTACAACCATCAAGCAGGAAGAGGATGAGGTCTTCCAAGTCGTAGAAGAACAACCTATGTATCCTGGCGGAATGCAAGAGCTGATGAAGTATCTGCAAAAGGAGATGAAGTACCCCAAGGAGGCACAGGACAAAGGCATCCAAGGCCGCGTCATCGTTCAGTTCGTCGTGAACAAGGACGGCAGCATCTGCGAAGCCAATGTCGTGAAAAGTGTAGACCCGCTGCTCGATGCCGAAGCCTTACGTGTTATCAACGCCATGCCCCACTGGACACCCGGCAAGCAGAGAGGACAGGCGGTCAACGTGCGCTTCACTCTCCCCCTCACGTTCCGGTTGCAATAAAGAGTCGTTCCACTAACCAAGCGGCACCGCATTGTCTTCATGGTGCGGTGGCAATGGTCGGGCACATCCTTCGAGGGTGTGCCCGCGTGCTGTTCGAAAGGGCACTCGGCGGGAGAACGCCGAGGCCATACGGACAAAAGTCAGGGAGTGGCGCTGCCAAAGGGTATTCAAGTATCCCCGATGTGTACCTTTTGTATACGATATGTGTACAAATATGTGTACAAATTCATGACGTAACTATCATGACGTACAGTGGATTACGCGGGCAAAAGTGTACATTTCCTTTTTCCGCCTTTTCCTTTCGGCTTTCGAGGGCATTACGGACATGAAAGAGTGCGATTGTATATTTCGGAGCTATTCATATCCTTTGTTTTACAAAGCATGGAGTTTTTCTGGTCGCGAATAGAATGTCTTCTGACCGCGAATAGAAAACATTCTGCTCGCGAGTAGAAATATTTCTGACCGCGGGTAGAAAAACTTTTGAATCTATAGAAAAAATCTTGTCACACAATGAAAATCAAGAGCTCGAAGGCAGTTCCGGGATTGTTCTATGGTGCGTCCTGTCAACTTCTAACATGCATGAGAACAATCATGCCCCTGCGGTGTACTGCGAATTGGCCAATCACCGCCACTTCGGACGGGAAGCGCAGGAGTAATGATGCAAAACCTGGTGCCGAGAAGATATTGTACACATCCGATGACATAATCTGCTGAAGATTCGGGGATTGGCTATAAAAATTGTACACAAATTTGTACATAAAAAGGGTGCAAATCGGGTGGGTTGTCGTCACTCACCATGAGAGGACGAGTCGTACATCCATCCCACCTGTCGATGGAGGCGCAAATAAAAAATTTTCACTACCTTTGTAACTTTCGGGGCTTCTCTCCGTCTTAAGGGTAGAGAGTAATTACTGCACAAACACATACAAGGTGACGCACGAAGAATTCAAAAGGCGGTTTATGCCGTTGCAGAGCATGCTGTATCGCGAAGCATATAAGGTGCTGGGCGATGCGTTCGAGGCTGAGGATGCCGTGCAAAACATGTATGTGCGTCTGTGGGAGCAGAAGGAGGAGCTAGGACACATCGTGTCGCCCGAGGCCTATTGCCGCACGATGCTCAAGCGCATCTGCATCGACCGTTGGCGGAGGATGAGGGCGCGGGCCGAGGATGTGGAGCTCATAGAAGAGATTGTCGATGCCAATGCTCCACCCGACGCAGAGCGTGAGGAGACGGCGGAGTTTCTCGAACATTTCCTCGCCAACCTCCCCGACCGACAACAACGGGTGATGCGGATGACGATGCAGGGAAACACGGCGGAGGAGATTGCCGAGGCCACACGATTGAGTGTGGGGAATGTGAGGACCATCGTGTCACGCATGAGGCAGAGATTTAAGGAATTGTATTATAAACGATAAGGAGTTTGAACTATGGAAAAGGAAATTCTGAAGGAATGGATGGAGCGCTTCTTCCTCGCCGAACTGACGGTGGATGAGGAGCGTGAGCTGTGCCAGTTTCTTTGCGCGAATGAGGTTCCTGCCGAACTCCGTAAGGACAAGGAGGTTATCATCGCCCTGTGTGGTACGCCCGAAGAGGATATTGCGCTCCCCGAAGGTGCTGCCGAACGGCTGGAGGCTATGCTCGATGGGCTGGAGGAAATGAAGACCCACCTAAATCCTTCCTGCAAGGGAGGACTTGAGGCTCCGCCACGCAGACGCACCCTCCCTCACAGGGAGGGATGGGGTGGGTCTTTCCTTCTCCGTGCCGCATGTGTAGCTGGTGTGGTCGTAGCGCTCTTCGTGGCGCTCCCTGATAGGGTGGCCGAGCCTTTGCTCTCTGAGACATACGAGGAAGAGGACACCTTTGACAATCCCGAGGAGGCGATGCAGTGCCTCATGGCGGCCTATGGCGATATCCGATATGCGATGAACACAACGCAGCACCACACACAGGAGGCGTGTCAAACGCTGGAGCAGTCGCAATCAATAATCCGAGAAATGTTTAATATGAATATAAATTGACGCGAATATGAAACGATACATAGTGTTAACTTTGATGCTACTCACGCTTCACGCGGGCACTCTACTTGCCCAGTCGGCACAGCCTCGAGAGAAGAGCGAAGTGGAGGTGTTCATGCAGCAGGTGGCAAAGGCCGTTGCCAAGTCCAACGAGATTGACTATGCCTACATCTCTACAAGCATGTTCAAGCAGTTGCTATCTCAGTTTTTAACAATGGTAAATGATAGTATCGAAATCCACGACCAGGTGGAACAAATATTTGGCTCGGCCATGTATATGCGCCGATTCATCAGTACGGGCATCGAAGGCTACAAGGTGTTAGAAGTAGCCATGCATCCATTTTGGGGATTCTTAGAGGAAAAAGAAGAGGTTATGGGCATGGAGTTGTGCGCCCTCAACCGAGAAAACGGAGTGGTTTCGATAATTTATGGCAACTCTGATAGTGTGCTTGTCATCAACAACAATAGCAATGCCTTGAACTATAATATAGTGTTTGTTGCGGGATTGTCGTACGAAGCCTTTATGGAGTTGGATAAGAGTGGCATAGACTTAGGATTTTGATTCACAGATTGAATGATTATGAAAAAGATAATAGTATGCCTCATAGCCGTATGCTCGGCAATGGCTATGCAAGCACAGGAGATTGACTTTGAAGGATTGAAGGCCTTTGCCGAAGAACTTGAGTCGCTGCAAGGAGAGCATGTATCGTGCGACACGATGACACACAGAGAATTGCTGGGTGATCTGGGCACGAAGATTGTCAGTGATTCCGACGCTGATGCTCTACTTGCCAAGTTGGATAAGAAGGACTTCCGGCTCATCAAGATTTCAGCAACCGATGGCATAGGCCGCAAAAGCATCTATAAGGTGCTCGACAAATACGAAGTTACCACTGCCGAGGTGTTGTTTGGCATTCCCTTGTTGCTTTGCAATCGCAGTAATGGAGCCCAAGCAATGCTCTTTGTCGGTGATAAGGCATCGCTGATGATTATGGATTACGGAGACTCGATAGAGGTTCTCTACTTGAATACCGACTTGATGGAAATCATTAAGGAGGTCTTTACGGCGATGATGATAAATGGCGATGGCGGCAGTATTACCATAGGAGAATCGGGCGACTTGCAGTTCAGTTACTCGTTCAGCAGGACGACAGAGGCCATAACGACAGAAAGGAAAGCGAACGAAGGTGAAGAGCCGAAGGTGTACTCATTCAACCAGCAATCCAGCGGAACTGACCCCTACGAACGCTTCAACGAGGAGGTTGCCCAACTGGCCGCCCAAACAGCGAAACCCGACTTTTCAGAGTTGACACAAGAGATCGCCGAACTCAAGAGACCCTCGTTCTTGCTCATTCCCGAGTCCGACTGTTACAATGTTTTTATCCCCTCTGTGCCTGAAGAGATACGGAAAGAGATGCAGCCCTATGCTGTCTATGGCATATACGACTGGATCAATTCATTAGGCTTCGGCAAAGGCGCAGTGAAAGACAATCCTCACCAAAAGTCTGAAATCATCCTCCCTGAAGATGTGGCACGCCTCTATGCCGTGACGCACCTTCCACAAGAGAAGTGCAACGAGGAGGGCTACTCGCCCATGCTCAAGGAGATATACCAGAAGGAATATCAGGGCGGTACACCTGCCGTGCTCTACCGCCACTCAAAGAATGAGGTGGGCTATAGGGATATGCTCAGTGACTTGGGATTCCTCTTTAATCTCGAGCTTGGCGACACCTACAGAAACCTGGAGGTGACGCAGCAGAGCGAGCGCGAGGGCAAACGCTTCGTGCAACTCTATGGCGAGGGCGGCATACTGATGAGCGTGCTTGACTCTCCTGCCGACCATTACTGCCACATGAGCATCATCGTCGGTGGCAGCGACGGCTTCGAACAAGCAGTCAATGAGTTTGTCATTGGCGGTGAGAGAGACTTTGCCACACGATGCAACATCATCATCAACAGCGACCTGTCGGGCGACTCGCATGGCATACACTTCACCACCAACGAGTACACCTTTGCAGGCAAGTCGCACAAGAATGGTGTGCACATCGACTTTAAGTATTGGGATTTATATACGAGATAGCTTGAGGTTAAACCACAGATTACACGGATTACACAGATAAGTCCAAGAATCTATTAATAGAAAGACGAATTGTAGATGCGATATTTTCTCGTAAAAGAATCTGAGAAATCGGTGCAATCTGTGGTTTAGAGAAAGAATGAATAACGTTAAACATAAAGAACTATGAACAAGAGACTATCATTGACAACGATGCTTGCCATCGTGAGTTTCGTATCGCTCGTGGCACAGACCACAGCACTCGTGCCCTACGTGGGCGGTTACTTTGTAAAGAATGGCGATGAGTGGACCGAGTATCGCCCTGCCGACAAGACCGGCAAGTGGAGCACCTACAAGCAATACAAGGAGAACGACACCTTCTTCTATGTAAAGAACAAGAAGTGCCGCCTGGCCATCCCCAAGCTGGGCAAGGACATGATCTTCATCGACCGTGAGAAGAGTGGCAAGTGGGAGCAGGTGTACACCACCATCGATGTGCACCACCAATGCGTCGAGCCCGGAGGGCTCTTCTACTGCTACAACGACGGTCGTGGACGTGAGCACAACGGCTATTACATCCGTCGCGATGGTGGCGTGTGGCATGAGTATGCCCCAGGCAAGAAGCGTGGTGTGTGGGCCGAGTTCAAGCAGATTGGTGAGGACAAGGACTACTTCATCGTGGAGAGCACCGAAAATATCGTGCGCATTCCCAAGAAGGAGGGGCTCAACTTTATCATCACCAAGCCTGGCTACGATGGCTGGCGCGGAGGCTACACAACCAAGGCCATATATGACCGCTCGGCTGCGTATCCCTACAACTTTGACTTCCAGCACTATGGCGTAGCGAAGCGAAGAAACAATTTCAAGGTCAACAAGAAAGGTGGTCGCATCAGCCTCGACAACAAGTGTAACCTGCAGATTGCCTACGATGGCAAGCACTACGACCTGGTGTATCAATCGATCGAACTTGCCGAGAATCGGAGCGGATTGTCGTCACTCATCGCTAAGAAAGGCGAGTGTATCCTCATCACTATCGACAAGGACAACAGGATATTCCTCTATGAAGGCAGTGCTCGTGTGGAGTGTAAGAAACTGGGCAAGAAAGTCATCTTCCTCGGTGCCAGCGGCAAGGACTACCGCGCTATCGTGGAGCAGCTGAGGATAGGCACCTTCCGCATGTAAGTGATTCTTTCCGCAAGAGTGATGCGGAGCATGAGGGGTACATTTTAGAGACTTTTTGTACCCTTCATTGCTTCGCTTTTGTTTTTTCGCTTGGTTTATCCGTGCATCCCTCCCTTTTCGCTCGTTGAAATTTAACTTTGTTGAATTTCTGCCTCGCTCAGCATAGAATAAGCAAGCTTTTCTCTGCTTTCGCTCGTTGAAATTTTGTATTTTGACAAAAAAATGCTACCTTCGCATGTTTTTAGGCCCTGTCTCGGATTGAGGGTCTTATGAAATAAGAAAATTGTTGCAAACATGGAAATAAACGAAGAAATCAAAGCAAACGCAGCGAGCAACTACTCGGCGGAAAACATTCAGGTACTCGAGGGTCTTGAGGCCGTACGTAAGCGCCCTGCGATGTACATCGGCGACATCAGCGCCAAGGGTCTGCATCACCTGGTATACGAGGTTGTGGACAACTCTATCGACGAAGCCCTCGCAGGCTATTGCAGCCACATCGAGGTGTTCATCAATGAAGACAACTCTATCACCGTACAGGACAATGGTCGTGGTATCCCCGTCGACTGGCACGAGAAGGAGCAGCGCTCTGCGCTCGAGGTGGTGATGACGGTGCTCCACGCAGGTGGTAAGTTTGACAAGGGCTCCTACAAGGTGTCTGGCGGTCTGCACGGTGTGGGTGTATCGTGCGTGAACGCGCTCTCTACCCATATGAAGACACAGGTATTCCGTGGCGGTAAAATCTACCAGCAGGAATACTCATGCGGTAAGCCCCTCTACGCCGTGAAGACCGTGGGCGATGCCGACCGCACGGGTACACGTCAGCAGTTCTGGCCCGACCGCTCCATCTTCACCGCACACGAGTATAGCTACGACATCCTCGCCAACCGTATGCGCGAGCTGGCATTCCTCAATGCAGGTATCACCATCACGCTCACCGACCTCCGCGAGAAGGACGAGGAGGGCAACGTACGCACCGAGACCTTCCACTCGGAGGAGGGCTTGAGAGAGTTCGTGCGCTTCGTGGACTCATCACGCGAGCATCTCTTCAATGACATCATCTACCTCAACACCGAGAAGCAGGGTGTACCCATCGAGGTGGCTATCATGTACAACACGTCGTACTCTGAGAACATCCACTCCTATGTAAACAATATCAACACCATCGAGGGTGGTACACACCTCGCAGGTTTCCGCACCGCGCTGACCCGTACACTCAAGAAGTACGCCGAAGACACCAAGGCACTGGAGAAGGCCAAGGTGGAGATTGCCGGTGAGGACTTCCGCGAGGGATTGACCGCCGTAATCTCTATCAAGGTGGCTGAGCCTCAGTTTGAGGGACAGACCAAGACCAAGCTCGGTAACTCCGAGGTGGCAGGTGCCGTGCAGCAGGCTGTGGCAGAGACCCTCACCAACTACCTCGAGGAGCATCCCAAGGAGGCCAAGATGATCGTGGACAAGGTGGTGCTCGCCGCACAGGCTCGTATCGCAGCCCGCAAGGCTCGCGAGAGCGTGCAGCGCAAGAATCCCATGAGCGGTGGCGGACTCCCCGGTAAGCTGGCCGACTGCTCCGACAAGGATCCCATGAACTGTGAGCTCTTCATCGTCGAGGGAGACTCGGCCGGTGGATCAGCCAAGCAGGGTCGCTCACGACTCACACAGGCTATCCTCCCCATCCGCGGTAAGATCTTCAACGTGGAGCGCGTGATGTGGCACAAGGCCTTCGAGCATGAGGAGGTGAACAACATCATCCAGGCACTCGGCGTGCGCTTCGGACTCAACCCCGAGGACAGCAAGGAGGCCAACTACGACAAGCTGCGCTACTACAAGACCATCATCATGACCGATGCCGACGTCGATGGTTCGCACATCGACACCCTCTTGATGACCCTCTTCTATCGCTACATGCCCGAACTCATCGAGAACGGACATCTCTTCATCGCTACGCCGCCCCTCTACCTCTGCAGCAAGGGCAAGAACAAGCGCTACTGCTACGACGATGCCGACAAGGATCGCTTCATCGCCGAGTTTGGTAACGGCAGCGAGGCGGGCATCACCATCCAGCGCTATAAGGGTCTTGGTGAGATGAACCCCGAGCAGCTGTGGGAGACTACCATGAACCCCGAGACACGCCTCCTCAAGCAGGTGACCATCGAGAATGCCGCCGCAGCCGACTACGTGTTCTCTATGCTCATGGGTGAGGATGTAGGCCCCCGTCGCGAGTTCATCGAGAAGAACGCCACTTACGCTAACATCGACGCATAAGACGTCGCCAGACCTCTTACATTATAGAAGATATCACGCGCGAGCAGTCTGCTGGTGCGTGATTCTTTTTGTACAATCTCGAAAAAAGAGAATAATTCAGCATTTTTATGCATTTTATCATGAAAAGTTGCTAACTTTACGCATCTTTATCATAATAGGCATATTAAATAGCAATATACAATGTCAGTAACCATCAAACCCGTAACTACGAAGAAAGAGATGAAGCAGTTCATCTGCTTCAACTACGAATTATACAAGGACTCGCCCTACGCGGTGCCTGAGCTATTCACCGATGTGCGCGACACGCTTGACCCCAAGAAGAATGCAGCGTTCGAGTTTTGCGAGGCGCAGCCCTTCATCGCCATCAAGGACGGCAAGGTCGTGGGGCGCATCGTGGCCATCATCAACCACAAGGCCAATGCGCGTTGGGAGAAGAAGGTGGTACGCTTCGGATGGGTCGACTTCATCGATGATGCCGAAGTGGTGGATGCTCTCTTTGCTACCGTGGAGCAGTGGGGTAAGGAACGCGGCATGGAGGAGGTGAACGGCCCGCTGGGCTTCACCGACTTTGACCCCGAAGGAATGCTTATCGAGGGATTCGACCGCATAGGCACCATGGCCACCATATACAACTATCCCTACTACCCTCAGCACATGGAGCGTATGGGCTATGAGAAGGATGCCGACTGGCAGGAGTATCTGCTGACCACACCTGACGCGCTCCCCGATAAGCATGCCCGCGTGGCACGCATCGTGAAAGAACGCTTTGGACTAAAAGTGGTGAAGTATACCTCACACCGCAAGCTGGCCAAGGAGCGTGGCGTGGCCATCTTCGAACTGCTCAATGAAGCTTATGCTCACCTCTATGGCTACTCGGCACTCTCACCCCAGCAGATACAGCAATACATCGCGGCATACCTACCATTGCTCGACCTCCGCTTGGTGCCCATCATCGTGGACAAGGACGACAACCTCGTGGGCTTCGGCGTGTTGCTGCCCTCACTTGCCAAAGCATTCCAGAAGGCGCGGGGATTCATGTTTCCCTTCGGCTGGTGGCACCTCATCAAGGCGCTCAAGTGGAACGACACACAAACATCAGAGATGCTGCTCGTGGCCGTGAAACCCGAGTATCAAGGCAAGGGTGCCGTAGCGCTGATATTCGAAGATATCATTCCCGTGCATAGCAAGTTGGGATACAGGTACTCGGAGAGTAATCCCGAACTGGAGGTCAACACCAAGATGCAGTCACAGTGGGACTACTTCGAGCGTGAGAACCACAAGCGCCGCCGTGCCTTTAAGAAAGAATTATAAAACAGACTACATATGTATAGCATTACAACCAACAAGAGCGGTACACGCAGCATCGCCGTCAGCGACGAGCACTTGTGCACCATAGAGAAGTATCAACTGTTTACAGGCCTCGTAGGCAGCAACGGCATCGTAGATGAGGAAGTTCTCAACAAACTGAAGCTCACCGTGCGCTCGCTCATCGCCTCACAAGAGGAGTGCAAAGACCTGCTGAGTCTTTGTGTCGACGTGCTCTACCACGACAACATGAAGGCCATTGGCCTCAGTGCGCTCATGGCACTCTACAATGAGTGGCTCGCAGTACGCGAACAAACACAAAGCGAAGAATAATGCCCCAACTGACGGATTTTCTCCCTACGACGCGCAAGGAGATGGAGATGCGCGGATGGGACGAGGTGGATGTGGTGCTCTTCTCGGGCGATGCCTACGTGGACCATCCCTCGTTTGGTGCTGCCGTAATAGGTCGCATACTCGAGGCCGAAGGACTGCGCGTGGCCATCGTGCCCCAACCCAACTGGCGTGACGACCTGCGCGACTTCCGTAAGATGGGGCGTCCACGCCTCTTCTTTGGCGTCACGGCAGGATGCATGGACTCAATGGTGAACAAGTATACGGCCAACAAACGCCTGCGCAGCGAAGATGCCTACACACCCGACGGACGACACGATCTACGACCCGAATATCCGTCAATCGTATATACACAAATACTCAAACGCCTCTACCCCGATGTGCCCGTAGTGCTGGGCGGCATAGAGGCATCAATGCGTCGTCTCACCCACTATGACTACTGGCAAGACTGCGTGCGCCGCAGCATCCTCTGCGATAGTGGCGCCGACATCCTCGTCTATGGCATGGGCGAGAAACCAATAGTGGAGATTGCTAGGCGATTGCAGACCCACCTAAATTCTCCCTGTGAGGGAGGACTTGAAGCTCCGCGATGTCAGCACCCCCTCCCTCACAGGGAGGGATGGGGTGGGTCTTCCATTCCTCAAACCGCCATCCTCTACCCCAACAAGGAGTCCATACCAGGCGGAATAACTACAGAGGATATCGTGCTCAACAGCCATGAGCAATGCCTACGCGACAAACGTGCCGAGGCGGCCAACTTCCGCCATATCGAGGAAGAATCAAACAAACTGCACGCCTCGCGCCTCATACAAGAGGTTGAGGGAAAGTGCGTGGTGGTCAATGCTCCCTATCCCCCCATGACGACGGAGGAGTTGGATCACTCGTTCGACTTGCCCTACACCCGACTGCCTCACCCGAGATACAAAGGTAAGCGCATCCCCGCCTACGATATGATCAAGCACTCGGTAAATATCCATCGCGGATGTTTTGGTGGTTGTGCCTTCTGCACCATATCGGCCCATCAAGGCAAGTTCATCGTGAGCCGCAGCAAGGAGAGCATACTCAAAGAGGTAAAAGCCGTGGCTCAGCTGCCCGACTTCAAGGGCTACCTAAGTGACCTCGGAGGTCCCTCGGCCAACATGTATGGCATGGGCGGCAAGGATAAAACGCTTTGCGCCCGTTGTAAGCGCCCCTCATGCATACACCCTAAGGTGTGTCCTAACCTCAACACAAACCATCGACCATTGCTCGACATATACCATGCCGTAGATGCACTGCCCGAGATAAAGAAGAGCTTTATAGGCAGCGGTGTGCGTTACGACTTGCTGCTACATCGTAGCGACGATGAGGCCGTGAATCGCGCGGCCAAGGAATATACGCAGGAACTTATCACACACCATGTGAGCGGTCGCCTCAAAGTAGCGCCCGAGCACACTTCCGATGCAGTGTTGCACATCATGCGCAAGCCTTCGTTTGAGCAGTTCGAGCAGTTTAAGCGTATCTTTGATCGCATCAATCGTGAAGAGAACCTCCGTCAGCAGATCATTCCCTATTTTATCAGCAGCCATCCAGGCTGTACAGCTGAGGATATGGCCGAACTGGCTGTGCTCACCAAGCGTATGGATTTCCATCTTGAGCAGGTGCAGGACTTCACGCCCACGCCCATGACCGTGAGCACTGAGGCTTGGCATACGGGCTTTCATCCCTACACGTTGCAGCCCATCTTCTCGGCCAAGTCGCAGCGTGACAAACTCGCCCAACGCCAGTTCTTCTTCTGGTACAAACCCGAGATGCGACGCACCATCATGGAGGAGCTACGCCGCATGGGACGCCGCGACCTCATAGACAAACTATTTGGTAGATGAGGCTGTCGGGAATCTCGATCCTGTACTAGAAAATCCAAGAATCCCTAGATAGTCTAGGTTTTCTAGATAGTCCTAGGTTTTCCTAGCTAGCCCTAGGCAATCCTATCCCTTATAAACAACAAAGGAGACCCCTACGAGGTCTCCTTTGTTACTGATGTCTATATCGTTAGCTGATTACTCCTCCTCTATGGCAGTGGCATCCTGCACTTCTGACTTCTTGCCCAAGTATTCGGGAAGGTTCATACCTGCAAGGTCAAAGAGGTCGCTCAAGGGAGGAACCGACTTCATCAACCCCGACACGAAGTTGGCTGTAGAGCCCTTGCCATCGGCATTATTGCCCGAATCCCAAACCGTAACGTGGTCGATATTGACACCCTTGACAGCTTCAACTTGTGTCTTGACGAGCTCAGGCAACTTTTCGAGTAGGAGTAGCATATATGCCTTGTTGGCATCGCCGCCTGCCGCCTGCACCATCTTGTCGTAACCTGCCGCCTGCTTGGTGAGCACTTCGTAGAGACCCTTCGCTTCAGCCTCCATCTTAGCGTAGATGGCATCTGCTTCACCCTTCGCCTTTACACGGGCCTTTTCTGCTTCTGCTTCAGCCTCGATGATCCGACGCTGCTTCTCTATCTCCTCGGGCACGATGATGTTGGCCTGTTGGGTTGAACGTTCACGCTCGGCACGGGCGAGCTCGGCTTCCTTCTCGGCAGCATATGCCTCCTGCAATGCCTTGGCTTGCTGTACCTTCTCGGCTGCGATAGCGAGACGATTGGCTTCAGCCTCCTTCTCTCGACGATAAGCATTAGAGTTGGCAATGTCAATCTGTGCATTGTTCTCTCCCTTCACTGCTATAGCGTTAGCTTCAGAGGTCTTGATACGGGTATCGCGCACCGCCTCGGCCTTACCGATCTCACCATACTTGTCCTGCTCAGCCACGCTTACCTTGGCTTCGTTGATAGCCTTGGCTGCAGCCTCCTTACCGAGTGCTTCGATGTAGCCGCTCTCATCCTTGATGTCAGTTACGTTCACGTTGATGAGGCGGAGGCCGATCTTCTTCAGCTCTACCTCTACGTTCTTTGAGATGTTTTCGAGGAACTTGTCGCGGTCACTGTTGATCTCTTCGATAGACATGGTGGCGATGACCAGACGGAGCTGACCGAAGAGGATATCGCGGGCGAGCTCTTGAATCTCGTTCGAGGTGAGTCCGAGCAGACGCTCTGCTGCATTGTTCATTGAGTCGGGCTCTGTAGAGATACCTACTGTAAATCGGCAAGGCACGTCAACGCGGATGTTCTGGCGCGACAATGCATTGGTGAGGTTGGCATCAATTGAGATGGGAGTGAGGTTCAGATAAGCATAGTCCTGAATGATGGGCCACACGAACTTACCTCCACCATGGATACACTTGGCTGATCCACCGCCAGTCTTTCCATATACTACGAGAATCTTATCAGACGGACAGCGTCTATAGCGTCTGATGATAAACGAGAAGGTTGCAAAGATTACAACCACCAGAATTATAAACAACATTCCAAACATAATACTGTGATTATAGGTTATTATTTAGATCTTTATACGCGCTCTACCTCTAAAAGTTCAGAACCAATGACCTTGG
Source organism: Bacteroidaceae bacterium (assembly GCA_017555875.1). Lineage (GTDB taxonomy): Bacteria > Bacteroidota > Bacteroidia > Bacteroidales > Bacteroidaceae > UBA1189. The sequence continues at coordinate 55,775 of JAFZFN010000029.1, forward strand.
TCACTCGAACCTTCGTGCCGGTAGGGATAGCTTCGCCTTCGGTCATGGCATCAATCTCATGTATGGAGCCGCGCACACTCACCATCACCTTGCCCGTACCCTGTTTTGCTGCAGGGATACGCAGATAGGTGTCGGCAATCTGCCCTAAGGCCTCATCCAGCTGGAAGGTCTTGTCGGTGGAGAGCTTCATCACTTGGCGCAAGATGAAGACAAATACCAACACAAACACAAAACCGACACCAATAGCCGCTACTTCAAGCCACATCATGTTGGGGATGGCTTCTTGCAGGAGCACGCCGCCCCATCCATAGCCGAGCAAGAAATTGATGAGGTTGCGGAAGGAGAAGTAGCCAGACAGCCCCTCCATCTCTACGGTATCAAAGCCTGCGCCATCATCCGTGTCTGCATCAAGTCCCATAAAGGCCATGATGGTCTGTATAACAAAGAAGATGCTTGTTACAATCGCCACTCCCCAAAAAATCTGCATGGGGAACTCCAAGGAAAGAAATTTGTCCATCATAGTCGTCGACAGCGTTTATTATATGTATCGCATACAAAATTAGACGATATTTCACAATATAGCAAGCGAATGCGGTGTTTTTCCAAGATGTTTAACAACATAAATCTATGATGTGCGACTGCGCAAAACAAGAGAGGCTGACCTACTGGTCAACCTCTCTCTTGCTTTTGTAACCCTTTTACTTTTTTTGAGTTGTCCTACCTGGATTCGAACCAAGACAAACAGAACCAAAACCTGTTGTGCTACCATTACACCATAGGACAATCCTCAGTTCCTCCTCTCGGAAAAGCGGTGCAAAGATAGATGTTTTTATCTACCCTTGCAAATTTTCAGCTATTTTTTTACTCCGCAATGAGCAAGAAGTAGTTCTTCTTACCACGTTGCACGAGCAGATACTTGTCGTTGAGCAGGTCCTTAACAGTGATTTCTTGGTCAAAGGCAGCCAACTTCTCCTTGTTGAGCGATACGCCACCGCCCTGTGCCATCTTGCGCATCTCGCCCTTTGAGGGGAACACGGCAGACTCCTCAGCAAAGAGGTCTACGGCCTTGATGCCAGCCTCGATCTTTTCGCGCGAAACCTTGAATTGGGGTACGCCCTCAAACACGGCAAGCAAGGTGTCCTCATCGAGCTTCACCAGTGCATCGTGGGTGTTATTACCGAAGAGGATGCCCGATGCCTCTACAGCAGCTTCATAGTCGGCCTCCGAGTGTACCATGATGGTCACCTCCTTGGCGAGGCGCTTCTGCAGGAGGCGCAAGTGGGGTGCTTCGGTGTGCTCAGCGATGAGTGCCTCGATCTCTTCGCGGCCGATGGCGGTGAAGATCTTGATGTACTTGGCAGCATCGTCGTCGCTCACGTTGAGCCAGAACTGGTAGAACTTATAGGGAGAGGTGTAGCGTGGGTCGAGCCATACGTTACCCGACTCGGTCTTACCGAATTTGCCACCATCAGCCTTCGTGATGAGCGGGCAGGTGAGGGCATATACCTCGTTGCCGCTGGTGCGACGGATGAGCTCGGCACCCGTTGTGATGTTGCCCCACTGGTCGCTACCGCCCATTTGGAGCTTACAGTTCTTGTGCTCGTTGAGGTAGAGGAAGTCGTAGCCTTGGAGGAGCTGATAGGTGAACTCAGTGAATGAGAGGCCATCGCGTGCCTCGCCGTTGAGACGCTTCTGCACTGAGTCCTTGGCCATCATGTAGTTTACGGTGATGTGCTTACCTACCTCACGTGCGAAGTCGAGGAAGGTGAAGTCCTTCATCCAGTCGTAGTTGTTTACGAGTTCTGCACAGTTGGGGGCGTCGCTCTCAAAGTCGAGAAACTTGGCCAACTGCTTCTTGATGCATTCCTGATTGTGGCGGAGGGTCTCCTCGTTGAGCAAGTTACGCTCCTGTGACTTACCTGAGGGGTCGCCAATCATACCTGTTGCACCGCCGACGAGAGCCAGGGGCTTGTGTCCGCAGCGCTGGAGGTGGCGGAGCATCATCACGCCGCAGAGGTGGCCGATGTGCAGAGAGTCAGCCGTAGGGTCTATGCCCAGGTAGGCTGTTACCATCTCTTTGTTTAACAATTCTTCTGTTCCGGGCATCATGGTGTGTACCATGCCGCGCCACTGAAGTTCTTCTACAAAGTTCATGTCTTTATATGTTTTTTTTGTTATTAACCTTTTATTTATTGTGCAAAAGTAGTGCAAGGCTCGGAAAACTGCAAATAAATCTACGTTTTCTCTCTCATCTCAGGATGATATCAATGAGCCGCACGTCATCTTATTGCGCTACAAAGCTCTCCTCGATGATCTCCGTGAGCACATCCTTGATGTCGAGTCCTGCAGCGCGCACCTGCTGGGGGATGAAGCTGGTGGCTGTCATGCCCGGTGTGGTGTTTATCTCCAGGAGGTTCAGCTTGTTGCCCTCGGTGATGATATAGTCGATGCGGATGATGCCGTGACAACGGAGGATGTCGTAGAGCAATGAGGTGAGTGTGCGCACACGCTCAGCGATGCTCTCGTCGATGCGGGCGGGAGTGATCTCCTCCACTTGACCATTGTACTTGGCATCGTAGTCGAAGAACTCGTTCTTGGCCACCACCTCGGTGATGGGGAACACCACGCTCTTCTCCCGTGTCTTATAGCATCCGCAGGTGATCTCCGTGCCCTGCATGAAGGCCTCTATCATCACCTCGTCGGCTTCACCGAAGGCGGCCTCTACGGCGGGGAGCAGCTCCTCGGGTGTCTTCACCTTGGTGGTCGCACAGCTGGAGCCTCCGCATGTGGGCTTCACGAAGCAGGGGAGCCCCACGGCTTTCACCACGTCGTCGGTCGTGATGACATCCTGTCGGCGCAGGGTCAATGACTCTGCCACACGCACGCCAAGGCTGCGCAGGTATTGGTTGAGCACAAACTTGTTGAATGTCATCGCCGAGATCAGTGGCGGGCAGGTAGAGTAGGGCATGCGGATGAGGTCGAAGTAGCTGCCCAGCAGGCCGTTCTCGCCTGGTGTGCCGTGTATGGTGATGTAGGCATAGTCAAATGTCACATGCTCACCGTTGTGGGTAAAGCTGAAGTCGTTGCGGTCGATGGGTGCGGTAGCTCCGTCGGGGAGCTGCACATTCCATTCCGTGCCTCGTATGATGACGGTGTAGATGGTGTAGCGCTCCTTGTCGAGGAACGAGGTGATACCCTCGGCGCTACGCAGCGATACTTCGTATTCTCCCGAGTCGCCACCTGCTACGATGGCTATAGTACGTTTTGTTATCATTTTTTATGTTGTTTCTTTATTACATGGTGACATGTTTAATACCGCTAGGCACGCCACGCAGGATCTTTACGTTGCTGGGGCAGTTATAGAGTGCGTTGCTGTCCATTTCTGCACCTTCGGGAATATACACTCGCTCCAACTTGGGACAGTTCTCGATGGCAGAGTCTTCGATTTTCTTGGTTCCTTCGGGGAAGTATATCTCCTTCACGGCGTTGTGGTTGTAGATGGTGTTCTTCTCTACCACTTCCATAGGCATCAATTCAATGAATTCCATGCCGCCAGGGATGTAATACAGCTGTGCTTGGTCGCCGTTCTTACGGTATACAACCCCTTTATGATCCAATAGCGTGGGATTGTTTTTGTCTATATAGATAGCTTGTAAGTTTCTACCAAAGTTGTTGATGCTCAGTCTCATGTTGTAAGTCTCTCCAAAGGTGGTAATGTTCTCGCCAAGATAAACCTCTGTGATTGACTCGGGAAGATCAGTCGAGGGGTTGAACGAACTGATGACAAATCCGCCCACGCTATAGGGGACGATGAGAGGATTCTCAGTAGCGGTCACTTTGTCGATATTGAGGCTATAGTCATAGTAGCGGTATGTGGCGCAATCGTCTGTGAAGAGGTCTACGTCGGCTTCTGTGGGGATGAGATGGGTGTATCTGCTGGTATTATCCATTGACCAGCTACCATTTGTGATATTTCCATTGGTGGGGTCACCTACGTACCATTTGCCATCGGTGCAGGCATACACCCAAGCATGGGCTCCATAAGTAGAGAGGTAACCATTTACCACTACGATAGGGATGTCTTGACTGTAACACATCACGGTAACCAAGTTGGCATAGCCTTGACATACACCCATTCTGTTGATAAACACAGGGTAGGGGTCGTTGTCGCTATGGTTATATTCAATGTTGTCCTTCACCCAATTGTGGATGGCGTTATACTTCTGCTTTTGTGTTGTTTTTCCTGCAACAAGTTCTGCTGTAAACGCGGCTATCTCCTCAAACTCCTCGTTGGTGATATTCATTCTTCCCATTGAAGTGATGACGTCTGCGCCAGTGGTATTGAAAAGCATTCTCAAGTTTTCTGCAGGTGTTCCATTCAGTTGTTTTGCACCGTCGGGTTCTGCAAAGGTAGGTGCATAGTATACTTCAGTTGATGTAGCCTCTTGGTTGGTGATGTTGGTGTTGTCGTACTGTTCGTTGCATGCTGCTAGCATGGTGACGAGTGAAAGTGCGTAGATGTGCTTTTTCATATGTGTAATGTTTTTAGGGGTATAATATAATCGGATTATAGGTTTTCAGGTTTCATGGTTCCCTCCACATAGGTACGCCAGCGCTCCAGTAGGGATACCATGTCGGCGGGGAGTTCCGAGGTGAAGAACATCTCCTCTCCAGTGCGAGGATGCACGAATCCCAGTGTACGGGCATGCAGCGCCTGGCGCGGACAGGTGTCGAAGCAGTTGGTCACAAACTTGCGGTACGACCCCGAGGTCGTACCCTTGAGTATCTCGTTGCCACCATAGCGCTCGTCATTGAAGAGCGGGTGCCCGAGGTGCTTCATGTGGACGCGTATCTGGTGTGTGCGTCCCGTCTCGAGGATACACTCCACGAGGGTGACGTAGCCTATGCGCTCCAGTACCTTGTAGTGTGTCACGGCATGCTTGCCTATGGCGGGGTCGGTGAAGACGGCCATCTGTAGGCGGTCGTGGGGGTTGCGGGCTATCTGGCTGCGTATGGTGCCTGTGTCCTCTTTCAGTGCTCCCCACACGAGAGCGTTGTAATGGCGCTTGGTCGTCTTGTTGAAGAACTGTATGCCCAGGTGGGTCTTGGCATCGGGCGTCTTGGCCACGACGAGCAGTCCCGAGGTGTCCTTGTCGATGCGGTGCACGAGTCCCACGCCCGGGTCGTTGGGGTCATAGTTGGGGTTGTCGCGCAGGTGCCACGCTATGGCGTTGACGAGTGTGCCGTGATAGTTGCCACATCCAGGATGCACCACCATGCCGGCAGGCTTGTTGATGACCATCAGGTCATCGTCTTCGTAGACGATCTCGAGAGGTATCTCCTCAGGCTCTATCTCGGTGTTCATGCGCGGACGATCCATCATGATGGTGACGATGTCGCGGGGCTTCACACGATAGTTACTCTTCACCGGCTTGCCATTGACATGGAGGCATCCCGCCTCGGCAGACTTCTGTATGCGGTTGCGCGAGGCATGAGGCAGATGGTCGATGAGGAACTTGTCCACTCTCACCAACTCCTGCCCCTTGTCTGCCACCACGCGGAAGTGCTCATAGAGCTCCGCTCCGTCGCTGTTCGCCGTGTCAAGGTCGAGGTCCTCGTCCAGGAGGTCGTCTATCTCGTCGGTTATCATTGTTTTCTTTCTAATCTTTCTTTTAAGGTCTTTAGGGTCTCCTAGGACTACTTAGGATTGCCTAGGACTTCCTAGGACTTCCTAGGATTTCCTAGATCTCCTAGGGCCTAGCCGCTCCCCACTCAGAACCAGTCATCCTCCACCGTAGGGGCTTCGATGATGTCGCTCTCCTCTTTGTTGCCACCTCCCACGACGATGGTGAGCTGTGCTCCCTCAGGGACGCGTTCTTGGCTCTTGAGCTCACGCCCCTCATAGCGCACGCCATACACCCAGTCGAGGTCACCGGGGATGGTGTCGTGAGGTGTCAGGCGAAATCCCGCCGCGCGGAGTCGCGACTCGGCCTCGCGTAGCGAGCTGTTGTCGATGACGTCGGGGATAGTGATCATGGGCTGGTTGCCCGAGCTTACGGTCAGGTATATCTTGCGTCCGCGCTTCACCTTGGCCTCGGCTGCGGGGCGCTGGGCTGTGATCTCTCCTGCGGGTACTCCCTTGATGAATACTCTGTCGCTGGCTAAGCCCTCGAGGTCGTGCTGTGCCAGGTAGTCGATGGCCTCCTGCTCCTGCATGCCCGTGATGTCGGGCACCTTGATGGCGATGTTATGCTCGGTGTAGCTGTCTATCCATCGGAAGGTGATGAGCACCGCGGCCACCACGACGGCGGCCATGGCCGCGAGGTTGATCAGTAGGAGTCGTATCTGCCGCTTGATGGGGCGCTTCTCTGTGTTCTTGTTATCGGGGTTGTTGCTCATAGTTCAATCGTTTTATCGGGCAAAGGTAATAATATTAGCCGACATACGAAAGTGCAGCGGTAGATATTCTGAAATAGTGAATGTCTAGGGCCGTCACACATGGTCGAGAAACTCGCGCAGATGAGGGCTCTCGGTCTGCTCTATGGTGTCGCCCGTGCCTGTCCACTCCGCTCTGCCCTCATGGATGAAGAGCACCTGCTCGCCTATGCCGCGCACCGACCCCATGTCGTGTGTGTTCACGATGGTGGTGATGCCATACTCGTGGGTGATGTCGCTGATGAGTCCGTCGATGATGCGCGACGATATGGGGTCGAGTCCTGAGTTGGGCTCGTCGCAGAAGAGGTAGCGCGGCTCCAGTGCGATGGCACGGGCTATGGCCGCTCGTTTCTGCATGCCTCCGCTCAGCTCCGAGGGCATTTTGCCTTCAGCGCCGGTGAGCCCCACACGCTCGAGGCAGAAGCGGGCACGTTGCAATTGCTCACGATAGGTCTTCGAGGAAAACATCTCGAGTGGGAAGAGCACGTTGTGGAGCACATCCATCGAGTCAAACAGGGCAGCCCCTTGGAAGAGCATGCCCATCTCCTGTCTCAGCCGTGTGGCTTCGTCTCCAGCGAGGTGGTGTATGTCTCGCCCGTCATAGAGCACCTCACCCTGGTCGGGTGTGAGGAGCCCCACGATGCAGCGCAGCAGCACCGTCTTGCCCGAGCCGCTGCGTCCGATGATGAGGTTCGTCTTGCCCGCATCGAAGGAGGCGCCGATGCCGTGCAGCACCTCCTGGCGGTCAAAGTGCTTGTGTATGTCGGTGATCGTGATCATGTCATGAGCAGGTTGGTTAGTAATAGGTCGGTGAAGAGTATCAGCACGCTGCTCACCACCACCGCGTTGGTGCCGGCCCGTCCCACCTCGATGCTGCCGCCCTGCACCGTGTAGCCGAAGTAGCCGCTCACGCTGGCGATGATGAAGGCAAACACCAGGGCCTTGACGTAGCCCGACCACAGGTGCCAGTTGTCGTAGCTGTACTGCAATCCATAGGTGAGGTCGCTCATCGATAGGAACCCGCCTGCCCAGCACACCACGTACGCCCCGACGAATCCTGCCGCGATGCTGAAGGTCACGAGCAGCGGTATGGCGCTCACCATAGCCACGATCTTGGGCAGCAGGATGTAGTTGGCCGAGTTCACGCCCATCACGTCCAGCGCATCGATCTGCTGCGTCACCCTCATGGTGCCTATCTCCGAGGCAATGTTCGACCCCACCTTGCCGGCGAGGATGATGCAGATGATGCTCGATGCAAACTCGAGCAGGATCACCTCCCTCATGGCATAGCCGATGGTGAAGCGCGGCATCCAGGGCGACCATATGTTGATCTTGATCTGCACACACAGCAGCGCACCGATGAAGAACGACATCAGGATGACGATGAACAGCGAGTTGAAGCCCAGCTGGTAAAACTCGCGCACAAACTGTTGCCAGAAGATGCGCCCCCGCTGTGGCCGAGTGAAGGTGCGGCGCATCAGCAGCAGGTAGTTGCCCAGGGAGTGTAGTGACTTGTATAGCATGACGCGAACTCGTTGTGTTTGATCACCCCAGACACTCCTTGATGATTTCCGTCACCGTGGGGTGGGGTAGCACGATGCGCTCCAGCTCCTCGGCCGTCATGCCCTGCTCGATGGCGATGCATGCGCTGCCGATGATCTCGCTACACGGGTTGCCCAGCATGTGTACGCCCAGCACGCGGCCTGAGGCCTTGTCCACGACGATCTTGCAGAGCCCCTCGCCGCCCTCGTTCTCGGCCACGAAGCGTCCCGAGTAGGCCATGGGCAGCTTCAGGCAGGTGTGCTCGATGCCCTTCTTGGCGGCCTGCTCCTCGGTGAGTCCCACTCCAGCCACCTCGGGGTTGGTGTACACGATGCCCGGTATGGCGTCGTAGCTCATGACATCATCCTGTCCGCACAGGTTGTTGATGACCACCTCGGCCTCGCGGCTTGCCGTGTGGGCCAGCATCGAGAAGCCTGTCACGTCGCCTGCGGCATACACACCCTCCACGTTGGTGCGCATCTTCAGGTCCGTCTTGATGGCTCCGCGCTCCAGCTCCACGTCCAGCGTCTCCAGCCCGAAGCCCTGCGTCACCGCTCGGCGACCCACGCTGAGCAATATCTTGTCGGCCTCCAGCGTGTGCTCCGCGCCATCGCTGTCGGTGAAGGTCACCGCATGGCCCTCCACGCGGGTCACGCGGCACGAGAGGTGGAAGTGTACTCCCCTCTTTGCATACTGGCCGCGCAGCATGGCGCTCCCCTCGCCATCCATCGCGCCCAGTATCTCGGGCATCATCTCCACTACGTGTACCTCACATCCTATACTATTATATAAGGAGGCAAACTCCATGCCTATCACGCCGCCACCGATGATGATGAGGCTCGTCGGGGCCTCCTTCAGCGCCAGCAGCTCGCGGTTGGTCACCACGACGTCGGGGTCGCTGGCCTCCAGCCCCGGTATGGGCGGCACGAAGGTCTCCGAGCCCGTGCAGACGAGCAGGTTCTTCGCCTCATAGGTCGCCTCGCCCGAGGCGATGCGTATGAGTCCCTCGGCCGAGCGCCCCTCGATGCGGGCCTCGCCCTTGACCACCTCCACGCCGGCCCCCTTCATGCGCAGGCCGATGCCCGCCACGAGCTTGCGTATCACCTTTGTCTTGCGGTCGGTCATCTTCTTATAGTCCAGCACCACCCCCTCGACGCTCACGCCATACTTCTCGCTCTTGCGGGCCTGGTCATACAGCTTGGCGCTATAGAGCAACGTCTTCGTGGGTATGCACCCCTCATTGAGGCACACGCCACCGAGGTCCTTCTTCTCGAAGAGGATTGTCTTCAGGCCCTTCTTCCCGGCCTTCTCCGCTGCGACGTATCCGCCTGGGCCGCCGCCGATGATTGCAATGTCATACATGGTATATCTGTCTTTTTAGGTTCATTCCTACTTTACGCTACAAACTTATACAAAAAATGTGATTCCACCTTCCAGTTAGCCAAAAAAGTGATTACCCACAGATGGTATTTCCTCGCATCGCGTCAGCAAATTCGTGTGCGTAAACAAATTCATGGCTGATTCGCGGGTAATTCATGGACATTCATGTCCAAAAGAAAAAAGAAAGCGATTTTTTATGAATAAATATCCAGCGGCCCAATCCTATATACGTCAATGAAGCGTGCCTCCCATGTTGAATATACACTTCCTATTTGCCGAAGCCTATCGGCAACGCTGCCGAAGCGCATCAACCACGTTGCCGATAGGCAACAGCAGCGCTGCCGTTGCCCATCGGCAAATAACTTTGCAGGCAAAGCATACATCGCTTCGCTTGTATGTGCCTCCGGATGAGGGCTGCGAGCGTTAGCTATGCAGACTCTACGCTCTCTGCGCGGACACCGACTGACAGGTGAAATCGTACGCAGTGTCCGCCATTAGGCAGTAGATAGTCAGCGTGTTGACCCATGTTGGCGGACGGTGGCAGGTGGAAAAGCCGATGACACTATCGCGTAGCGAGGACTCGCGAGTAAACGTCGATTCCGTTACATAAAAAAATCACCCGAACCGTTGCGTAAGTGCCAAACAATTAGTACCTTTGCGCCCGAAAATTGCTCTCCCCGCAAGGTGAGATGCATGTGCTGATGATGTAAATGTTTGTGTTATAATATGTTATAATGCGAACCAATGCTGTGAAAAGACGTAAAGATGTAGGCGGAAAAGGAATCAAAGAAGGAATCAAATAGGAATCAAATTTATTATTTTTTTATTACCAATTTTATTAATTAATCATTTATGAGAAAAAAAAATACAATGCTTTTTGCATCGCTCCTCGCGTGTGTGGGAGTGATGCAGGCGCAGCCTGAAGTCGGTAAGGAGTACCGAATCAAGGAGGCAAATCGAAAACTGTACTTGACCATTCAAGGCTACAATGGACAAGGTTCTGAAGGTAGCCATGGCTCAGTACCCTTGCTTGAAAAGGCTCTTATCAATGCTGACCAAGTTTGGACTTTGGAAGCAACTGACATCGAGAATGTTTACAATTTGAAGTCTAAATCTGGCTACTATATTGTTCAGGGTGGTTGGAACGTTGATGCATATAACAATAATGCCAATCAGGCAGAAGTTCAGTTTGTATCAAATGGCGACACTTACAAGATTAAGAACATGAATAATGGAAATCAATGGTGGAAGTCTCAGAATGTAGGTGGAACATGGTATCCTTTCTGCGATGCTGGTGAAAGTGCTGCTGCCAGTTGGGTATTGGAAGAGGTTCCTGCAGATGAGTTTAAGGCAGATGTAACATTGACCATTACCTATAAATTCAATGGGAACAACGTGTCTGAGTCGGCTGTAGAGAAGACTCCTGGCGCAGAATACACTATTCCTGCCTTCGACTACACCAAGATTGTATCTTGCAAAATTGGCGAGGAAGAGCAGACCGTTACCGATGGTGCTTGCATCATTACTGTGCCTGAGGCTGCTGCTACTGTTACTGTTGAGTTGGCAACTAACTTCCCCTTCGAGGTTTCTACCGATTACGAGACTGCCACATGGTATGTTTTGCAAATTCGTTCAAATAATAAGAAGTATGTTGTAAGAAGCGAGTCTGCTCCTTACGCAAATACCACCACTACTCCCACTACCGAGGACGCTTTGTGGGCATTTGTAGGTAATCCCTTCGATGGCATTCAGGTGCTCAACAAGGCTGCTGGTACAGGCAAGACTCTTGGTCTTGATGGTAACAATGGAGTAATGCTTGAGGGTGCTACCACTTGGAACATCACCAAGGGTAACGGTGGCTTCCTCCTCCGTGTTGGTAATGAGGGTAACAAGTATTTCCACGACTATGGAAGCAAGCTGCAGATTTGGGACGATGGAAGTGCTGCTGGAGACCCGGGTTCTGCTTTCGTAGTAACCTCTGAGGCCGAGATGATTTCGTTGGCGACTACTGCTATGGGGCTCGCTTCTAAGCTCGATACCTATGCTGAGGCAAGCTACTACACCTATCCTAATGCTGCAGTTGCAGAGGCTAAGGCTACTTTGCAGGGTGTGGCTACTCCTACTGATTTCTTGACCGCTTTGAATGCTAAGGCAACTGTTGAGTCTGTTCAGGCTGCTTTGAATACCGCAGGCAAATCTGGCGCTCCTGCTGCTGGTGATTTCATTATGCTCAAGAATAAGGCAAGACAAAAGTTCATGACAGATAATGGAGAACAGGCGAAAGTCGTAACTAACACAAAGGGTCTCAATGCTCTTTGGGAGGTTGTGGCTGGCGAGAATGGCGTTAAATTGAAAAACTGCGAAACAGGCAGATTCCTAGGTAATATTACGCAGTCAACTCCAACAATGACAATTGCTGCAGGTGAAGAAGGTGCAGCAGAGTTTGTGTGGGAGAACAAGAGCGAAGTTTATGCAGTATTCAAACCTGTAGGTGGTGGTAACGATCAATATGGACATGAAAGTTGGGAAAATGTTGTTGGTTGGTATACTGATGCAGAAGCTACCCTGTGGGTTGCGTCTAATGTCCGTCCCTTGTCTGTAGTCTTTAAGTTTAATGGCGAGACATTGGAGTCTAAGACCATCAATGGATACGCTGAGCAGGGTGAAAAGTACACCGTTGTATCTCCTTATGACTTTACTGTAGTAGGTTCTTGCACCGTGAACGGTGAGGCTTTGGAGGCTGTTGAGGGTGTATATTCATTCGTTGTTGACGGTGCTGCTGAGGTGGTTGTTGAGATTGAGGAGAACCTTCCCTTCAAGACTGCTACCATCACAGACGGACAGTTCGCTGCAAATACAGAGTGGTATGTGATTAAGCATAGAGAAGGTAATAATATTTGGCTCTACGATGCTGCCGATGCAACTGCAAACGTGTCTGTAAAGTCTCAGGCTTTTGACATCTACAATGCCGATCACTTGTGGTGCTTCACTGGTAATGTGGTTGATGGTTTCAAAATCCACAACAAGGCTGTTGCCGCTTCGTTCTCTTTGAGCAATGCAGAGCCTGCAGTGTTGGTAGATGGCAACGAGACAACATGGGATATCGAGGTTGCTACAGAGGCATTTGGTGCAAATGACAATCGTTTGGCTTTCAAGTATAGAGAGAAAGTGAATAGCTATGAAGTCAACTATGCAAACTTGCAGGGTGGCAAGTTGAAAGGCTGGTGGGATAGAGACCTTGGCTCTGTTTCATGCTTGATTTCTGTATCTGCTGAGATTGAGAAGGCTGTTGCTGCATGGAGTGAGTGGTTTAATGTAGAGGGTATCGTTGGTAGCATAAAGGATACCGATGAGTTGCAGACTCTGATTGAGGCATATCTCGCCGCTCCCTCTCAGGCTACAGAGGACGCAGTAGAGGAGTATATCGCAAATGCAGAGAAGGTTGCTCTCACTGCTGGTTACTATTTTATCAAGGCTACAGGTGTTGGTAACAACGCTAGCTGGTATGCTTCATATGGTAATAATAATAGCGATTTCATGGCTGTAGCAACAGAAACCCCCGGTGCTAAGCACATGTGGAGCTTCGAGGCAGTCGAAGGTGAGGATGGCTACAAGCTTCAGGCTTGCAACTTGGGCAAGTATGCTCAGCTGGCCAATGCTAGCACAAATGGCGGTAAGGCTTCTTCAATAGCTGCTGATTATGAAAATGGTTATAAGTTTGTCTTCGAGGACAAGGGAGTGGCTAAGTTTACCGTTAAGGATGGTAATGGCAACGTGATGAGAACAGAAGGTAGCGGTGCTATCAACTACTGGGCTGGTGAGACCAACGAGACTTGGTACCTCATCCCCGTGACCGAACTCGAAATCTCTATCAACGACTTTGCTTCTATCTGCTTGCCTTTCGACGTAGAGGTTGAGGGTGCTCAGGCATACGCAGTGACTAGCACAACCGCTACTGCTGCTATCTTGACTGAAAAGGCTGACATCCCCGCAGGTCAGGGTGCTATCCTCGCAGGTGATGGTGTAGCTACATTGAAGTTCACAACTGCTGAGTCTGACTGGACTGCAAACATGCTCAAGGGTTCTTTTGTAAATACCTACGTTGCAGGCTCTGCTTATGTATTGGCAACCAACGGTGGTGAGACAGTAGGTCTCTACAAGGCTAAATTGAACAGAACAGAGGCTGGCGAAAAGGTTGAAGAGGGCGGTACACACTTCCTCAACAACGCTAACAAAGCTTACCTCCCCGCTCCTGTAGCTGAGGGTGCTGCTCCTGCTATGTTCGTACTCAGCCGCGGTGGTGAGGATGAGGATGCTACTGGCATCGACCAGCTCATCAATAACGGTGAGGTAGTAATCTACGACCTCGCAGGCCGTCGCGTAGAGAAGATGGAGAAGGGTGTCTACATCGTTAACGGCAAGAAGGTGGTTAAATAATTCTGAATTTTGAATTCTGAATTCTAAAGCACAGCAAAAATATTAGAGTTAAGGGCTGCATAGCCCACCCTGCTGGGTTCCAGCATCCCTTAACTCCTCTAATATCCCCTAATAACCTTTAATAAAAAGAACAACTTATGAAGAAAACATATATGACTCCCGAGATGGAGGTAATGAACATCGAGACCGTAGAGATGATGGCTGGAAGTCCTAATCTTGAATTTAATAACGGCGAGGTTGACACAGAGGGTGACCAGCATGCTGGAGATCGCCGCGGCACATGGGGCAACCTCTGGAACTAATCTGACACGTAACCCCATAGGGTAGCCTCACCGAGGCAATGCCCATACATACAGTAGCGAGGATGCATAAGCGTCCTCGCTACTCGTTTCATGGCACGCAAGCCGCAAATCCGTGTAATCTGTGTAATCTGTGGTTAAAAATAAAAAATTCGTGACGAATGCCTCTGGATATATATTCATGAAAATTTGTTTTTTTCGCTCAACTTGCACTAATTTTAATCTGCTTCGCAGCTTGAAGATAGGCGGCACCTCGGAAAAAATCAAATAAATTTGTTTTTTCGCTCGGTTTGCACTATCTTTGCAGCCGCTAAAAGTGTAAAGGAGGTAAAATCAACAGAAATATACCGAAAAGTATAACCCCAGAAACCACGTGCCGTGAGCACGTAAACAACGTAGAATAAGAGTAATAACTATATAACTAATTAAACAAAATGATCGTAGTACCCGTAAAAGAGGGCGAGAACATAGAAAGAGCCCTCAAGAAATTTAAGAGAAAATTTGAGAAGACTGGCGTAGTGAAGGAGCTCCGTCGTCGTCAGCAGTTCAACAAGCCCTCTGAAGTGAAGCGCCTCAAGATGGAGCGTGCCGTATACGTTCAGAGCCTTCGTCAGAACGAGGAGTAATCCAATAGGATCTCCACAGGATAAAGGGCAGAGGACTAGCGCCTCTGCCTGCATCGGAAAGTAGCGCAGTTGGTAGCGCACTACGTTCGGGACGTAGGGGTCGGGCGTTCGAGTCGCCTCTTTCCGACAAAATGAGTGATAACTAACAGATCTATACTGGGTTGTCACTCATTTTTGTTTGGGCGATAGACAGATAATAGACACTTTTTAGCCTCCGTTTATGGATCCCCCTCCCGGCCATTGCACTGTCCTGCACTCTCCCCTCTTCAAGGGGGAGTCCCCGTAGGGGGAGGGGGTCTACAGATTTGACTGCCGCTATATTATCTTCATAAAAAGCAAATAAATTTGGCATTTCGCTCGGCTTGCACTACTTTTGTAGCTTATTTGGAATATTAGGAATAACAAACTCATAAGATCACGTTGATATGCTATACTACCTGTTTGATTATCTGAACCAACTGAATATGCCCGGAGCGGGAATGTTTACCTACATCTCGTTTCGCTCGTTGCTGGCCGTGCTCATCGCTCTGCTCGTGTCGACCGTGTTTGGTAAGTACTTTATCAATATGCTTAGGGCACAGCAGATCACCGAGACGCAGCGCGACGCGAGCATCGATCCCTTCGGCGTGCAGAAGATAGGCACTCCCACGATGGGCGGTGTCATCATCCTGGCGGCGATACTCATCCCCTGTCTGCTGCTCGGACGGCTCGACAACGTGTACATGATACTCATGCTCATCACCACGGTGTGGCTCGGGGCCCTGGGCTTTGCCGATGACTACATCAAGGTGTTTAAGCGCGACAAGGAGGGGCTGCATGGTAAGTTTAAGATCATCGGTCAGGTGGGTCTCGGCATCATCGTGGGTCTCACGCTCTACCTGAGCGACCAGGCGGTCATCCGTGAGAATGTGGAGATGAAGCAGGGCGAGGGACACACGACTGAAGTGGTGCACAAGAGCGAGGCTATCAAGTCCACCAAGACCACCATCCCCTTCGTCAAGAACAACAACCTCGACTATGCCAATGCCTTCAACTGGCTAGGCGAGTATAAGCAGCTGGGTGGATGGGTGTTGTTTGTCTTCATGACCATCTTCGTGGTGACGGCCGTGTCAAACGGTGCCAACCTCAACGATGGCATGGATGGCATGACGGCGGGCAACTCGGCCATCATCGGTGTCGTGCTCGGGGTGCTGGCCTATGTGTCGAGTCATATCTCCATGGCAGGATACCTTAATATAATGTATATCCCCGGCTCCGAGGAGCTGGTGGTCTACCTCTGTGCTTTCGTGGGTGCGCTCATCGGTTTCCTCTGGTACAACGCCTTCCCCGCCCAGGTCTTCATGGGCGACACGGGTAGCCTCACCATCGGTGGCATCATAGCAGTGAGCGCCATCATCATCCGCAAGGAGCTGCTCATCCCCATCCTTTGTGGCGTGTTCTTCGTGGAGAGCCTCTCGGTCATCATCCAGCGATTCTACTACAAGTGGGGCAAGAGGAAGGGAGTGAAGCAACGCTTCTTCAAGCGCACCCCCATCCACGACCATTTCCGTACGTCGGTGGCGCAGGTGCAGAAGATGGACCCCGGCTGCACGGTCAAGGTGGCTCGCCCCGATGCGTTGCTCCATGAGGCAAAGATCACGGTGCGCTTCTGGATCGTGACTATCATCTTGGCAGCTGTAACGATAATAACATTGAAGATTAGATAACATGAAGCGAATCGTAATATTAGGTGGAGGCGAGAGCGGTGTGGGTGCCGCTATCTTGGCACAGAAGGAGGGCTTCGACGTGTTCCTCTCCGACATGGCGAAGATCAAGGACCATTACCGACAGATGCTCGAGGAGCATCACATCGCATGGGAGGACGGGCAGCACACCGAGGCACTCATCCTCAATGCCGACGAGGTGATCAAGAGCCCGGGCATACCAGCCGAGGCGCCCATGATGCGTAAGATTGCGGAGAAGGGAATCCCTGTAATCTCGGAGATTGAGTTTGCCGGACGCTACACCGATGCCAAGATGGTGTGTATCACGGGTAGTAATGGTAAGACCACCACGACCTCGCTCATCTACCATATCTTCAAGAGCGCAGGTCTCAACGTAGGACTCGCGGGCAACATCGGTCAGAGCTTGGCCTATCAGGTGGCTACGTGTGACTACGATTGGTATGTCATCGAGCTCAGTAGTTTCCAGCTCGACAACATGTATGAGTTTCGTGCGAACATTGCCATCTTGCTCAACATCACGCCCGACCACTTGGACCGCTACAACCACAACATGCAGGAGTATGTGGACGCCAAGTTCCGTATCTTGCAGAACCAGACCGACGAGGATGCCTTCGTCTTCTGGAACGATGACCCCATCATCCAGCGCGAGCTGTCGAAGCATGGCATACACGCCAAGCTATATCCCTTTGCCGAGGAGAAACGCGAGGGCGTGACGGCCTATACCGATGCCGACGAACTCTACTTTACCGCACCCTATGCCTTCAACATGGAGCAGGAGGAGCTGGCTCTCACGGGTAAGCACAACCTGTACAACTCGATGGCGGCGGGTATCTCGGCCTCGCTCTCGGGTATCGAGAAGGAGGTTATCCGCAAGGCGCTGGCTACCTTCAAGGGGGTGGAGCACCGTCTGGAGTATGTGGCTCGTGTGCGTGGGGTCGACTACATCAACGACTCGAAGGCTACGAACGTCAACAGCTGCTGGTATGCCCTGCAGAGCATGACGCAGAAGACCATCCTCATCCTTGGCGGCAAGGACAAGGGTAACGACTACACCGAGATTGCTGACCTCGTGCGCGAGAAGTGTGTGGGACTCATCTATATGGGCCTTCACAACGAGAAACTGCACGACTTCTTCGATCCCTTCGGGCTTCCCGTGGCCGACGTGCAGAGCATGCAGGATGCCGTGGATGCAGCCTACCGCATGGCACAGAAGGGCGAAACGGTGCTGCTCAGCCCCTGCTGCGCCAGCTTCGACCTCTTTAAGAGCTACGAGGACCGCGGTGAGCAGTTTAAGCAATGTGTGAGAAAACTATGATTGTTTACAATTTGACGATTTGCGATTTACTATTTGTTGGTTGATTTATGATGTTGTTATTTTGCTCATTATCGTCTTGGTAAATAGTAAAATAACTAAATGGTAAATAAATTGTAAATAGTAAATTTGTAAATAGTAAATAGAATTTATGATCAAAAGCAAACTATATTTCGATTCGGTCGAGCCGGTAGAGACCGAACATTCAATCTCTCTCATTGCCGACTTTGATGGCAATGAGGAGACTCTCTTTGAGCAACCCCTCGATACGGTGATGCCTATCTTGCCGTTGCGCAATATGGTGTTGTTCCCAGGCATCGTGTTGCCTGTGTCGGTGGGACGCAAGAGCTCGCTGCGCCTGATCAAGGATGCATTCAAGCAGGAGAAGCCGCTGGGTGTGTTTTGTCAGCGCTCGTCGGAGACAGAGTCGCCCCAGCAGAAGGATCTCTATGAGATAGGTACGGCAGCCCGCGTGGTGCGCATCTTCGAGATGCCCGACCAGACAACTACGGTCATCCTGCAGGGTATGCAGCGTCTCCACTTGGCCAACATCGTCTCCACACGTCCCTACCTGATGGGTGAGGTGGATGCGCTCACGGAGCAGTTGCCTCGTCGCAATAGCCGGGAGTTCAAGGCTACGGTGGATAGCTGCAAGGACCTTGCTGCACGATACATCAAAGCCTCTGAGGAGATGCAGCCCGATGCGGCCTTTGCCATCAAGAACATCAGTAATGGTATGTTTCTTGTCAACTTTGTGTGCTCGAACCTCCCTTTCGATATCAAGGAGAAGATGCAGCTGCTGCAGGAGGACTCGCTGCAGGAGCGTGCTACCCATCTGCTCTCGATCCTCAACCGAGAAGTGCAATTGGCCGACCTCAAAGCGGCTATTCAGATGCGTGCAAAGGAGGATATTGACCAGCAGCAACGTGAATACTTCCTCCAGCAACAGTTGAAGAATATCCAGGATGAGCTGGGTGGTAGTGCGCAGGATCAGGATATCGCCGACCTGCGACAAAAGGCGATGATGAAGAATTGGCCTATGGAGGTGGCCGAATCCTTCTCGAAGGAGTTGATGAAACTGGAACGTATCAATCCTCAGTCGCCTGACTATAATGTGCAGCTCAACTATCTGCAGGTGATGCTCTCGCTCCCGTGGGGCGAGTATACGACCGATAACCTTGACATGCAGAATGCTCGTCGTGTGCTCGATCGTGACCACTACGGGCTGGAGAAGGTGAAGGAGCGCATCCTCGAACATCTCGCTGTGCTCAAGATGCGTGGTGACCTCAAGTCGCCCATTCTCTGTCTCTATGGCCCTCCCGGAGTGGGTAAGACCTCGCTAGGGCGCTCTATCGCCAAAGCGCTGAAGCGTCAGTATGTGCGTGTGTCGCTCGGTGGCTTGCACGACGAAGCGGAGATTCGTGGACATCGCCGTACCTATATAGGGGCTATGCCTGGACGTATCATTAAGAGTCTGGCCAAGGCGGGTTCGTCGAATCCCGTATTTATCCTTGACGAGATAGACAAGGTGTCGCAGGCTAACCACAATGGTGACCCCTCGTCGGCACTCCTCGAGGTGCTCGACCCTGAGCAGAACAATGCCTTCCACGATAACTTCCTCGATGTGGACTATGATCTCTCGAACGTGATGTTTATCGCTACGGCTAATAATATAGCCAACATCCCCGCACCGCTGCTCGATCGTATGGAACTCATCGAGGTGAGCGGATACATCACAGAGGAGAAAATCGAAATTGCCCGCAAACACCTCGTGCCCAAGCAGGAGGAGGCGAATGGCATCAAGAAGCGTCAGATCAAGATAGACAAGAAGGCTATCGAGGCGGTGATAGAAAACTACACCCGAGAGTCGGGAGTGCGTGAGCTGGATAAGAAGATCGGTAAGATCTTCCGTCGCTTGGCATGTAGCTATGCTACCAAGGGGTATTATAGCCATACCAATGTGAAGCCTGCCGACTTGCGTGAGCTGCTCGGTGTGCAGGAGTTCTCGCGTGACCGATACCAAGGGAATGAATATGCCGGTGTGGTGACGGGATTGGCGTGGACTGCAGTGGGGGGTGAAATCCTCTTTGTGGAGACTAGCTTGAGTCGTGGCAAGGGTAGTAAGCTCACACTCACAGGTAATCTCGGTGATGTGATGAAGGAATCGGCCATGCTGGCCCTCGAGTATATCAAGGCGCATGCAGAGTGGCTCAATATAGACTATGAGATGTTTGACAACTACAACATCCATATCCACGTGCCCGAAGGTGCGGTGCCCAAGGATGGTCCGTCTGCTGGTATCACCATGGCTACGTCGCTTGCCTCGGCGCTCACACGCCGTAAGGTGAAGGCTAACCTTGCCATGACAGGAGAGATAAGTCTGCGTGGTAAGGTACTCCCTGTGGGAGGTATCAAGGAGAAGATCCTTGCAGCTAAACGTGCGGGCATAACGGAAATCATCCTCTGTGAAGAGAATAGGCGTAACATTGAGGAGATCCCGGAGATGTATCTTACCGGACTTACCTTCCACTATGTGACCGACATCAAAGAGGTATGGCAGATTGCATTGCTGGAGGAGAAGGTCGCATGACGGCAACGCTCGACTGTAGGTGAAGTCGTATTGTTTGAGGTAGGGGTGATTCGTAAGAATTGCCCCTATTGTGTTAAAAGATGGTAAAGGAATGATTGAATTTCGACGTTTTTCTTTGCGATATCGAGAAATATGACTATATTCGCCCATGAAAGTTGATGGAATTGTTGATTGAGAAAACATTCTTCGCTTTCGAATGTATCTATATATATAATAAGGTGTGCCTATGATAGCGGGATTCTTAGACTATCTGAACCTTGAACGGGCCTATTCGCCTCACACGGTGGCGGGCTATGAGAACGACTTGAAGGCGTTCGAGGCATACCTTGGGAATACCGAGAAGGGACTTGAACTGAAAGATGCTGATGCCGACCTGGTGAGAGGGTGGGCGATGAGTCTTATGGCCTCGGGCATGAAGGCTACCTCGGTGAATCGTAAGCTGAGTTCATTGCGTACGTTCTATAAGTACTTATTGAAAAAAGAGGTGATAAAGGTGTCGCCCCTGCAGAATGTGAGTGGACCTAAAAAAACGAAACCGCTGCCTCAGTTTGTGAGAGAGGAGGATATGGAACGTTTGCTCTCTGCTACTGCGCAGGGCGAATCGTGGCAAGAGGCGCGTGAACATGTCATCTTGCAACTCTTCTATGAGACAGGTATTCGTCTCTCTGAACTCGTTGGGCTCAACGATGCAGACGTGGATTTTGGGCGCATGGCAATAAAGGTGACGGGTAAGCGTAACAAACAGCGTATCGTACCCATCGGGCAGGGATTGGCCGATAGTCTGAAAAGGTATATGGAGTTAAGGGGTGGCGATGGACCTTCTCCTCTCTTTGTGACCGATAAAGGCAATCGTGTCTACTCGGGCTGGGTGTATCGCTTGGTGCGTAAGAACCTCTCGCAGGTGGTGACACTGAAGAAACGTAGCCCTCATGTGTTGCGTCACACCTTCGCGACGGCGATGCTGAATAATGATGCAGAGCTGGAGGCGGTGAAGGAACTGATGGGGCACGAGAGCGTGAGCACGACACAGATTTATACACACACGACGTTTGAAGAACTGAAAAAAGCATATCAACAAGCCCATCCAAGGGCCAGTATTAACCCATAACAAAAAAGGAGGTAAGTATGAAAACTAACATCCAGAGCATCCATTTCGATGCAAGTGAGCAATTGCAAGCGTTTATTGAAAAGAAGACTGCAAAGTTGGAGAAATACTTCGACGAAATAGATACAGTGGAGGTGACCCTCAAGGTAGTGAAGCCTGAAACGGCTATGAATAAGCAGGCCGACGTGAAGGTGCTGGTGAAAAATGAGAACCTCTTCGCATCGAAAGTATGTGACACATTTGAGGAGAGTGTGGACCAATGTGTCGACGCTTTGCGCATCCAACTCGAGAAATATAAAGAAAAATTGCGCGGAATGTAAAAAAAAAGCTGAAACCTTTTGCAGGTTTGAAATAAATGCTTAATTTTGCAGCCGTTTTCAGCCCCGTTCGCTGGACGGCTGCTTAAAACCGCCTCTTTAGCTCAGTTGGCCAGAGCACGTGATTTGTAATCTCGGGGTCGTTGGTTCGAATCCGACAAGAGGCTCAAAAGAAAGTGATCTTTAAATTATTGAATCGGGCAAATTCCAGAGTGGCCAAATGGGGCAGACTGTAAATCTGCTGTCTTTCGACTTCGGTGGTTCGAATCCATCTTTGCCCACACTCAGAAAGATGCGGAAGTAGCTCAGTTGATAGAGCATTAGCCTTCCAAGCTGAGGGTCGCGGGTTTGAGCCCCGTCTTCCGCTCTTTTGATGTTGCTGTTATAGCTCAGTGGTAGAGCACTTCCTTGGTAAGGAAGAGGTCGCGGGTTCAACTCCCGCTAACAGCTCTTTTTTTTGTATATAATTATAAAGTAGAAATACATTTATTAATAAATACTTAAGTTATAAAAGCTATGGCAAAAGAAAAATTTGAACGTTCAAAACCGCATGTAAACATCGGTACTATCGGTCACGTTGACCATGGTAAGACTACTCTTACTGCTGCCATCACAACTGTATTGGCTAGCCGTGGTCTTTCTGAGAAGCGCGATTTCGATTCAATCGACAATGCTCCCGAGGAGAAAGAGCGTGGTATCACTATTAACACTGCTCACGTTGAGTACGAAACAGCTAACCGTCACTATGCACACGTAGACTGTCCGGGTCACGCCGACTACGTTAAGAACATGGTAACTGGTGCTGCTCAGATGGACGGTGCTATCATCGTATGTGCTGCTACTGACGGTCCTATGCCTCAGACTCGTGAGCACATCCTTCTCGCTCGTCAGGTAAACGTTCCCCGTCTCGTTGTGTTCTTGAACAAGTGCGATATGGTTGACGATGCTGAAATGCTCGAGCTCGTTGAGATGGAGATGGTTGAGCTCCTCACCTCTTACGACTTCGAAGAGGATACTCCTATCATCCGTGGTTCTGCTCTCGGCGCGTTGAACGGCGTTGCTCAGTGGGAAGACAAGGTAATGGAGTTGATGGAAGCTTGTGACAACTGGATCCAGGAGCCTCCCCGCGATAAGGATAAGCCCTTCTTGATGCCCGTTGAGGACGTGTTCTCAATCACAGGTCGTGGTACTGTTGCTACAGGTCGTATCGAGACTGGTGTTATCAAGGTAGGTGATGCTGTTCAGATTCTCGGTCTTGGTGAGGATAAGAACTCAACTGTTACTGGTGTTGAGATGTTCCGTAAGCTCCTCGATCAGGGTGAAGCTGGTGACAACGTAGGTTTGTTGCTCCGCGGTATCGACAAGAACGAGATCAAGCGCGGTATGGTTATCACACACCCCGGTGTAATCAAGCCCCACTCTAAGTTCAAGGCTTCAATCTACGTATTGAAGAAAGAGGAAGGTGGTCGTCACACTCCGTTCGGTAACAAGTATCGTCCTCAGTTCTACCTCCGTACAATGGACTGTACAGGTGAGATTCACCTCCCCGAGGGTACTG
>JAFZFN010000030.1 GCA_017555875.1 Bacteroidaceae bacterium
ATAATAATAATATATATATACATATATAATAGTTAATATATATAATTAATAATATATATAGTATTAATATTATTAATCTATAATTTCGTGTTCATGGTTTTTAGCTACGTTGCTTTTCTTTCTATATTTTCTTTTTGATTAACTGAGTAACTGAGTAACTGAGTATGATTCGTGGGCTTGCTCGTGTGCTCTGCCATGCACCTCGCAGTATTTTTTGAAGAAAAAAGTGAGTGATATTCGCCCATTTGCACTATCTTTGCCAACTCATACTTTTGTGACAATATATGATAATAAGAATAGGAAGATGAAACGTACTGACCTTTACTTTGCACTGGCCCTGGCGGCCCTGTTCCTCCCCTTCGTGCTGTTCGCACCGATTTATGCGTGGTACACCTCGTTCAATGCGGCTCACGGAATGGTGATGAGCTTCATCAAGTTTGGCATCCTCTCTACGATGGGCGAGATGCTGGGTTCGCGCATCTCGACAGGGCGCTACCTGCCGCCTGCGTTCGGCATGCTGCCCCGCATGGTGGTGTGGGGATTCCTGGGCATGGGCATCAACATGGCCATGATTATCTTCTCCAAGGGCACGCCACTCTTCATGGAGTACATGGGCATGAGCGATGCGGTGCAGAGCTTCACGGCCGAGGGCTTCTCGATGCACAAGCTATGGGTGGCGCTGGCCGTGTCGGTGGCGATGAACACGATCTTTGCCCCCGTGTTCATGACACTGCACAAGATCACCGATGCCCACATCGCGGCACATGGCGGTAAGCTCAAGGCACTCATCACGCCCATCCCCATGGCTGAGCGCTTTGCCTCGATCAACTGGCAGGCACAGTGGGGATTTGTGTTCAAGAAGACCATCCCACTCTTCTGGTACCCTGCCCACACGATCACCTTCCTGCTCCCTGCCGAGCAGCGCGTGCTCTTCGCGGCCTTGCTGGGCATCGTGCTGGGTGTGCTCCTGGCGGTGTCGACGAAGAAGAGGAATTAATTTTTGGAGTTAAAGGGAGATAAAGGCCGATAGTTTTTCCGCGGGAGTATCGACTCCTTAAAGACATTAAGGACATTAAGGACATTAAAGACCCTAAAGCCCTTAAGCGCCCTCAGCACTCACCCCTAAACCCTAAACAGATTCCACCTCCTAGCCACAAGCAGGACTACAAGGAGCAGGACGAGATAGGTCATCAGGAGCGACGTCACACCATAGTCACTGACGCGCAGCACCGCACCGGGCCACTGCCCCACACGCAGGAGGCAGCCATTGAGGAGCTCGACGAACCATTGCATCACCATGCCCAGCGGATGAGTCCATGAGCAACCCATGAGCGCCAAGCCCCACCACATGAGCATGAGCGACATCAGCACAGGCAGGATGAGAGGCACGAGGAGGTTGGTGACGAGGAAGTAGGTGGGGAAGGTGCCGAAGTGATAGAGCACTAGCGGGAAGGTGCCCAACTGAGCCGCCAGCGTCATACACAGGGTGCTGACAAGATAGGCCAGCACGGGATGCATGGCACGACTCCGAATGAGCAGCTCGAAGCGGGGCATGAGCGACAAGATGGAGGCCATGGCGGCAAAGGAGAGCTGGAAGCCCACATCGAACAGAAGGAAGGGGTCGGCAAGCAACATCACAAAAGCAGTGAGCATGAGCACATGGAGCCCCGAGGAACGATCGCCCGAGAGCCACTGAGCCAAGGCATAGAGCGTACACATGGCCACGGCACGCACCACCGAGGGCGATAGGCCCACCATCAGGGCAAAGCTCCACAAGACGACGATGATGACCAGCTCGCGCACCCATCGCAGGCCACGCCTACGGAGGAGGAGCCCAAGCAGAAAGTTGAGCAAAACATAGATAATTCCCACATGCATGCCCGAGAGGGCCAACACATGGGCCACACCGGCATTGCTGTAGGCCTCGCGGAGCTCGGTGCTCAGCGCCTGCTTATCGCCCAAGGTGAGTGCCGACAACACGCCCAGCACATCGGCCTCGAAGGAGGAGGAGAGGTACTGACGGAGGCCGCGTTGTCTGAGGCGCAGCATATGGTCGCGGAGCGTGAGCTGGCCCTGCCCCACCCTGCGCCACTGAGAGCGAGGCAGATAGACCGTGCCCGAGGCGCCCTGCAGGGTGACGTAACGGGCATAGTCGAAGGTGAGGCTATCGGTGAAGTTGCGCGGCGCCTGCAGCTTGCCACGAAAGCAGATGATGTCGCCTGGGAGTAGGGAGTCGGCCTCGGCACAAGGCTCCATGTAGGCAAAGACCTTGCGCCCCACCCTATGCCACGCCACAGAGTCGCGCACGGCACACACCTCGACCTCACATAGCGTGCTGCGCCTGCGGGCCCGCGGCTCCGACAACACACGGGCCTCGGCCACCGTCTCTCCAGACGGCCAGGCATGGTTGATTACACTGAGTCGATATGCATAGCTCCACATGCCCATCGACAGGAAGAGCAGCAGGGCGAGGAGGCCACACGCGGTGGTGCGCCTTGTCGCCATGGCCACAAGCAGTGCGAGGAGTAGCGTGAGCGTGCCCCACGCGGCATACGACACGAGTGAGGGGAGGTGGGGATAGAGGGCATCGGCCAGGAAGATACCACCGATGTACAAAATGAGCAACCGCAGCAATGGGTATCGTTGCATCACGTCACCTATTGCTGCGGCCATATCGTCAGGAGTATTGAGTTCCCGGTAAACTCTTGCGGGCAGGTCTTACAAGCTCTTCAGCTCATGGATCATCGCCACGGGGTCGGGAGCCTTGAACACACTGTTGCCTGCTACCAACACGTCGGCACCAGCCTCTACGAGGCGGCGGCCTGTGTCGAGGTTGACACCTCCGTCGACCTGTATCAATGCCTTGGAGCCGCTCTCCTCGATGAGCTGGCGAAGCTCACGCACCTTGTCGATGGTGTGCTCGATGAACTTCTGTCCGCCAAAGCCGGGGTTGACCGACATGAGCAATACCATGTCTACATCGCAGATGATGTCGCGCAACAGGCACACGGGGGTAGAGGGATTGAGCGTGACGCCTGCCTTCATGCCGGCATCGTGGATGGCGCCCACCACGCGGTGCAGATGGGTGCAAGCCTCGTAGTGTACGTTCATCATCATGGCGCCGAGGGCTTTCACCTCGGGGATAAACTTCTCGGGCTGCACGATCATCAGGTGCACGTCGAGGGGCTTCTGACAGAGCTCTGCCACATATTTCAGTACAGGGAAGCCGAAGGAGATGTTGGGCACGAAGACTCCGTCCATGATGTCGAGATGGAGCCAGTCGGTCTCACTACGGTTGATCATCTCAATGTCTTGTGCCAGATGTCCAAAGTCGGCCGACAAGAGCGAGGGGGCTATCAAGTGATTCATATCGGTAAAAAGAATGAGTATTGTTTGTGCGCAAAGGTATAAAAAACTTGCTTACCAAGCAAGCCACGCGGACGAATTAATTGGCATCAGCTCAGCACATAGCCCTGCAGATTGTCGGGCAGCTGGGGTACGACGCGATAGTTGCGTGCCAGGTCCTTGAGGAACCGCAAGGTCGAGGGCTTGGGCTCTGGGGCCTTCTCCTGACGCACAGCGCTGCGAACCAACGCAGCAAACTCGGTGTTCGTAAGTGAAGTAATGGTTTTCTTCATAGGCAGCATAGTATTGTTATCTTCTGTATAGATAACGCATCAGCGCCACCTTTTATTATATAAGAGCGAAAAATATTCGCCCTACGCGCCATCAGCAGGCATCAATAGACCTCGAGGACGATGTGCTTCTCCTCGGCCATGCGGCGCATACCCATGATGGCATAGCGCATGCGGCCCAGGGCGGTGTTGATGCTCACGCCAGTGATCTCGGCAATCTCCTTGAAGCTGAGGTCCTGATAGTAACGCATGTAGACCACCTCGCGCTGGTTGCTGGGCAGGGCATCCATGAGGCGGCGCACATCGGTGAGGGTCTGCTCATTGACCATCTGTGTCTCGATGTTGTCGTCGCAGAGGTCGGCATCGTTGAAGAGATCCACCTCGACCTCATCGTTGGAGATGGTGTTCTCGTTGCGCTCCTGACGATAGCTGTCGACGATCATGTTGTGGGCGATGCGTGTGAGCCACGAGCCAAACTTGCCGCTGGGCGTGTAGCGACCCTGCTGGATGGTGGTGATGGCCTTGACGAAGGTCTCCTGAAAGATATCTTCGGCCAACTCCTGGCTACGCACAATGAAAAAAATATAGTTGAAGAGTTTGCTCTGATAGCGAGCAAGCAACTCATCGAACGCCTTATTGTCACCTTCCGAATAACGTGCCACCAACATGTCGTCGGTGAGCATATTCAAGTTTTCCATTACTACTTACTTTTGTTGTTTAGCGTAAGCGTGTTTCGATAGGCGTATACAGTTTTGAGTTACTATTTTCTTTATTTTCACCCCCTTTGCGAACAGCGCAGAGAGGTTTTCGACCGCAAAGGAAAGCATAATTTTGCGATTGTGCAATATTTTTGCCCGATTTTAACACAATAAGCCCCGTTTTTCGTCGTTGCAGCCCCGCGATCGTGCAAAACATTCTAGGCGAAGAGGTTGTTACTGTATGAACCTAACCCCTTAAATCAACCTATATGGAACGAACAGATTTCAACACCGACGTCTTCGGGTCAAAGGAGATGCTACAACCTTCACCCTCGGACCGCATCCCCCAACGTGGCACACGCCCCGACATCGCCTATCAGATGGTGAAGGACGAGACCTTTGCACAGACGCAGCCCAGGCTCAACCTCGCTACCTTCGTCACCACCTATATGGACCCCTACGCCACACGACTGATGAACGAGGCCATAGCGCTCAACTACATCGACGAGACGGAGTATCCTCGCGTAGCGGTGATGTGTGCCAAGTGCATCAACATCATGGCCAACCTGTGGAACTCGCCCGAGAAGGCGCAATGGAAGACGGGCGCTCTGGCCATCGGTTCCTCTGAGGCCTGCATGCTGGGTGGCGTGGCGGCATGGCTACGCTGGAAGGAGCGCCGACAGGCACAGGGCAAACCGACCGACAAGCCCAACTTCATCATCTCCACAGGCTATCAGGTGGTGTGGGAGAAGTTTGCCGACCTATGGCAAATAGAGATGCGCACCGTGCCCCTCACACTGGAGCAGATTACCCTCGACCCCAAGCAGGTGATCGCAATGTGTGACGAGAACACCATCTGCGTGGTGCCCATACAGGGTGTCACCTGGACAGGACTGAACGACGACGTGGAGGCCCTCGACGCCGCACTCGACGAGTACAACACCCGCACAGGTCACGACATCCCCATCCATGTGGATGCTGCATCGGGCGGATTCATCCTCCCCTTCCTGCAGCCCGAGAAGAAGTGGGACTTCCGCCTCAAGTGGGTACTCTCGATCAGCACCTCGGGACATAAGTACGGACTCGTATACCCCGGCCTCGGATGGGTGGTGTGGAAGGACAAGAAGTACCTGCCAGGCAAGATGTCGTTCTCGGTCAACTACCTCGGTGCAGACATCACACAGGTGGGCCTCAACTTCTCTCGTCCCGGAGCACAGGTGCTGGGACAATACTACCAGTTCATCCGCCTCGGATTCGAGGGCTACCGTCAGGTGCAGCAGAACTCCATGGACATTGCCCGCTACCTGCACACCGAGATTGGCAAGATGGAGCCCTTCAAGAACTATAGCAAGGACATCGTGAACCCGCTCTTCATCTGGTACATGAAGGAGGAGTATGCCCAGAAGGCCAAGTGGACACTCTACGACCTGCAGGACAAGCTCAAGCAGAGCGGCTGGATGGTGCCTGCCTACACCATGCCCAAGAATATAGAGGACAGCGTGGTGATGCGCATCGTGGTGCGCCAGGGCTTCAGCCGCGACATGGCCGATATGCTCCTCGGCGATATCAGAAACGCCATTGCCGACTTCGAGAAGCTGGAGTACCCCACCCCTTCGCGTATGTCGTGGGAGCAGAAGAAAGCGGTGAAACCCACAATCTTCACCCACACAGGAGCAAAGAGGTAGCTCGTGCCAAGAAATCCAAAAAGATGTTAGGAAATGCAGCCAAAGATGCTTACTTTTGCACGGCATACGCCAAATGAAGCATCTATGGATTTCCGCACGAAGACCACTATCACTCCCCTCGAGCCCCGCCTGCGCCACAGCGACAAGTTGCTGGTGATGGGCTCATGCTTTGCCGAACACATCGGGACAAGGCTCGAGGAGATGAAATTTCACGCCGTAGTCAACCCCTACGGCGTGCTCTACAATCCCCTCTCCATCAGCAAGGGCCTATCACGCCTCATCGACCAGCGTCCCTTCACGGAAGAGGAGCTGCACGAGTTTCCCGACGGAGGATGGAACACGTGGTTGCACCATAGCCGCTACTCAAACCCCGACAAGCAGGAGGCACTAGCGGAGATCAACCGCAGCATGAGCACCGCCTGGGAGAGACTGACCGAGGCAGACACACTCATCATCACGCTGGGCACCGCATGGGTCTACTGCCTGGCCGACACAGGAGACATCGTGGGCAACTGCCACAAGGTGCCCGAGCGCACATTCCATCGGCGACGCCTACAGGTGAGCGAGATCGTGGATGCCCTGTCCTCTATCATCCATCGCATAGCAGACATCAACCCCAAGCTGCGCATCATCTTCACCGTCAGCCCTGTGCGCCACCTCAAGGACGGACTGCACGGCAACCAACTGAGCAAATCGACACTGCTGCTAGCCATCGACGAGCTATGTCAGGCATACCCTATCCGATGCCACTACTTCCCTGCCTACGAGATCGTGATGGATGAGTTGCGCGACTACCGCTTCTATGCCGAAGACATGACCCATCCCTCAAAGCAGGCCATCGACTACGTGTGGGAATGCTTCGTGGAGCACTGCATCGACCGAGAGGCTCAGCAGTTTATGATGCAATGGGAGAAGGTGGCGCGTGCCATTGATCATCGTCCCTTCCGCCCCAGCTCGGAGCAGTACAAACAATTTGCGCAACAGACCTTATCTAAAATAATGGATTTGAAGAAGAGATTCCCTCACCTGGAAGTCGACCAAGAGCTTGACGCCATCAAGAGAAGCATCGAGCAAGCAGGCTGACTGCGCGCATACCATACAAAGGAGCTATGGCGAAAACAAGCGAGTGAGTGAGCAAACACACACCTCTATGCCTCTAGAGCTATTGCACAAAAAAAAGAAAAAAGCATCGACAATCATCAGATTATCAATGCTTTCTCTCAGTCGGGGTGACTGGATTCGAACCAGCGACCACACGCCCCCCAGACGCGTACTCTAACCGGGCTGAGCTACACCCCGCTGCTCAATTGCGGTGCAAAGGTACTGCTTTTTTTTTATCACACAAACTTTTTAGCTAAAATTTTCGTGTTTTGCCCACAAATTTGTTACTTTTGTCGAAAAATAAAGGATTTCACAGATGGAGATAGCGCTAAAAGTACCTCAAAGGTGGAAAGCAGAGATCACGTTGCCTGCGTCAAAAAGCATCAGCAACCGTGCTCTATTACTACAGGCGCTGTGCCCTGTGACGACGCGCCACATCGAGAACCAGGCCATCTGCGACGACACGACCCACATGACGATGGGCATCACGGCCAAGAAACTCCACGAACCACTCATCGACATCGGTGCTACAGGGACAGCCATGCGATTCCTGACCGCCTACCTAGCCATCACAGAGGGTGAGACCACACTCACGGGAAGCGAGCGCATGAAGCAGCGCCCCATAGGCACGCTGGTGGAGGCACTGAGAGAGCTGGGCGCAGACATCACCTATATAAATAAGGAGGGATTCCCGCCGCTACGCATCAGAGGGAAGAGACTGAGAGGCGGAGAGCTGGAGATCGAGGCAGGCATCAGCTCACAGTACATATCGGCATTGCTCATGATAGCTCCCCGACTTGCAGAGGGGCTGACATTGTGCCTCAAGGGAGACATAGCGTCGAGAACCTACATTGACCTCACGCTCGACCTGATGAACAAGTACGGCGCCAAGGCGGAGTGGACCGACGAACGGACGATACACGTAGCTCCCGGGGCATATGAAGACACTTGCCTCAGCGTCGAGAGCGACTGGAGCGCGGCATCGTACTGGTATGAGCTGGCGGCAATCGCTGCACACAGGGGACACGAGGTGGAACTATCACTGCACGGACTGACCGAAGAGAGCCGCCAAGGTGACCGTGTGGTGGCGCAGCTGTTCGAACCACTGGGAGTGAAGACGACATACACCGATAAAGGGGCAACGCTAACCGCTACACCATCGTCGACACCCAAGGGACCACATACGGCAGTTGTCCTTGACATGACCCATTGCCCCGACATCGCACAGACCATGGCGGTGACATTCTGTTTGCTGGATGTCCCCTACACACTGAATGGAATACATAGCCTGCGCATCAAAGAGACCGACCGCGTGGGAGCACTCATAGCAGAGCTACGCAAGCTGGGGTATATCCTCCGCAGCGAGGACAACAACACGCTCTCATGGGACGGGACACAATGCGCAGCTGACGAGAGGCCGCGAATAGCGACATACGACGACCACCGCATGGCCATGGCCTTTGCCCCGGCAGCACTGTACTATGACCATCTGGACATAGCGCATCCCGAGGTAGTGACCAAGTCATACCCCACCTTCTGGGAGGACTTATATCAAACCGACTATTAAAATTTGCATCCGCGATGAGAGCAAAGAAATCATAAATCAGAAATCATAAAATCAAAGACATGAACTTAGCAGTATACAGCGCCATTTTCTTGGCAATACTCGTAGGGCTATCGCTCGTAGGTCGAATCATCAGAAAGAAAAACGGCGAAGAGAGCCTGCCACCGACAACAGAGGAGACACCCATCGCAACTACCACTACCCCTCAAGAGACACCATCTGAAGAGGATGACGAGGAGTGTTGCGGTGAGCACGAGGTGTGCGAGAAGGGAAAGATCAAACGTGCCCTACGCACCGATATCGAGTACTTCGACGACGAAGAGCTCGACCGCTACCGCGGCACAGCTGCCGACGAGTACAGCGACGAGGCCGTAGAGGAGTTTCGCGAGGTGCTCTACACCATGTACCCCACAGAGGTGGACGACTGGCTCAAGAGCCTGGAGCTGCGCGAGGTGAACCTGCCCGACGCCTTGAAGGACGAGGTCTTCATGCTCATGAGCAATGACTGACTATTCTGTGCGGGTATCACCACCTCTACGCATTGAATCGCACCTAAAAACATAAGATTCGCACTGCGAGAACAAAAAAAATCGAAAAAAGTTTGCAAGATTCGCAAACTTGTATTTAACTTTGTGTTACTCCTCATCAAAAACTCGCCAAAGAGTCATCGATAAGAGGATTTAAAGTTATGGATAAGAACAAGTTAGACCTTCACGAACTACTCAAGCAACATTTTGGGTTCGACACGTTCAAGGGAGACCAAGAAGCCATTATCCGCAACGTGCTCGCTGGAAATGACTCCTTCGTGCTGATGCCCACAGGAGGAGGGAAATCACTGTGCTACCAGTTGCCCTCACTCATCATGGAGGGCACAGCCATCGTGGTGTCGCCGCTCATCGCCTTGATGAAGAATCAGGTCGACGCTATCCGTAACTATAGCGAGGAGGATGGTGTGGCCCACTTCCTCAACTCGTCGCTCAACAAAGCCGCCATCGAGCAGGTGAAGGCAGACATCGTGTCTGGAAAGACCAAGCTACTCTATGTGGCTCCCGAGTCGCTCACGAAGGAGGAGAACGTAGAGTTCCTACGGACAGTGAAGATATCTTTCTATGCCATCGATGAGGCCCACTGTATCTCTGAGTGGGGCCATGACTTCCGTCCCGAATATCGCAAGATACGCCCTATCATCAACGAGATCAGCGATGCGCCCATCATAGCGCTCACCGCAACGGCTACGCACAAGGTGCGCGACGACATCAAGCGGAGCCTCGGCATCTCGGACGCCAAGGAGTTCTGCTCGTCGTTCAACCGCCCCAACCTATACTACGAGGTGCGCCCCAAGACGAAGAACGTGGACTCGGACATTGTCCGCTTCATCAAGACCCAGCCGGGCAAGTCGGGCATCATCTACTGCCTCAGCCGCAAGAAGGTAGAGGAGCTGGCCGAGATACTCAGAGCCAATGAGATATCAGCAGCGGCCTACCATGCTGGCATGGAGTCGGCTGTGCGCTCACAGACGCAGGATGACTTCATCATGGAGCGCGTCGACGTCATCGTAGCCACCATAGCCTTCGGCATGGGCATCGACAAGCCAGACGTACGCTACGTCATACACTACGACATCCCCAAGAGCCTCGAGGGATATTACCAAGAGACTGGCCGTGGCGGACGCGACGGAGGCGAGGGACGTTGTATCGCATTTTATAGCAACAAAGACTTACAGAAATTAGAGAAATTCCTCGAGGGGAAACCCATCGCAGAGCAGGACATCGGCCGACAGCTACTGAAGGAGACCACAGCCTATTGTGAATCCTCAATCTGCCGCCGAAAATTGCTGCTACACTATTTTGGTGAAACGTATGAGGAGGAGAATTGTGGAAATTGTGACAACTGTTTAAACCCCAAGAAAAAAGTGGAAGCTCAAGAACTATTGTGTACGATCCTTGAGACGGTGATTGCCGTAAAGGAGAACTTCAAGTCAGAACACATCATAAACATCATACTCGGAAAAGAGACCTCCGATGTCATCGCCCATCAGCACGACGAGTTGGAGACATTCGGCACAGGCACAGGAGATGAGGAGAGAACATGGAATGCCGTGCTGCACCAGGCACTCATCGCCGGTTATCTAAACAAGGATGTAGAGAACTATGGCATCATCAAGATAACAGCAGCAGGAAAGAAATACCTCAAGAACCCCAAATCGTTCAAAGTGGTGGAGGACCGCGACTTCGAGGAGGAGGAGAACGAAGAGATGCCCATGCGCACGGGTGGTACCGTGGTGGTAGACCCAGGCCTGTTCACCATGCTCAAGGACCTGCGCAAGAAGGTGGCCAAGAAGCATGACCTGCCGCCCTACGTCATCTTCCAAGACCCCTCTATCGAGGCTATGGCTACGACCTATCCCATCACGCTCGAGGAGCTGAGAAACATCCCTGGCGTGGGTGAAGGCAAGGCCAAGCGCTATGGACAGGAGTTTGTGGACCTCATCCGTCGCCACGTGGAGGAGAACGAGATCGAGCGCCCCGAAGACATGAGAGTGCGCACCGTGGCCAACAAGTCAAAGATGAAGGTGAGCATCATCCAGAGCATCGACCGCAAGGTGGCTCTTGACGACATTGCTGTAGCCAAAGGCATCGAGTTCGAAGAGCTGCTCGACGAGATCGAGAGCATCGTATACTCAGGCACGAAGCTCAACATCGACTACTTCCTCGAGGAGGTCATCGACGACGACAAGATAGACGAGATCTACGAATACTTCAAGGAGTCGGAGACCGACGACCTGGAGGAAGCCATAGATGAGCTCGGCGACGAGTACACCGAGGACGAGATCCGTCTCGTGCGCCTCAAGTTCATCAGCGAGATGGGCAACTAAGCATCAGCATCGAGGCGACATGGCGAGAAGATATAGCAGAAGACGAGACACAGACAGGAGACCGGCAAGATGGATTGCCGCACTGATAGCCACCGTGGTTGTCACAGGTGCGTTGGCAGTCTTCTTGGGCAGGGGCAAACATCAGCAACAAGAGGAGGTGACGGCTGAGGAGGTCGTTGCCGACACGGTGTACCGCTACGGGTTGCCTATCGAATACTTCGACGTGACCCACGACACCATCGCTCCACACGAGACACTGGCCGAGCTGCTCATGAGCCACGGGCTGACAGCAGCGAAGGTGTATGCCCTCACGTCACACTGTCCCGACTCGGTGTTCGATGTACGCAAGGTGCGTGTCGGTCGCCCTTGCGCCCTGCTCAAGGATCAGGACACGCTGGCCACAGCCCGCTACTTCATCTATGAGATCAGTGCCAAGGAGTATGCCGTATTTGACCTCACCACCAATGAGGTGACCCGCGGCGAGCACCCCTCGGAGTGGCGCAAGCATGCGTGCGGAGGAGTAGTGGAGTCGTCGCTATGGAATGCTATGGTAGCCAGCGACGCGTCGCCACAGCTGGCGGTGATGCTGTCGCATATCTTCGGATGGTCGATCGACTTCTTCGGCATCCAGCGGGGCGATGAGTTTCGCCTCGTGTATGAGCAGGAGTATGTCGAGGATCACCCCATCGGGAACTTCCACATCTGTGCAGCATCGTTCCTTGCCTCGGATAGTCTCTTCTATGCCATCCCCTTCACCCAAGATGGTGAGGAGCTCTACTACAACGAGAAGGGCAACAGCCTGGAGGGTGCATTCCTCAAGGCTCCTCTCGACTATTACCGCATCTCATCCCGCTTCACCAACAGCCGCTATCATCCGGTGCTGAAGCGTTACCGTGCCCACCACGGGGTGGACTATGCAGCGCCTACAGGCACACCCGTCTATGCCATCGGTAGCGGCAAGGTGATCGACAAGGGATTCCAAGCCAATGGAGGGGGCAACTATGTGAAGATACGCCACAACAGTACCTACACCACCACCTACATGCACCTCTCACGCTTTGCCAAAGGGCTCAAGGTGGGCGACATGGTGGCTCAGAAGGAGGTCATCGGCTATGTGGGTTCCACGGGATTGTCCACGGGTCCTCACCTCGACTTCCGCGTGTATGAGAACGGCAAGCCCATCAATCCCCTCACCATCAAGTCGCAGCCCAAGAAGCCCATAAGCGAGGACAACAGGGAGGCGTTCAGCGCCGTGTGTGACTCGCTTGTGCACGAGCTGAGGTCCATACAGATCATCACATCACCATCTCCAGTCGAGTAACCCCCGTGTCGTAGAGGTTGACGACGAAGCGCAGCGTGTCGCCCTGCTGCAATGCCTCCCCGAAGGGAGCCAGGGGTACCGACACGTAGAGCTTCTTCCGGTACGACTCTATGTCGTCGGCCTCGTGATAGAACGTCACCTCCTTGCCATGCATCCCGCGAGGCGTAGTGTCGACCAGTCCCACCCGATGGCGTCCGTTGAGCGCCTTGACCTCCATGACGAGATTCAGGTATCCGCCCGAGAGCCAGTAGCTCTGCAGGTAGACGGGGTCTTGCCTCATCCTCTCGCCTTGACGCAGGGGTGTGGGTACCTCGGAGAGGATCTTCGACACGGAGTAGAGCTGTGCCGTGCTGTCGGCCCCGAGCTCGTAGATGCTCACCACGCGGTAGGTCGTGTCGGGCTCGAATGTCGTGTGCGAGTCCTGCCCCTCGCGATAGTCCTCGGTCAGCGTCACGGGATAGTCACGCCCATTGTCGAGCAGCAGCTGCATGGGCTGGCCGTGAGTGCCGGTCACGAGACAAGCATAGTCGGTCACCACCGAGGGGTAGCGATAGTCGTCGTCCTCGTGGCAAGCGGAGAGCGTAAAGATGAAAGATGAAAGCACTGCCATGCGGGAGAGCGCTTTCATCTTATCCATAGGGCGAAGAATCTTCATCTTCAGCACATTTTGAGCGTTATTGGCAGTGGACCGCCGCCAGCTGGTTCAGTGCGGGGTTGGCATACATCTCGAGTATCTTGGTGCGGAGGAAGGCTTCATCCTTGCCAGGCATCTGGATCTTCTGCAGCTGGCCTTCGACGTACTTCTCGAATGTGGCACGCTCCTCGCTGGTGTAGCGGTCGGCATGAGCACTGCCCCCCTGCAGGAGGTCTATGGCAACGTAGTTGCCGGGATAGAGGCGGTAGTTGGTGTAGATGCGGCGGTCGATCTCCTTGGCTATGGTGGAGTAGAAGTCGTTCTTGGCCATGTCGGCAGGGAGTGCGGCGATGAAGTCGTCCATGCACTCGGCAGCCTGGTAGTGTACGCGGCCCTTGTAGCCGAAGATGCCCGTCTTCATGTTCATCAGGTCATCGGCGGGTGACTTCTTGTGGTCGGGGTTGTCACGCTTGAGCTGAAACTCCATGGCCTTGAGCCAGTCGCAGGGGTCGTACTCGTAGGAGATGGCGAGCGGTGCCAGCTTGAGGCCGATGAGTCGCTCTGCCGGGGTGCCCTCGCCTCCCATGGCAAACATCTTGAGGAGGCTCTCCTGGGTGTGGTCGGTCGAGTCCTTGGAGCGTCCTTCGCGCTGGGCTATCCATATGGGCATCTTCTTCTCGCCGATGACGTAGTGCATGTAGGCCGACAGGCGCTGGCTTGACTGCAGCATCTCTCGTATGCCTCCCTTGCGGGTGACGACGAAGCTGCGGTTGAGGCGCACGAGTGTCTTGATCCAGGGGTAGATGAGGAGGTTGTCACCGATGGCTATCTCCACGGTGTTGAGTTCCTTGTCTTCGATGAGGGCCATGTCGAGCAAGCCCGAGTCGAGGACGATGTCGCGGTGGTTGGAGATGTAGGTGTAGTTCTGCTCATCCTTGCTGAGGGCGAGGGAGGCGAAGTCGTAGGTGAGCCCGGTGGTACATTTCTTGATCACCCCATCGAGCAGGGGGCGGATGAAGGTGTACTGAAACTCGAGTATGGACTTGCAGTTGTGCATCATCGGGCCGAGCATGTCGGCAGGTATCTGTGGCATCACCTGTGCCACTACGGCACGGAACATGGGGTCGGCCAAGAGGCTGTCATAGGCGGCTGCGAGCTCTTCGGGCTCGTAGGGGCGCATGTCTTTGAATTCTTCGGGAATGGGCATATTTTTAAAATTCTGAATTATGAATTATGAATTTTGATTTGGAATTTAGGATTTTTTTAGGAGTTAGAGGGAGTTAAGGGGAGATAAAGGCCAATAGTTTTATCGCGCGAAAAGACATTTGGCATTCAACTCCATCTATCTCCATTTAACTCCATTTATCTCCTTTTCAACTTTTAATTTTCAATTTCTAAAAATCTCCTACAAATGTATGTATTTCTCTTCTGATTGCCAAATTTTTTTTGCGGGTGGGCTTCCTATTCTCAACTTTCAATTTCTCAAATTAAAATAAACCCCTACTGTGATACTGTGATTGAGATAACTGAGATGAAAAAAAGGGGACCACACGTCCCTGGTCGGGGGCGTGCGGTTGTCAAGGGTCGCCGGCAGCGTGCTGCCGGGTGGTGTACATGCTATGGTAGCCATCGTTGCAGATGTCATCCTTCCTGTCGTCAGGATGACACTCCTGAGGTTTATCGTTGTGATCATATCTTAGTGTAGGTCACGGTGCCGTCGGGGTTGAGCTGCTCGGTGATGAGTTGCTTGTTTTTCCACACGGCGATGAGGTGCTTGACTGCTTTGGGCTCGGTGCTGGCTCCCTTGGCCTTGCGGAGTGCTACGAGCTGGTCGTAGTTGAAGGTCGCGGGGAGCTGGAGTAGCCAGCTGGGAGGTCCCGACTTCTTGGCATCGGCATTCTCTTCCTTGCGGTTCTCGGCATCGATGTGTGTGCCCAGGAGGTTGAATGTGCAGAAGAGTGAGTACCAGTATCTCCACGTGAGGAATGCCTCGAGCTGGGGTGTCCATCGCTTGCCGCAGAGGATGTACCAGAGGTAGGCTCGCTTCTGTGCCAGGATGGCTTGTCGGCGTGCGATGATGCGCAGGGGCTCGGAGCTGTACTGGGCTGCTATCTGCTTGGTCTGCCGTGCCATGAGGCGTGCGTGCTCGTCACACTTGGGGAAGCTGAGTGTCTTGCATTCCTCGGCCGTGAGGAGGTCGATGTAGGTGGCGAGCTTGGTCTCGAAGGCGGTGTCGAACTTGCCGTAGGAGAATTCGTCGTCGTCGTACCCCTCGGGTTCCCATATGCCTGACATGCTGATGCGGGAGATGAGTCCGCTGTGCCATCCGTTGGCAAAGAACTTGCGGGCTGCATGCTTGGTGCCGAGTGCCGAGAGGTTGAGGCGGACGGGTGACACGCCTGAGACGCCTGCCTCGGAGCTGCGGTCTACCTCGAGCTCTTCGCTACCGAAGGCGAGGAGGAGGGTGCTGTAGCTGTCGCTGGAGTTGTTCTTCAGTGCCGCGAGCATGGATAGCTCATCGACGGAGCAGTAGAGTGCTCCCTTGTCGAGTTGCTTGAGCTTGAGCAGGAAGGCCGAGGGTGTGGCGTCGGCACCGAGCATGTGGCTCACCACCTTGGGTCGCTCGGGGAGGTCGCTGGCGCGCTTGGTCTTGGCCAGTTCGTTCCACTCCTCTATCTTGGCACGGGCGTCGAGGTCTTGCTGGCGCAGGCGGTCGAGGATGAGTCGGTTGAGTATCTTGGCGCTGCTCTTACCGCTGGCTGGGGGTGCCACGGTGATGGCCATGATGCCTTCGCCTACGCGCAGGCGTGAGCCTTCGATGCCGTAGCACTCGGTGTCCATGAGGTACATCGCCAGTGCGGCCTCGGCATGGTTGAGCACGTGACCGGCGAGGTGGGCGGGGAAGTTCTTGAGCAGGAGTCTCACCACGGGTGGCAGTGCCTTGGGCATCACGGGTGGCGTGTCGCTCCAGGGGGTGCCGTCGAGTTGAGAATGCTGAATTTTGAATTCTGAATTCTGAATTGCCTCCGGATGGCAGTCAACGTTAACGTCAACGTTTACCACGGCCTCCCGTGCCTGCTCTATGGCTGTGGCGAGTGCTTTGCTGATGACGATGGGTGCATCCTTGCGGCAGGCGCTGGCGATGGTGGCTGTGGCCTCGGCCTCGGGGAGGGCGAAGTAGCCGTGGGGCTTCATGAGTGCGCTGATCCACTGTGGGTTGCAGTCGGTGATGGGGCGCAGCTCGCTGGCCACCTTGTAGAGGCTGAGGTTGCGCTCGCCGGGTTGGGGCATGCCGCCGAAGAGAATGTCGATGAGCTCGTCCACGATGAGGGAGTAGTCGACGCCATGATAGGAATGCTGAATTTTGAATTCTGAATTCTGAATTGCCTCCGGACGGCAGTCAACGTCATGATAGGAATGCTGAATTTTGAATTCTGAATTCTGAATTGCCTCCGGACGGCAGTCGACGCCATGATAGGAATGCTGAATTTTGAATTCTGAATTCTGAATTGCCTCTCGCAGTGCAGCGAGCATGTCATCGGGCATCTCCAGGAAGAGTGCGTCGAGGGTTGTCCCCACGAGCGCCTCGCCGGTGAGTACGCAGAGGCGGCTGGTGTTGGTGACACACTCGTCGAAGGGGAGGTCGAGCCACTCGCTGTAGCGGTTGATGTCGGCCTTGGTGTCGTGGCTCAGGCGGGGCAGCAGGGCGTGGAACTTGCCCGAGGCGGAGCACTCCATGTAGACATAGGGCATGGCTCCCACGAGGCTGAGGCGTTCCTTGACGCGGGCGGCACACTCTTGTGGGGTGTGCTCGGTATCGTCATAGTCGCACAGGATGTAGCGTGCGGCCTTGAAGTTCTCGTCCTTCCTCACCATGGGCTTATCTTCGATGTGCTGGCCTACGATGAGCGATATCATGCTGCCCTTGGCAAAGGGGCTGTGCTGTGTGCGGTGCTCGGTGAGCAGCTGTGGGGTGCCTGCACTGGCAAGAGCTGCCTTGAGCTCTGCTGACGTACTCGCGGTGTGGACTTCGGTGTTGCGGAATCCACGGGTGTAATAGACTTTCTTTGCTTCCATTTCTTTCTTTACTTCTTGCATCTGTTTATCGTTTTAGATTGTGTTACTACTTTTTTATCAACTGTGACACTGTGATTGTGATACTCTACGCGTGTCACGTATCCATCTACCCATTCGATGAAACAGGCGGGACTCACCCCTTCGAGGATGAGCACCGTCTTGACCAATCGCCTGCTGTTCATGGTTTTATCTGGCTATAACGTACCGGGTAGAGGTTGCCGTTGGGTAGGCTTCTTGTATACCAAACTCCAATCGAAGCCCCCAAGCCTGTAGTCTGCAGGTGCAGGTCATCAAGCTCGATACAGAAGGGTATCCCCATGCTCTCTGCATCTATGGCACTCGCGGCAGCAACGGTGTATTTGTCCGTCCCGCCGTCGGAATAGGGCAGATAGAGCAGTCGGTACAATGTACCTCCCGGGGCTGGATAGTTAGTTACTACGTCTACTACGGTGTAGACAAAAAAGTTTGTCATGTTGAATGAATTGTTGTTGTTCATAAGGTTAATAAATTTTTGATTGTTAGTACTGTTTGCATTCTCTTCTTCCTCCAGGCCTGCCAGCCTTTCCAGTGCAGGGTGAAAGAACTTGCCCGTCACTCTGACCTTGGGGAATCCCATTCGGCTGCGTTCACCTTTCGGCCTCTTCATGCGCTCAATGGGCGCTTTTGAGAATTGTCTTTTCATAATTTAATAACCCCTTGTTTATCCTCCTGGGGGGAGGTCTAAATATTAAATTTAAATTTTCTAATCTCTTGCATCCTGCCCGTCTGCAGGGAGCTGTGGTGGTATGGAAAGGAAGTTAAAGAGCAGTGTGACTAAAGGATGAAGGGGCCCCTTCGTTTTCCTTAGCGGGAGCAAATTTAGTACAAGAAAATGGGGTAGAGAAAAAAGAAAACGCCAAAAATACAAATTTAATCACCTGATTATCAAATACATGCAAACCGTGTATTATACTTACATGGAAACCGTGTAAAAGACGTTATTCGGCTCGGAATAGGACAAAAAGGAACCGGCTACGTATGTCATGAAAAAGCATACGCAGCCGGAATATATTTAAGGTGTTTTAAGGGGGAGGACTCTATAGAGATTCAATCTCCGTATCGGGAGCAAACAGATCGAGCCACTCGGTCATTCGAGTTGCTATGGCAATCATAGTCTTGGGAATGTTGGGGCCGAACTTCTTCTTCATCTCCTCCTCGGCCTTTGTGTCTTGGATAGATGCCATGAACAATTGCTGGAAATCGCCCATCCAATCGCGCCAAGGCGTGTCGCTGTAATAGGGATAGTTGCCCGTGCCCGAGCGCGAAAGAGGTGATGCCTTATCCACATCAGGCTTGCCTTTGTCGGTGAGTTGCCACATGCTGGGGATGGCGAGTTTGTCGGGCACACCGAAGGCCTTGGCAAGGCGCTGCCAATCGGCAAGATGGTCGACCATGTAGAGCACAAATGAGGCTTCGTCGCGAGCTATGGCATAACCCTTGTCATGAAGTGAGCGATACACGGCACGCCACCAGTTCTTCTGTGCGGTGTGTTCCCTTCCCATATCGGCAAGCACGCGGGCTGCGAGGACAAGCGGAATAAGGTCGGGATGCGCTGATAGAGGGATTAGTCGAGCATTGCGTCCAAAGCGGGCATCAGTCTTTGGCAGAGTCTCAAAGAATATCTTTTCATAACTAGACAGTATCGACTCAGAATCTTCTACAGCAGCATAAAAGCATATAAGATAAAGAGAGACTTGAGCTATCATCACGTAATCAAGCACATCTCTATGCCCTATGCTCACTTCGGTGCATAAAGCCGTCATGAGAATAGCTTGGCTCACACTGTAAGCTTCGAGCATCTTTTCAATTGTAGTGCCCATGCTAAGAGCAGCGACATCTAATCTCAGTTCACGCTTTTCCTCTTCCGTCTTTGGGGTCACATACCACAATGCTACGGCAGAAGGTAATCGCAGCCCCTTTGCCCTTTGAACATAAAAATCAAAC
Source organism: Bacteroidaceae bacterium (assembly GCA_017555875.1). Taxonomy (GTDB): domain Bacteria; phylum Bacteroidota; class Bacteroidia; order Bacteroidales; family Bacteroidaceae; genus UBA1189. Next base: position 19,574 of record JAFZFN010000030.1, read on the forward strand.
TCTGATGTTCTTACCTGCTGCAGTTCAGGGATTACATCATCATAGATGTCACAAAACTCATAATCTACATCATTAAACAAGATGGTAATCTCTCTGGGCAATAGCGCATTTATCTCCTCCTTCGTCATAAGAAACCTATTTTGATACCGCAAAGGTAGCGAAACCCGACGACTTGCACAATAGTCTTCCCTCATATAATAAAGAACTGAGGCTCCACCAGCCCACTTTTGAGGCATTTTCTCCCAAGAGTAAGGCTCACCGTAGTTTGATCACCCTCAGAAGGTGTTCTGAAGGGGGTAAAAAGTGCTTCGCCGGGGAAATTTGGTCACCTCGTCACAGTTATCACAATCTCAGTATCACAGTTGGGTTTATTTTTAATTATATACATCACACCTGCGTTTTCCCCCAAAAGCACTGAAGATGCTATGGAAAAGCAGTAAAGATATATGAATAAGGCAGTATATATATATAGTAGTGTATATAGGAATAGAGTAAACCTACAAAAAAACAGGGCCAAAACGCTACTCAGACAATCTCAGTTACTTATGGTTGAGCAAGTTACACACAGGGCAGTCCTCTTTGTTTCCCGGGAAAGACCGACTGTGACTGTGATAACTGTGATTAGCCCATATTTTTTTACTAACCCCGATTTAGGATTCGAGAATGACATCCGGAGGTCAATCAGAAATCATAAATCATAAATCAAGAATCTCAACCATGATCAACTACAAAGTATCCAAATGCAAGAACCCCAAAGGGGATGAAA
>JAFZFN010000031.1 GCA_017555875.1 Bacteroidaceae bacterium
GGTGTAGGATGTCATGGCCTCGTGGCGACGACCTGCGTTGACATGTACACGACCATGGTAATAGAAGGCTTGCAAGCGGCGGAGCGCTTGGCCCTTGCGCTCGTAGTAACGCGTAGCCACGCTGATGAGCGAATCATCAGCCACATCGATATAGCTCTTGTCCTGTGCCTGCACGGTGAGCAGCGCATAGAGCGCACGCGCCTCTCCCCAGCGTGGCATGTCGGTGGCGGTGAGCACGGTGAGCACCGAGTCGGGCACGTCGTTCACCCTCGACTCCAGCTGCTCCAGCTGGCGCATGCTGAGCCTATCTCCACACCCCACGAGGAGGAGGGCAATGAGGAGGCTATAAGCCACGGTGCGCAGGCGCATGAGTCTCTTTTGTGCAATCATACTGCAAAAGTACACAAAAGTGGTGGATTAGCCAAATGGGACACATGCAGCTGTTGTCAAATGTCATTCTTCAGTAGACAGGTGTGGCGACCTGTAGGGGGGAGGAGATATGTTTTTGGAGGAGTTGAAGGGAGTTAAAGGGAGATAGAAGGAAATGGAGTTAAAGGGAGATAGTTCTTACGCGCGAAAATACATCTGGCATTTATCTCCCTTTAACTCCCAATTCATTCGCCATAGTCTTCGCAGAATCGAAAAAATACATTATTTTTGCAGCCTAATCATAAACAGAAACTAAAAGACGATGAAAAGATTCTTTCCTATCTGTATGCTCATGGCTGCCGTGATGGGCATGGCGCCCACAGGAGCGACCTATGCCGCCGACCGTGAGCACACACTGAAAGTGTATAACTGGGCCGACTACATCGACGAGAGCCTGCTCGACGAGTTTGAGGTGTGGTACGAGGAGCAGACGGGCGAGAAGGTGGAGATCATCTACCAGCTCTTCGACATCAACGAGGTCATGCTCGCCAAGCTCGAGAAGGGACACGAGGACTTCGACGTGGTGTGCCCATCGGAGTACATCATCGACCGCATGCTGGCGAACGACATGCTGCTGCCCATCTCGCGCGACTTCGGCACGACGCCCGACTACACCCAGTTGGTGTCGCCCTTCTTCGTGGAGCAGCTGGCCAAGTTTGACCAGGCAGGCAAGCGCGCTGGAGACTATGCCGTGGGCTACATGTGGGGCACCACGGGTATCCTCTACAACCCCAAGTACATCACCGACGAGGAGGCCGACTCATGGGGCATCATCTGGGACGAGCGACTCGAGAGCAAGGTGCTCATGAAGGATGCCTACCGCGACATCTACGGATGCATGATCATGTATGCACGCTACCAGGAACTGCTCGACGGAACCACCACACGACAGCAGCTGATGAACGACACCTCCGACGAGGCCATCGCAGCCGTGGAGGCACTGCTCAAGTCGGCCAAGCGCAACATCGCAGGCTGGGAGGTGGACTTCGGCAAGGAGATGATGACCAAGGAGAAGGCCTACATCAACGTGAGCTGGAGCGGCGACGCCGTGTGGGCCATCGAGGAGGCCGACGCCATAGGCATGGAGCTGCGCTACCACGTGCCGCGCGAGGGGTCGAACGTGTGGTTCGACGGATGGGTCATCCCCAAGTATGCCGTCAACACCAAGGCAGCGGCCTACTTCATCAACTTCATGTGTATGCCCGAGAACGCCATGCGCAACATGGACGAGATAGGCTACGTGAGCGTCATCGCTTCGGAAGAGATACTCGAGGCCAAGAAGGACTCGACGCTCGACTACTGCAGCGACCTCACCTACTTCTTCGGCGAGGGAGCCGACAGCGTGCCTGTGGACAACATACAGTACCCCGACCGCGCAGTCATCGAACGTGCTGCACTGATGCGCGACTGCGGAGGGCGCACCAAGAGCATGATCGAGATGTGGAGCCGCGTCAAGGGCGACAACCTCGACTTGTGGGTCTACTTCGTCATCGGCATCACCTTCGGTGGCGGTGGCGTATGGTACGTATACAATAAGGTGCAGGAGGCCAAGCGACGCGCCAAGTATAGAAAGAACAAGAAGAAGACTCAGCGCAAGAAGTAAGTGATGAGTGATGCGTGATGCTTTCGATACTGATACCGACATACAACTACGACTGCTCGCGCCTGGTGAGCGACCTGCAGCGGCAAGCCGAGCGCATGGGCATCGGCTACGAGATCATCGTGGCCGACGATGCATCGCCCTCGGAGGACTGCAAGGAGCGCAACCGCGTGATCAATGACCTGCCCCACTGCCGGTTGATAGAGCTGCCCGCGAACCTGGGCAGAGCACGCATACGCAACCGACTGGCCGATGAGGCTCGCCACGACTGGCTCCTCTTCATGGATGCCGATGCGGAGGTGGTGAGCGACACCTTCGTGGCCGACTACCTCAAGCATACCGATGCCGACGTGGTGTGTGGCGGGCTGTGCCATGCCGACACGCTGCCATCGCCCGAGGTGAGCCTGCGCTATGCCTATGAGAAGAGGGCCGACAGGAAGAGGGCGGCACGATACAGGAGACGGAAGCCCTATGAGCAGTTCATCACCTTCTGCTTCATGGTGAGGGCAGCGCTCTTCCACACCATACGCTTCGATGAGGCCATCACCGAATATGGCCACGAGGACACGCTCTTCGGCATAGAGCTCGCTCGCAGGCAGGTGACCATCCTGCACATCGACAACCCCATGAGGCAGGGGGGCATAGAGACCAACGAGGAGTTTCTGGACAAGACGCGCGCGGCCCTGCGCAACCTCGCCGCCATGGAGGCGACGATGGAGGGGCACTCGGCACTGCTGAGGCTCTACACGCTGCTCGATAGGGTGGGGCTCAGTGGCTGCGTGGCAAGGTGCTTTGTGCGCAGGGAGCAGGGCATCACAAGACGCCTCACGGGGGCGAAGCCCAGGCTGCTCCTGTTCTTCATCTATAAGCTGGGCTATTACTGCAGCTTGAAGCGACGCTAGGATTTTTTCAATCTCTTTCCTTTCCCGACGAAACGAGTACATACTAATAAGGGGCTCTTCACAGAGGCCCTTACTAGATTCAATAGGTATTAGTTTTAAGGTAAAAAGATTGTTTAAGGATAACGCTGCAAAGGTCTAACTTTTTTTTCGACTTACCAAGCTTTTTTATATGTCGTGCAACATGTATCCAGGCTTTTTACTCCGAAAACTTACATTTTGTTAGTGATTCTTATGGGACAACCCGCTCTGCCGTCCTCAACGATGAAAGAATGTCGGTCACGACTCGTGGCCGAAGAAGAGGGCCGATGCCGTGCGGGAGGTCTGCTCGGCAACCTCCTCGGGGGAGAGCTGGTAGACCTCGGCAAGACGGGTCACGACACGCTCCACATAGGCGCTCTCGTTGCGCTTGCCACGGTAGGGAGTGGGGGCCAGGTAGGGAGAGTCGGTCTCGACCACGAGGCGTGTGAGCGGTACCTCGCGCAGCGCCTCGGGGAGGGTGGACTTCTTGAACGTGGCCACACCATTGATGCCTAACACGAAGCCCGGGAACTCGAGCAGGGCATGGGCCTCAGCGGCGGTGCCTGTGAAGCTATGGAACACGCCTCGCAACGGAGTCTCCCTGTAGTGGGCGAAGAGGTCGTAGAGCTCGGCAAACGCCTCGCGTGAGTGGATGATGATGGGGAGGTCGTGCTCCAAGGCCCAGCCAATCTGCTCCTCGAGGGCGAGCAGCTGCTCACGCTCGTAGGTGGTGTCCCAATAGAGGTCGAGGCCCACCTCGCCTATAGCAACGAAGGGGGCGTGAGATGCGTCGCCACGCACCGATCTGTCGAGCAGCTCCTTCATGGTGCCCAGCACCTGACGGTAGTCGTCCTTGACTTCGGTGGGGTGTAGCCCCATGGTGGGGTAGCAGAGGGAGGGATATGCCGCGCACGCCTGTAGCATGGGGGCTATGGACTCCAGGTCGATGTTGGGCATGACGATGCGGGTGATGCCTGCCTCGCGGGCACGCTGCATCACTTCAGCACGGTCGGCATCGAACTCTGGGGCGAAGAGGTGGCTATGGGTGTCGATCAGGCTATACATCTCGCTCCATCAGCATAGCCATGAACTGGCGCAATACCTCTTTCTGGTCGGCTGCCACGCTGAGAGCCTCGAGCTCAGCCTTGGCCAAGCCATAGTAGTGCTCCTCGATGGCGCGGCTCATCTCGGGGAGGCCCACCTGATTGTAGATCCCGGTGACGGCGGCTATCTTCTCCTCGGGCACGATGTCGGTCGCCGAGGCCCAATGGTCGAGCGATGCGCGTTGCTCCTCATTGGCCAGGCGGAGCGCATTGATGTACAGGTAGGTCTTCTTGTTGCACAGGATGTCGCCACCGATCTTCTTGCCAAAGACCTTCGGGTCGCCATACACGTCGAGGTAGTCGTCGCGCAGCTGGAAGGCCAGGCCGATACATTCGCCCAGGCGGTAGAGGTGCTCGGCATCCTCCTTGGAGGCACCGCCGAGGATGGCTCCTATCTTGAGCGCACAGGCCAGGAGCACGGAGGTCTTGAGGCGTATCATCTCGATGTACTCGGCCTCGGTGACGTCGGTGCGCGACTCGAAGTCCATGTCGTACTGCTGACCCTCGGCAATCTCGATGGAGGTCTTGTGGAAGGTGCCCATCACCTCGCGGAAGTGGGCGTCGGCCACACGCGACATGTACACATCGGCCAAGGAGAGCATGACGTCGCCCGAGAGGATGGCCGTGTTGGCATCCCAGCGCTTGTGCACAGTGGGCTTGCCTCGACGCACGTCGGCGTGGTCCATGAGGTCGTCGTGCAGGAGGGTGAAGTTGTGGTATATCTCGAGAGCCAACGCGGGATCGAGGATCTGCTCCACCTCGTCGCGGTACATGTTGTAGGCCATGAGCATCATGGCGGGGCGTATGCGCTTGCCACCGAGCGAGAGGATGTACTTGACGGGCTCATACAGGTTCATGGGCTCGTGGGCATAGTCGAGCTGCTCGATGTGAGCGTTCACTTTGTCGAGGAGTTGGGGGAATGTGTATTGCATGTGGACTGACTTGTTTTAGGGGAATGAAGACTTTGCTTTGCACTTCGGCAAGGGAAAAGAAAAAAGAGGCCACGCGAGGCAGCCTCTTTATGTATGGATGTTGAGATTAGTTGCTCAAGCGGAAGGTTACGGGCAAGGTGAAGCGCACACGCACCTTCTTACCACGCTGTTCGCCGGGCTTCCACTTAGGCATCGCTGACACCACGCGGAGAGCCTCCTTGTCGAGGTAGGGGTTGACGGGCTTTACAACTTGGGGGTCTACGATCGAACCGTCGGAGTTTACCACAAACTGTACGATGACGCGGCCCTGGATGCCTTGCTCCTGACAGATAGAGGGGTACTTGATGTTCTTCTGGAGATACTTCATCAACTCAGCCATACCACCGGGGAACTCGGGCTGGTTCTCTACCACCTGGAAGATCTCTTCCTCCTTCTCGGGCTCCTCGACTACGATGGGCACATCCTCGGTGATCTCTACGAAGTCTGCTTGGTCCTCGGCAGAAACGATGGTGGTCTCCTCGATCTCAGCGTCGTCCTCGACGATGTTGAGCACCTCGGCTTGTGTCACTGCTTGGGGAGGGGGAGGTACGGTCTTCTTCTCGGGCATGGTGATGGGGATCACCTCTTCTTCGAGTACGATGTCACCAGCGTCGAGGACGATACCCTCCTCTTCCTTCTCGTATTGTGTCCATTCGAACGCAACGAAATGGCCTGCCAACACGAGGATGAGGCCTACCAACACCCATGTGAACTTTTTGTTCTCTAAGTTGGCACTTTCTGATTTTTTGATTTCCATAAGTTATATTTTAATTTGTTATACTTTCCGTAGTCTCTGCAAAAGTAATACTTTTTTCTTTAGGCAGTGCAAAAAAAGGTTTTTTTTTTAACCCTCGCACCTTTTTTGTACCTATCGAGAATGGTTTTTGTTGTACTCTCACGCTTTTGTTTACAAAAATGTAGTATATTTGCAGAGTATAGTAATCGTAGTGTATAGTATGAGGAGGATTTTTCTTGCTTGTCTGATATCAGCGTGTAGCTTGCCGTTTCTCTGTGCGCAGGATGCAGATGCCGTTTTCCAATTCCTGCAGCTGCCCGCCTCATCCCATGCGGCGGCTCTGGGAGGTGACAATGTCAGCATACTGGAAGATGACGTGGAGCTGGCTTATCATAACCCCGCACTGCTGACCAACGTCGGAGGGCGAATGCTCTCGCTGGGCTACATGAACTATCTGCAACGTACACATACGATGGGGGCCAGCTATGCTATGCCCGTGGGAGACAGGTCGATGCTGGGATTCAAGGCTCAATACCTCGATTTCGGTGCGATGAAGCATACCGATACGGGAGGCAACGTGATGGGAGACTTCACGGCCAAGGACATGGTGATGATGACGATGTATAGCTTTGACTTCTCAGACCGCCTGTCGGGTGGAGTGAGTGGTAAGTTCATATACTCCAACTACGGACAGTTGTCGTCGCTGGCGCTGGGCGTGGACCTCGGCCTGAACTATTATGATGCCGACAAGATGCTCTCGCTCTCTGTCGTGGCACGTAATCTGGGTGGACAGGTCAAGGCCTACGATGATCTGCAGGAGCCTCTCCCCTTCAACCTGCTGGTGGGTGTCAGCAAGGGCTTGGCCCATGCTCCCGTGCGCCTCTCATTGACACTCACTGACCTCCACAGATGGAGGGCCGAGGATTTCTACCATTCCGGGGATGCGTCGTGGAAATCTCTCCTGCTGAAACATTTCATTATAGGAGCAGACCTCTTCCCTACGGCTAGTACCTATGTATCGATAGGATATAACTTCTTGCGCCATGACCAACTGAAGAACGAGGCCCGACGTTCCATAGAGGGACTCTCTGTCGGTGGCGGCATACAGACGCAGCGCATGAGAATCGGGGTGTCGTATGGCAAGTATCATGTGGCTGCCTCGTCGCTGATGATGAACTTTGCCGTGGCACTGTGAGGGATATGCTACGGCTTAGGGCATAATATTATAAGGAATACACTAACAATAAATATACCAAGAGATGAAAAAGATAACGATTGCAATCGATGGCCACTCGTCATGTGGCAAGAGCACCATGGCCAAAGACCTGGCTCGAGAGATTGGATACATATATATAGATAGTGGTGCCATGTATCGTGCAGTGACCTACTATTGTCTGCAACATGATCTCTTCACCGAGGACAACGTGAAGTCGGATGAGCTCAAGGCTGCGATGCCCGATATAAAGGTGGGCTTCCGACTCAATGCCGAAGGGCGCCCAGAGACCTATCTCAATGATGTGTGCATAGAGAAGGAGATACGAGGCATGGCGGTGTCGTCGAGAGTGAGCCTCATAGCGACAATCGGCTTTGTGCGCGAGGCCATGGTGGCTTTGCAGCAGGAGATGGGGCGCGAGAAGGGCATCGTGATGGATGGTAGAGATATCGGCACGACGGTGTTCCCTGATGCCGAGCTGAAGATCTTCGTCACTGCAAGTGCTGAGGTGAGAGCCCAGCGACGCTATGATGAGCTCAAGGCAAAGGGCGAAGAGGCATCCTATGAGAGCATCCTGGAGAATGTGAAGGAGCGCGACCGCATCGATAGCGGACGTGCGATAAGTCCGCTACGCAAGGCGGATGATGCCATCGAACTGGATAATAGCTACATGACTATCCCCGAGCAGAAGGCATGGCTGATGGCGCAGTTTGACAGGGTAGTCAATAGTTGAATTGTACATGAATAGTAAATTGTAAAATTGTAAATACAAAGATGATTCGCGTTGAGATTGACGAGCGCTCGGGCTTCTGCTTTGGAGTGACAACGGCCATACGGAAAGCTGAGGAGGAACTTCAGAAGGGGGCTCCACTCTACTGCTTGGGCGACATCGTACACAACGGCATGGAGTGTGAACGATTGAGGGCCTTGGGGCTCATCGCCATCGACCACGAGCAGTTTCGTCAGCTGCGTGATGTGAGAGTGCTGCTGCGTGCTCATGGAGAGCCACCTGAGACGTATGAGATGGCCAAAGCGCAAGGAATAGAACTGATTGATGCTACTTGTCCTGTGGTGCTCAACATCCAAAAGCGGATAAAGCAGGAGTATGCGACACCTTCAGCACAGCCCAAGCAGATCATTATCTATGGACAGAAGGGACATGCCGAGGTCCTTGGCTTGGTAGGGCAGACAGAGGGCAATGCGATAGTCATAGAGAGTATAGGAGAGATCAATCGTATTGATTTCACAAGAGATGTCTACCTCTACTCGCAGACGACAAAGTCACTCGATGAGTTTCGACTCATCGTGGAGACAATCAAGCAACGGATTGCTCCTGGAGTGAACTTCCAGTATTATGACACTATCTGTCGTCAAGTGTCGAACCGACTCGACAACATCCGTCGCTTTGCTGAGGCGCATGACCTCATCTTCTTTGTCTGTGGCAAAAAGAGCAGCAATGGCAAAGTGCTGTATCAAGAGTGTCTCAAGGCTAACCCCAACTCTTATCATGTCGAGGGTAGTCATGAGATTGATGTTGCTCTCATCAAGGATGGACAGTCAATCGGCATATGTGGAGCTACGTCGACTCCAAAGTGGCTCATGGAGGAGTGTAAGCAGGCCATATTCGAACTGAAAATAGATGATTAGAACAATTATTCGTTGCGAGAGTACCCATAACTCTCGGAATGAAATAATATAAATCACAAATCATAAATCACAAATCATAAATCTTTTCTTATGGCAAGAAGAATTAATTGTATCGGCATACTCACCTCAGGAGGTGACGCGCCAGGCATGAATGCTGCTATCCGTGCGGTCACTCGTACGGCTATCTATAATGGATTGAAGGTCAAGGGTATCTATCGTGGATACAAGGGACTTATCACCAACGAAATCAAAGACTTCAAGACGGAGAACGTGAGTAACATCGTTCAGCAAGGTGGTACCATCCTGAAGACGGCTCGCTGCCCAGAGTTCAAGACGGAAGAGGGACGTGCCGAGGCTTGGAAGCATATGTGCGAGCATGAGATCGATGCGCTCATCGTCATTGGCGGTGATGGCTCGCTCAGTGGTGCTCGCGTGTTGGCACAGGAGTATGATATCCCCTGCATCGGCATACCTGCTACAATTGACAACGACCTTTATGGTACAGATACTACCTTGGGGTACGATACAGCGCTCAACACAATCGTCGAGGCTGTGGACAAAATACGTGATACGGCTAACTCGCATGAGCGTATCTTCTTCGTCGAGGTGATGGGACGTGATGCCGGTTTCCTCGCACTCAATAGTGCTATCGCTTCGGGCGCCGAGGCTGCTATCATCCCCGAACATCTCACCAAGGAGGACCAGCTGGCTGCATTTATCCAGAACGGCATGCGTAAGTCGAAGAATAGCAGTATCGTGCTGGTGGCTGAAAACAAAGAACTAGGTGGTGCGCTGCACTATGCAGAGCGTGTCCACAATGAGTTCCCTCAGTTTGATGTGCGCGTGTCAATCCTCGGACACTTGCAGCGTGGCGGACGTCCCACTGCGCATGACCGCATCATCGCAGGCCGCATGGGTGCAGCTAGTATCGAAGCACTGCTTGATGGTCAGCGAAACGTGATGATTGGTATACGCAACGATGAGATCGTATATGTGCCTTTCAATACTGCCATCAAGAAGGATAAGCCCATCGATGACCAATTGATGAATGTGTTGCACATGTTGTCAATCTAAGTGTTGACTGGCATGAGAAAAAGAAGAAGGAGCATCTTAAGGTGCTCCTTCTTTTATTATGTAGTTATTGATTCCCGTTGGCTCAGTCGTTGAGAAGATCTTCGATGAACTTGTTGAGCTCCTCGTCGAGCCCTGCCAAAAGTCCCTTTTTGACAAGGAGCGTATCCTCATCCACAAGGAGCAGGTCAGCAATGGTCTCGCGGTCTTTGTCGACAAGCACAAAGGAATAGGGCATCCATACAGCCAAGCGCTCTAGCTCGCCCTCGGTGTTCTCCGCTTCGATGGCTTCAGTGAGCTGCAAGGTCACCTCGTCGTAGAAGGTCTCGGGAGTGTATGCCTTCCATTCGTCGATGGCGATGTTGGCAATCTCCTCATCGTTGTCGTTGATTACCAAAAGTCTGCCTTCTTTGCGCAAGGGCTGGAGGTAGAAGTCGGTCGATACTAGCTGGTCTTCTTCACTAGTGTAAAGTTCTGTAATCTTACGCAATGCTTCGCGTATCGAAGCGGCTGATGAGGTGGTCAGTTCCATAGTGCCGTAGTCTTTTACTGTTTTGAAAAGCAAATGTAGGTATATTTTTCGGAATATCCTTCGCTTTGTCGCTTTTTTTTGCCGATGGTAGCTGACAATAACCGATTGTCTGTAGCCGATTGAGGTGTTTTATGCTATAGAGCAACATTCCTTTGCCTATCGCTCAGGAGTCTTCTTGTTCAGAGCTCTTCTAATTTTTTCAGTTCCTCTTTGCGGTTTTGCAGCACCTCGCGATACTTCTTCAGCAGGGCGGTGTCGATAATGGCGATTGCATCCTGACTATTCTTGCCATGTCTTGTGGCGAGTTCTTCGGCCAAGTCGAGCGAATGGAGGGCGAGGTCTATGCGGTCAGTCATCTCGTAGTAGAGGGCGAGGTTATAGGCTGCCATACAGCGGTATGGACGATAGCGCCCATCGGTATACAACTGTTGCCATTCTCGTGCGGCTCCTTCCCAATCTCCCTCATAAACGTATACCTTAGCTTCGCGCATGGCATAGCAAAGCCTGTCATAGTAGATTACTCGTTCCCTCTCTTTCCATGATGGCAGGTAGGGAGCAATGGCAGCCTCGGCCAGTAGCATAGGTACATTGGGGAGGAGGGCTGCTATCTCTTCGGTATCGTCGACCCAATAGTCGAGCGTCTCTTTGTTCATCACGCTGGTACCCCGTATGCTGTCTCCGTCGGGTGTGTAGATACGAGAGCATAAGTAAGCATTCAGGGGGCGTGTGACGAAGCGTGAGGTGGGGTTATAGATTAGGCAGGCGTAGTCAATCGAATAGAGCATCTCGACCTCCAGCTCGCGACATAGTGCGTTGACCTCTGCTTGGGTGAGGATGTGCGATTCGGTACTGTCGGGGTGGTAGAGGAGGGAGTCCAGCACTACTACGCGGTGCATGAAGCCAGCGTCGGCAAACGTTTGCGCCACGCACTCCTTCACTGCCTCGGCATCGCAGGGCTGGATGATGACATCCTCGTTTACCACCATCACATTGTGTTGGCTGAAGTTGCTCACCACACCTACGCTGCTCGTCGTGTGCTTGGGCATCACCTCAGGCGGCACCATCTGTTCGATGTTGACATAGAGCAATTCGCTGCAGGAGGTGAGGAGAAGCAGGATGGAGAGTTGGGAGAGAAGGAATGAAATTGATAGAGACTTTTTCATTGTTGGGAACGTCGGCTTTTTAGTAGAGCCTACTTATACGACTGGATAAAAAAAGAGTCAGGAGATGCTTCTCGGATGGGCATATCGCGAGACATAACTCCTAACTCTTCGTATCTAACTCCTAACTATCAGAGTCCTTTGCCGTGACAGTTCTTGAATTTCTTGCCGCTACCGCAAGGGCAGGGATCGTTGCGGCCTACAGTGTGCTCGGCACGGATGGGCTCGCGGCGCTGTGTGCGAGTGTCGTTCTTCGCTGCAGCTTGTTGGTTGCGGTCTCCCAACTCCGTTCTGTTCTCTTGATACTGTTGTTGGCGACGCTGTGCGCGGTTCTCAACAGGGGCTTCGCGCACTTGTTCGGGTTCGCGCATAGGAATCTGTCCACGCATGAGGATGGAGAGGGTCTTGTCGTTGATCTTGTTGACCATGTTGTCGAAGAGATTTACCGACTCCAACTTGTAGATCAAGAGCGGGTCTTTCTGCTCGTAGCTGGCGTTGCGCACAGAATGTTTCAGTTCATCGAGCTCGCGGAGGTTCTCCTTCCAAGCCTCGTCGATGACATGGAGCATAATGGCCTTTTCGAAGGCTTTTACCACCTCCTTGCACTCGGTCTCGTAAGCGGCCTTGAGATTGACGGGAATCTGGTACATGCGCTTGCCATCGGTGATGGGGACGAGGATATTCTCAAAACGTGAGCCTTGAGCCTCATATACCTGGCGGATTACAGGATTGGCCACTTGTGCCAAGCGATCCATCTTGCCCTTGAAGTTGGCCATGGCGGCATTGAAGGTCAACTCTACCAGTTCGGGAGCTTTCTTAGATGTGTACTCCTGCTCGGTGAAGGGGCACTCGAGAGCCATGACGCGGAACAACTCCATGCGGATGCCTTCGTAGTCGCCCAGGTCGATGATGCGCTCACAACGATCCCATATCATATTGGCAAGGTCCATGCCGATACGCTCGCCCATGAGAGCGTGACGACGCTTGGTGTAGATGACGGTGCGTTGCTTGTTCATCACGTCGTCATATTCGAGCAGGTGCTTACGGGTACCGAAGTGGTTCTCCTCGACCTTCTTTTGTGCATTCTCGATGCTCTTGGATATCATCTTGTGCTCCAGCATCTCACCCTCTTGGAAACCGAGCTTGTCCATCACGCTGGCTATGCGGTCGGCAGCGAAGAGACGCATGAGATTGTCTTCCAATGACACGAAGAATACCGATGAACCTACATCGCCTTGACGACCGGCACGACCACGCAACTGGCGGTCCACACGGCGGCTCTCATGACGTTCGGTACCGATGATGGCAAGACCACCTGCGGCCTTCACCTCATCGCTGAGCTTGATGTCGGTACCACGACCTGCCATGTTGGTGGCAATGGTGACTGTACCCTTCAAACCTGCCTTGGCTACAATGTCTGCCTCCTTCTGGTGCAGCTTGGCGTTCAGTACATTGTGTTCTATCTTACGCATGGTGAGCATGCGGCTCAAGAGTTCACTGATTTCGACCGATGTGGTACCCACGAGTACGGGACGTCCCTCGGCTACCATCTTTTCGACTTCGGCGATAACGGCGTTGTACTTCTCACGCTGAGTCTTGTAGATGCGGTCGTTCATGTCGTTACGTGCGATAGGGCGGTTGGTGGGGATGACCACCACGTCGAGCTTGTAGATATCCCAGAACTCGCCAGCCTCGGTCTCTGCTGTACCGGTCATACCTGACAGCTTGTGGTACATGCGGAAGTAGTTCTGCAAGGTGATGGTGGCGAAGGTCTGCGTGGCGGCCTCTACCTTCACGCGCTCCTTGGCTTCGATAGCCTGGTGTAAGCCATCGCTGTAGCGGCGACCTTCCATGATACGTCCGGTCTGCTCGTCCACAATCTTTACTTCACCCTCTTCGGTCACGATGTACTCGGTGTTCTTCTCGAACATGGTGTAGGCCTTGAGCAATTGGTTGATGGTGTGTACGCGTTCGCTCTTGACGGCATAGTTGGTGAAGAGCTCGTCTTTTTTAGCCAATAGTTCTTCGCCTTCGAGACCACTGCCCTCGAGGGCTGCCATCTCAGAGGCGATGTCGGGGAGTACGAAGAGGGTGGGGTCAGCGGCATTGCCAGTGATGAGCTCGATACCTTTGTCGGTGAGGTCCACGCTATTCATCTTCTCGTCGATGACGAAGTAAAGAGGCTCGGTAGCCTCGGGCATGCGGCGGTTGTTCTGCTCCATGTAGATGGCCTCTGTCTTGAGCATACCAGTCTTGATGCCGGGTTCGCTGAGGAACTTGATGAGGGGCTTGTTCTTGGGCAGAGCCTTGTGGCTGCGGAAGAGGGCAAGGAAGCCAGTTTCCACATCGGCTTGGTTCTCTGAATATACGAGTCGTTTTGCCTCAGCGAGGAGTTGTGTGGCCAGGCGCTTCTGTGCCTCGACGAGACGTTCTACAAGGGGACGGAGCTCTTCGAAGAGTTGATCATCCTTCTTGGGCACGGGTCCTGCGATGATAAGCGGCGTACGGGCATCGTCAATCAATACTGAGTCTACCTCGTCGACGATGGCGTAGTTGTGACGGCGCTGCACGAGGTCGGCAGGTGATGAGGCCATGTTGTCGCGCAAGTAGTCGAAGCCAAACTCATTGTTGGTACCGAAGGTGATGTCGGCGAGGTAAGCCTGACGGCGAGCCTCCGAGTTGGGCTGGTGCTTGTCGATGCAGTCTACGGTCAATCCGTGGAACATGTAGAGCGGTCCCATCCACTCTGAGTCACGCTTGGCAAGGTAGTCGTTCACTGTTACTACGTGTACACCATTGCCAGTGAGGGCATTGAGGAATACGGGCAATGTGGCCACGAGGGTCTTACCCTCACCCGTTGCCATCTCGGCAATCTTTCCTTTGTGGAGTACCACACCGCCGAAGAGCTGTACGTCGTAGTGGATCATGTTCCAGATGGTGTCATTGCCTCCTGCTTCCCAGTGGTTCTTGTAGATGGCCTTGTCTCCCTCGATGCGTACGAAATCCTTTGTGGCTGCCAAGGTGCGGTCCATATCGGTGGCGGTCACAACGACCTCTTCATTCTCGGCAAAGCGCTTGGCTGTGGCTTTTACGATAGCAAAAGCTTCGGGAAGTATCTCGTCGAGCACAACTTCGTATTTGTCTAAAACTGCGGTCTCGAGCTTGTCTATTTCAGTGAAGAGGCGTTCGCGCTCTTCGATCTCTGTCTCTTCAACCTTGGCTTTAAGTTCGAGTATTTTTGCATTCTCCTCAGTGGCCGATTGCTTGATGCGCTCCTTCAACTCTTGCGTCTTGGCGCGGAGCTCGTCGTTGGTGAGCATCTCGATGGTGATGTAGGCTTTCTTGGCCTTCTCTACCCAAGGCTGTATCTCGCGCATGTCGCGCGTGTTCTTGTTTCCGAATAATTTACCTATAAGTTCATTGAATCCCATATCTTTGTTTTTTTAGTTTTCGAGTTTCTTACAATGCTTAGTCGTTTTTTGTTTTTTTCTAATACCTTAATGGCAACAACAACTATGCCATTGGCCGAGATGCAATGTCGGATGCAAATTTGTCATGCCAACGCCAAAGTGGTGCTTTAAAGCACAAAGGTACAGCAAACCAAGAGAAAAAGCAAATCAACTTGTGAATTTCCATCGTAGGAGGGTGTTTCTAGGCTTATAAGAGCTGTCTTTCGTAAATATTTGGTACAAAAAAAGAACCTTTCGGTGAAAAGGTTCTTAGTAGGTCTTTGTTCGGGTGGAATGTTTTTTTCTCGGTTTATCCTCGAATCAGATTCATAAACTCCTCCCTTGTCTTGGCTTGATTGAAAGCGCCAGTAAAGTCAGATGTGGTAGTGACGGAGTTTTGCTTCTCTACTCCACGCATTTGCATGCACATGTGTTGGGCTTCTACGACTACCATCACTCCTAATGGATTGAGTGTCTCTTGTATGCACTCTTTGATTTGCATGGTCATGCGTTCTTGTACCTGCAGGCGATGTGAAAAAATATCTACGACACGAGCTATCTTACTCAGTCCAGTGATGTATCCGTTGGGGATATAGGCTACGTGTACCTTGCCGAAGAAGGGGAGCATGTGATGTTCGCAGAGTGAATAGAAATCGATGTTTTTCACAATGACCATCTGGCTGTAGTCTTCCTTGAACTTGGCAGAGTTGAGTACGGCTTTGGGGTCCATGCGGTAGCCGCGGGTAAGTGTCTGCATGGCTCGAGCTACACGTTGCGGTGTCTTGATAAGACCTTCGCGCTCAATGTCTTCGCCTAGTAGACCGAGTATCTCACGGTAGTGCCCCTCGAGTTCTAGGTTGCGTTCGTCTACGGGGTAGTTGCTTGGGTTCTCCATCATAAGGTGATGTTGATGAGTTGATTAGGGAGTATGGCTATCTCCTTGAAGTGACGTGACTGCTTGAGGATGCGCATCGCTTGGTCGGCCTCCTCAATGGTCTTGTAATCACCTACACGGCACACCCATCGGGGTGCAACAAACTCTGTGTATACAGGTATTTCAGGGTATTTCTCCCTAATATATTGTGCTGCCTTTTGAGCTTCTTCCTTAGCATAGCGTGTGTTGCCTCCAGCATAGATTTGTATGCGGTATCCTATGGTCTGAATCTTCTTTCCTTTGCTTTTGGATGGGTCGTAGGTCACCCCCAGCAAGGCTTCGAGTCTGGAGTCTTGATGGATGGTAATGACACCTTGGTCAGGAACAACTTGCAGTAAACGGTCTACAATGTTTTCTTGTGCCATGATGGGCAAGCTGGCGAGCATCAACAATAATACACTGAGTCGTTTCATAAGAGTTTGTTTTTAATAAAGAGAACTCCGAGAGCTCAGAGAGCCTGGAGTTCTCTACTTATCAATCTGTGTTCAAATTATGCCTTGAAAGCATCGATGATGCCCTTGAAGTCAGCTACGCTGAGGGCAGCACCACCGATAAGACCACCGTCAACGTCGGGGTTAGCGAAGAGTTCCTTTGCATTAGAAGGCTTGCAGCTGCCACCATAGAGGATAGAGGTGTTGTCGGCTACTTCCTTGCCAAACTGCTTAGCAATCACTGAGCGGATGTATGCGTGGATCTCCTGAGCCTGCTCGGCTGTAGCTGTCTTGCCAGTACCGATGGCCCATACGGGCTCGTAAGCGAGCACAATCTTAGAAAAATCTTCAGCAGAGAGGCCGAAGAGAGAGCCTTCGAGTTGGTTGTACACAACCTCGTTCTGCTTGCCAGCCTCACGCTCCTCGAGAACTTCACCGATGCAGAAGATGGGGGTCAAGCCGTTGGCCAGAGCCAAGAGAACCTTCTCCTTGAGGATTTCGGGTGTCTCGCCATAGTAAGCGCGACGCTCAGAGTGACCGAGGATTACGTACTGAGCACCTGTAGAGGCAACCATTGAGGCTGATACCTCACCAGTGTATGCACCAGAAGCCTTGTCTGCACAGTTCTCTGCGCCTACAGCGATGATGCCTTTGTCAACGATAGGGGTAACAGATGCCAAATGGATGAAGGGGGTGCAGATGATAACCTCGCAGTTGGGTTTGTCACTTGTCAGAGCCTCGTTGAGCTCAGTTGCCAAAGCGATACCTTCCTGAAGGGTCTTGTTCATTTTCCAGTTTCCAGCTACAATGTTCTTTCTCATTTTCTTTCAGTTTTAATGATTATTTAATTGTATAAATGTCTTTTGTTCTCGTTTCAGCCTGCAAAATTAGTGCAAACCAAGCGGAATGCCAAATTTATTTATGCATTTCCTATATGCTGTCTGTTTTAAAAGCGAAGAATGCGAGTTGTGAAAAGGTGTAATACAGCCGTAAGGAAGAGATGTGTACTCCACTAGTTACCAGTCTATTCCTTCAATTCCATGCATCGCTAAATACTCGTTTGTTCTGCTAAAGTGCCTGTTGCCAAAAAAACCATTATGCGCTGATAGAGGAGATGGGTGCGCAGAAGTGAGGACGAGATGCTTGCTGCGGTCGATGAATGCTCCTTTCTTCTGTGCATAGGCTCCCCATAGGATGAATACGAGATGTTCGCGTTCCTCAGCTAAGAGTTTGATGGCGGCATCCGTGAACTCTTCCCATCCTTTGCGCTGGTGAGATCCTGCTTGATGGGCTTGCACGGTGAGTGTGGCATTGAGCAACAGGACTCCCTGTCGTGCCCAGCGTGTGAGGTCTCCATGAGGAGGAATGGGCTTGCCTAAATCGTTTTGAATCTCTTTGAAAATATTCTTCAGAGAGGGTGGGGCTGGTGTGCCTTCAGTTACGGAGAAGCATAACCCATGTGCTTGGCCAAAGCCGTGGTAGGGATCTTGTCCGATGATAACCACCTTGGTGGAGTCAAAGGGGCATTGGTCAAATGCGTTGAAGATCAGTCTGGCGGGAGGGAAGACTGTTGTGCGAGTGTATTCGGCGCGAATGAATTCTGTGAGTCTGAAGAAATAGTCTTTCTCAAACTCGGAAGCTAGGCGCTGCTTCCAGCTCTCTTCTATACGTATGTTCATGGTTCTAGATGAGTGGTATATTAGCTTCGCGACATTCGAGTCTCATTTCGTTGGGCCAAATGCTCGACTGGATCTCGCCAATATGTGCTTTCTTGAGGAAAAGCATGCAAAGGCGTGATTGGCCGATACCGCCACCAATGCACAAGGGTAGTGTGTCGTTCAAGATGCGTTGGTGAAAATAGAGGTTCGTTCGGTCCTCCTTGCCTGTGAGCTCCAATTGTTGTAGCATGACCTCTTTGTTGACACGTATGCCCATGGATGATAGCTCGAACGAACGACCTAGGAGGTCATTCCATACGATGATGTCGCCATTTAGGCCGTTGTAGCCGTCGCTATTGGGGGTGGACCAATCGTCGTAGTCTGGAGCGCGGTGGTCGTGAGGCTCACCGTTGCTAAGTTTGCTTCCTATACCTATTATAAATACGGCGCCATATTTTTTTGCAATGGCATGTTCTCGTTCCTTGGGGGTGAGATGTGGATACATCTGCAATAATTCCTCTGCGTGGATGAAGTGTATCTCTTCTGCTAACGATGGCTTGAGGTCTGGATACATCTCATAGACCATGTATTCGGTTCGCAGCATGGCGGCATAGATGCGCTCTACGATTTTTTTGAGAAATTTCACGTTGCGGTCCTCTTCTCCTATGACACGCTCCCAGTCCCATTGGTCTACGTAGAGGGAGTGCAGGTTACCTAGCTCTTCATCAGCACGGATGGCATTCATGTCTGTGTAGATGCCATAGCCTTGTGGTATGTTGTATTCGCTCAGGGTGAGACGTTTCCATTTTGCAAGCGAATGTACCACCTCGGCTCGTGCGTCGCAAAGGTCCTTGATGGGGAATGTGACAGCTCGCTCAATGCCACTGAGGTCATCGTTGATGCCCAGTCCTTGCAGCACAAATAGGGGCGCAGTGACGCGGCGCAATCGTAGCTCGGTGGAGAGGTTCTGTTGGAAGAACTCCTTGATTTGCTTGATTGCTAGCTCGGTTTGTTTTAAGTCCAATATGGGGCTGTATTCTGCGGGCTTTATCAAATAGCTCATTGTGAATGGTCGTTTTTTATAATAAATGTTTGCGAATCGCCGCAAAGGTAGAGATTAATTGTCAATAATCAATTACGAGTGGCTAATAATTTGCAAGTATAGTCTTTTATTGGGACTCGAATTGCCATGGTGATTCGGAAATCTGTAAATAAATTTGCGTTTTCGGTTGCCTTGCAGTAATTTTGCACCCGAAATGGTTCCGTAGCTTAGCTGAATAGAGCGTCAGATTCCGGTTCTGAAGGTCGTGGGTTTGAATCCCACCGGAATCACCCTTTGAAAGGGTGGATTTATTACAGTGATACGTAGTTATTATGCAGACAATACTTAAACATTTTCCCAACCTTTCCGAACGTCAAATAGAGCAGTATAAGGCGCTCTATGATTTGTACACGGATTGGAACTCGAAGATTAATGTCATTTCTCGAAAGGATATAGAGAACCTCTATGAGCATCACGTGTTGCACTCGCTAGGTATCGCTAAGGTGATTCGCTTTACTCCTGGTAGCCGTATCCTCGATATTGGTACAGGGGGTGGCTTTCCGGGTATTCCTTTGGCGATTATGTTCCCTGAGGTGCAGTTTCATCTCGTCGATAGCATAGGTAAGAAGATACGTGTGGCTACGGAGGTGGCACAGAGTATTGGCTTGGAGAATGTGACCTTTCGCCACTGTCGTTGTGAGGAGGAGAAGGGCTTGTTTGACTTTGCAGTAAGTCGTGCAGTGATGCCTTTGGAGGACTTGCTTAAGATTTGCCGTAAGAATATTTCGAAGGAGCAACGCAATAGTTATCCTAATGGTCTCTTCTGCCTTAAAGGTGGTGAGTTGCAGCATGAAACACGTGCCTACAAGCATATCGTGGAGATGACCAATTTGAAGGATTATTTCCGTGAGCCCTATTTTGCGGAGAAGAAAGTCGTATACGTTACCATCAAGTAACTGAAAAAACTATAAGCTTTTCTATACTTTCGCTTGTTGAGATTTGGCATTTCGCTCGCTTTGCACTAATTTTGCACAAAATTTCATAAAGAGTTATGATTAATAGAGTTCTTATTAGACTGAAGGTGATTCAGGTAATCTATGCCTACTATCAGAACGGAGGCAAGAATTTGGAGGCGGCAGAGAAGGAGTTGTTCTATAGCTTGTCTAAAGCGTATGATTTGTACAAATACTTATTGTTGTTGATGATAGAGGTGACTCAGTTCGCAGACCGCAGAATTGATAATCGTCGTCATAAACTACGTCCTACAGCGGAAGATCTCAATCCGAATACTCGTTTTATTGACAATGCCTTCATGGCGCAGTTGATGCAGAATGTGCAGCTTGAGGAGTTTCGCGCAAACCAGAAACGTACTTGGGATGATGAGGGCGACTTCGTAAAACATCTTTTTGAACGTATTGAGGAGACAAAGGCATACCAAGAATATATGGCCAAGGATACTCTCTCGTACGAAGACGATCGTGAGTTGTGGAGGAAGCTTTATCGCTCGACCATCGCGCAGAATCAGGAGATTGATGAGATACTTGAGGAGCAAAGCCTCTACTGGAACGATGATAAGGCTATTGTGGATACTTTTGTACTGAAAACCATCAAGCGCTTCGAGCCAGAGAATGGCGCGGAACAGGAGTTGATGCCTGAGTATAAGGACGATGAAGATAAGGAGTATGCACGTAAGTTGCTCCGTACGGCTATAGTGAATGCAGATGCTTATCGTAAGCTGATGGTCGATAATGCCAAGAATTGGGATATGGAACGTTTCGCTTTTATGGATATCCTTATCATGCAGGTAGCGTTGGCTGAGATAATGTCGTTCCCTTCTATCCCCGTGTCGGTGTCGCTTAATGAATATGTTGAGATAGCTAAGATGTATAGCACTCCAAAGAGCGGTGGCTTCATCAATGGTTTGCTCGACAAGATCGTTAGCCAACTCCGCGGCGAAAACAAGCTGAACAAAAAGTAAATTTAAGGAGTTTATATACAGAAATTAATCTATTTAAAAAGAAAAAATATGTTATTACAAGCACAAGCAGCAGGAGGTTCATTCTTCGCTTCACCTATCTTTATGTTGGTATTGATGTTCGTCATCATGTGGTTCTTCATGATTCGTCCGCAGCGCAAGCAGCAGAAGGCTATCGAGGCTTTCCGCAACAGCCTTGAGGCTGGCGCACACGTGGTGACCAGTGGCGGTATCTATGGTACTGTAAAGGAGGTTATCAACGAGAATGGTCGTAGCATCGTAGTCTTGGAGGTTGCCTCTGGCGTGAAGATCAAGGTTGACAAGTCGTCTGTGTTTGCTGATATGTCGGCAAATCCTGCTCAGCAGTAAACTCTGACTCAATGGCACAAAAACAGCCACGTCATTTAGAGCAGACCAAACAGTTTGTAAGAAACTTCTTGCGCATCAACGATGCCAAGGAGTTTCTTGTGTTTTTGTTCTTTCTCTTTGCGGCCTTCATCTTTTGGTATCTTACGACGATGAACCATGAGTATGAGATGACCTATAATGTTCGGCTGGAACTGAAGAATATTCCAGATAATGTGTTGGTTACCGAGCCTCTCCCCAAGGAGATGAAGGTGAAGCTCAAGGATAAGGGGGATAAGTTAGTCGAGTATAAAACTCGTGGAAAGATGAGAACCCTCGACATAGACTATCGTCACTATTCGCATGCGATGGGGCGTACTGCAATCTATGGACCTGAACTAGAGAAGCTGATAGCGGCTGGTTTGGCCTCGTCGACAGAGATCGTATCGACCTCGCTGGACACGCTGCAGTATTACGTGGCAGATGCACGAGGGGTGAAGCTGCCTGTTCGCCTGCATGGTGTAATTAGTGCAGATAATCAGCACGTGGTGGAGCGGGTGACGCTTGTCCCTGACAGTGTGGTCGTGTATGCAGCTCATCAGTTTACCGATACAATGACTGCAGTGTATACCCCCTTAGTGCGATGTGTAGGGCTTACCGATTCGGTGCGGCAAACCTTAGATTTGAAGAGTAGTCAGTGGGGAGTGAGATATTCTCCTTCCGAGGTACAGCTTAGCATAGCTGTCAGTCCCTATGTCACGAAGGAAGTAATGGTGCCTGTGGAGGGATATATGTTCCCTTATGGACAGATATTAAAGACTTTCCCATCGAAGGTGAATGTCAGATTTCGCGTGAGTCTCAACGATTTCAGAGGGGTGACAGAAGATGACTTTAAGATTCGTGTTCGTCATACTCAACTCAACGATAACACCTCGGGTAAAGTGGCACTCAGCTTGGATGAGATGCCGGAAAATGTCTCAGATGTTGTTATAGAGCCCTCTGAGGTGGATTATCTCATCGAAATGTATGCGCCATAACTCTCCCTACATAATAGGTCTGACTGGGGGCATCGGGAGTGGCAAGTCTGTCGTGTCTCGATTGTTGCGATTGTTGGGAGTTCCTGTCTACGATTGTGATAGAGAGGCTAAGCGTCTGATGAATGAGGATGTCGAGATACGCACGGCTCTTGTGGCAATGGCTGGTGAGGATGTCTATCATGTAGGAGGTGCACTCAATAGAGCTTATCTTGCAGCTTATATGTTTGGCGATGAAGGTAGGGTGCAACAGGTCAATCGCATCGTGCATCCTGTCGTGAGAGCAGACTTTAAGCGTTGGGCTCACAGCTCGGGCAAGAGCGTTGTCGCCGTTGAAAGTGCCATACTCTTCGAAGCTGGTCTGGATGAGGATGTTGATAGTGTATGGTTGGTGCATGCTCCTGCTGAGATGCGATTGCAGCGTGCTGCGAAGCGTGATGATGTGCATGAAGAATCTGTTCGTAAGCGCATGCAGCATCAATTAAGTGAAAATGAATATCTGCAGCGAGCCGACAATGTGATTCGTAACGATGGCACCGCTTCTCTGATCGAGCAAGTGGCCCAGCTATTAGCGTTGTGTCAAGAATCATAGGCGAGAAACGCAGAAGATGCTAAATTTTCTGTCGATACATTTCGCTATTCCGCGCATTAGTTGTATTTTTGCATCAGATATAAATAACGTTTAATCTATAATAAATCAAAATCATTATGCTCAGAACTATTCTGTCAGTCGCCGGTAAAGCCGGTTTATATAAACTCGTGTCTAACGGACGTAACATGCTCATTGTCGAGGCTCTTGATGCGTCGAAGAAGCGCATGCCGGTTCATGGTGTGGACAAAGTGGTGTCGCTTGGTGATATCGCTATGTATACCGATGATGAAGAGGTACCCTTGTGGCAAGTATTGGATAGTGTGAAAGCTAAGTGCGAAGGAGCAGTTTGTGCTGTTGACTACAAGAAGGCTTCAAATGAGGAGCTTGCAGACTTCTTCGCAGAGGTGTTGCCCAACTATGATCGTGATCGTGTCTACATGACTCATGTTCGCAAGCTTATCCAATGGTATAATATTCTTGTAGAGGCTGGTCTTACAGACTTCGTTCCTGAAGAGGAAAAAGAGGCAACTGCAGAGTAAATAACAAAAAAACATAGCAGGGATTATGAAAAAGATATTTGTTGCATGTGCATTGACAGGAATGCTCGCTTCGTGTGGAAGTGTGTTGACTTTGAATGAAGCCTATATGAATCCTGCAGCAGGAACAGGAGAGGCTACTCCAGTAGAGACTCCCACTCAGCCCGAAGCTCCAGCCGCCTCGGAAAGCAATACTGGTGGGGCGTTGTTGGGAAGCCTGTTGGGCTCATTGGCAGGTAATGCAGCTACACAAGCCAACGATGATGGTACTGCTCTGTCTGCAGGTGGCGTAGTGTCTGGCTTGCTCGGCTCTGTGCTTAATGCTTTTGCCACGGTGGACAAGAACTCTATTGTGGGAACATGGAACTTCAAGGGCTCTGCGTTTGTCTTTGAAAGTGAAAATGTACTCGCAAATCTTGGTAGTGATGCTCTCGCTACACAGTTTGAGACAAAGGTAGACCAATATTTGGCAAAATATAATATCAAGGAGGGCGCATGCTCAATTACCTTTGAGAAGGATGGCACATATGTCTTTGTTGCAGGCGACCGCTACGTTAATGGTACATATGAGCTGAATACCGATACGAAGGAACTTAAGATGACTTTCGGTATGTTTGCAACAACAGCCTACCTCGTGTATGATGCTGGCACAATCAATCTTGTGTACGAAAGCGATGCGCTCTTGAATACGCTTAAGGCCATTGGCTCAAAGAGCAACAATGCTACGTTTGCATTGCTCAATACCATGCTAAACCAATATGATGGTTTGCGCATTGGTATAGCTTTTGCCAAGTGATTCATTGTGGATAGAATTTCAGAATAGAGGAGAAGGGGGCGATATGTTCTCTTCTCCTCTGTTTTTGTGGGTGTTTTGTTACAATTTTCCGCTATTATTTGGCGTTTCGATAGTCTTATGTTAATTTTGTCGTCCAAAATGTAAGTTTAACTAGTTGTTGTATGAAACTATTGTTAGGAGACGAAGCCATAGCACTAGGTGCTGTGCATGCAGGTATTAGTGGAGTGTATGCCTATCCTGGTACGCCCTCAACAGAAATAACCGAATATATACAGAATCACGCACCCGAAGTGCGTAGTCGCTGGTGTGTGAATGAGAAGACAGCCATGGAGACTGCCTTGGGTATGTCATATGCGGGTAAGCGTTCATTGGTGTGCATGAAGCATGTGGGAATGAATGTGGCTGCTGATGCTTTTGTCAATTCGGCCATTACAGGAGTCAATGGCGGATTGGTCGTGCTGGCGGCAGATGATCCCTCGATGCATTCATCACAGAATGAGCAGGACTCGCGTTTCTATGGCAAATTTGCGATGATTCCCATCTTTGAACCTTCATCACAACAAGAGGCATACGATATGATGGCTCATGCTTTTGAACTATCAGAGTCACTCAAGTTGCCTGTGCTGATGCGAGTTGTGACGCGCTTGGCTCATTCGCGTGCGGAGATTGTTGTGCGCGAATCGCAGAGTCAAAAAGCTCTCTGTCCTGATAACGATCGCAACCATTGGGTGTTGCTTCCCGCTATTGCGCGTCGTCAGTATGCAGCATTGGTAGAGAAGCAGACCCTCTTGTTGGAGCATGCTGAGAAGTCGCTCTATAATAGCTCTGAGCTTTCGGGGAAAAAGTCTCAACTTGGTGTTCTAGCCTGCGGTATTGCCTATAATTATGTGATGGAGAATGACCCGCAAGCACTAGGGGTGTCTGTTTTAAAGGTTTCTCAATATCCTTTGCCTGAGCAGACCATCAAGAACTTTGCGGCACAGTGTGAGACGCTGCTCATTGCTGAGGACGGCCAGCCCATGGTAGAGGAGCAGGTGAAGGCTCTGCTGGGTGCTGATTATCCTGTCATTGGACGTCTTACAGGAGACTTGCCTCGAACAGGTGAGCTCACTCCTGATAGCGTAGGAGCTGCCTTGGGAGTTGTCGGTGAACCCTCTTATGACAATGCGCAGTATGTGGTGCCTCGCCCTCCTGCTTTATGTCAGGGATGTGGTCACCGTGATGTGTATGATGCACTTAATGCTGTTGCTGCAGAATATGCTGATGCACGTATCTTCGGTGATATAGGTTGTTATACTTTGGGTGCTCTTCCTCCTTTCCGAGCTATTGATAGTTGTGTGGATATGGGAGCATCTATCACTATGGCCAAGGGAGCAGCTGATGCTGGTGTGCATCCTGCAATTGCTGTTATTGGAGACTCTACCTTTACCCATTCGGGAATGACAGGCCTGCTTGATGCTGTGAATGACAAGAGTCGTATCACTGTTATCTTGTCAGATAATCTTACCACTGCAATGACGGGCGGACAAGACTCTGCAGGTACGAATAAGTTTGAGGCAATATGCCTTGGTTTGGGTGTTGAGCCCGAGCATGTCCGTGTAGTGGTGCCCTTGCCTAAGAATATGGAAGAGATTACTCGCATCATACGTGAGGAGATTGAGTACGAAGGAGTTTCGGTTATCATCCCTCGTCGCGAATGTATGCAGACCTTGAAACGCAAACTAAAACAAAACAAGAATAAGTGATGAAAAAAGATATCATATTGGCAGGTGTAGGTGGACAGGGAATCCTCACGATTGCTACTATTATAGGAGATGCTGCCACTGAGGCAGGTCTGCATCTTAAACAGGCTGAGGTACATGGTATGAGTCAGCGTGGAGGAGATGTGCAGTCCAATCTTCGTCTCTCGACTAGCCCTGTATATTCAGACTTGATTCGTCAAGGCGCAGCAGATCTCATTATCTCGATGGAGCCGATGGAAGCACTGCGCTACCTTCCCTATCTCAATGGTGAAGGGTGGATTGTAAGTTCGTCACATCCCTTCAAGAATATTCCTAACTATCCTGATGAGGCTGCTTTGTCTGGTGAAATGTCATCATTGCCTCACGTGGCCACGCTTCCAATCGAAGATGTAGCCAAGGAGCATAGCCTACCCAAGAGTGCCAATATGGTGTTGCTTGGCTTGGCTGCTCGATATCTGGATATTCTCACACCGAGTCAATTGCGTGAAAGCATTGCCCGTGTGTTTGCCTCTAAGGGAGAAAAGGTGGTGGCGGATAATCTAAAGGCTTTTGATTTGGGATTGAACGCAGTATAATAAAGATAAAGGAGCCGTTCTAGGAGAATTGCTTTTATTCTCTAGAACTCCAAGAAAGCAGAAAAACTCTCATGAAAATATTTAGTGAAGAATTAGTGGCACGTGCCACGCGGGATTTGCACATTGCGGATCTCTCTTCTGCCACCATCGGTGAGGTGCTACTCATTGCTCAGTATCTGGAGCGGGAGACGGGTATCCCCTTCATCCGTATGGACCAAGGCTCTCCTGGGCTTCCCATCAATCATTATGGAGTAGAAGCCGAGAAGGCTGCTCTCGATCGTGGGGTAGGCTCGCAATATCCTGCTGCTGATGGTGTTCCAGAGCTTAAGGAGGCAGCCTCGCGCTTCGTTAAGGCCTTCCTTGATGTGGATATAACTCCTCGCTCTTGTGTGCCTACAGTGGGTAGTGTAGCAGGTTCGTATGGCTCTTTTATTGCGTGCACTCAGCGCATCCCAGGGAAGAATAAGGTGCTTTTCATCGACCCTGGTTTCCCTATCCAGAAGTCACAGCTGCGCATCATCGGAGTAGAGTGGAAGGAGTTTGATATCTATAACTATCGTGGTGCAGCGTTGAAAGAAAAGCTCGAGAGCATCCTCGTCGAGGGCGACATTGCTGCAATCATTTATTCTAATCCCAACAATCCTGCATGGATATGTCTGGAGGAAGAGGAACTGGCTATCATTGGTGCACTGGCCACTCAGTATGATGTTGTCGTCATGGAGGACCTTGCTTATTTCTGCATGGATTTCCGTCACGATCTCGGGCATCCCTTTGTGGCGCCTTATGCACCCACTGTGGCTCGCTACACTGACAACTACATCCTTATGCTTTC
Source organism: Bacteroidaceae bacterium (assembly GCA_017555875.1). GTDB lineage: Bacteria > Bacteroidota > Bacteroidia > Bacteroidales > Bacteroidaceae > UBA1189. Next base: position 27,324 of record JAFZFN010000031.1, read on the forward strand.
GTCTTCGAAGATATTTAGTTATGCAGGTCAGCGCATGGCACTCCTTTGCATAAGCGACAAGCTTTTTGAAAGTCATTATCCAGCGCTTGCAGAGCGTTATCATGATGCAGGTGTCTTCGGGCAGACGCTCGTGGCATCTATCCTCTATATGATAACGTCGGGATGCACGGCTTCTACTCAGTATGCCTATGCCGAGATGTTGCGTCTTTCAACCGAAGGGGTTATCAATTTTGTGGAGGATACGAGAGAGTATGCCTATCGTGCCGAACAGATGAAACGTATTTTTACAGATAATGGTTTCCACATTGTCTATGACTATGATGCTACCCAACCTGTAGGTGATGGATTCTTTTTTACAATAGGATATGGCGCTATGACAGGAGGCGAACTACTCACCGAGCTGCTCTACTATGGAGTGAGCAGCATTTCGCTTTCTACTACGGGTAGTGACCAGCAAGGAGTGCGTGCATGCACCTCTCGTATGCGTCCAGAACTTTATGAAGTTATGGAAGAACGCATGAAGGCTTTCCACGCAGACCATCCATTATGACTGGTTAGTTGCTAGAAGAGAATAGAAGAATAAAACAATAGAGCCTGTCCCTCGTGGATAGGCTCTATTGCATATGATACATTGGTTAAAGACGAGATGACATTCATCCTGGGGGTGATGTCACTCTTGTTCTATGATTCGTGTCTCTAAATCATTGTCTAGATTTTCTGCATGCTTGATGACAACACAGTCGACACCTCCATCGATGGCGCGGAAGGCTCCCTCAATCTTTGGAAGCATCCCTTTGTTGACAATGCCATCTGCACGGAGTTGTGCAAAGCTGTCTCTTGTGATGGTAGGAATAACGCTATTGTCATCGTTCACGTCCGTGAGCACTCCATTCTTCTCTAGGCAGAAGATGAGGCTAGTCGTTTGTATCTTCGATGCTGCTACAGCCACGGCAGAGGCCACGCTATCGGCATTGCTATTGAGTAGTGAGCCCTGCTCGTCGTGTGTGATGGCGCAGAAGACTGGTACGATGCCCTGCTCTACGAGCGATGCGAGAAAGGATACGTTCATCCGCTCGGTCACGATGTCGCCCACATAGCCATAGTCGATAGGTTGGGGTGCCCGACGTACTGCAGGGATGACGTTGGCATCGGCACCAGAAAGTCCGATTGCTTTGCAGCCAAGGGCTCCGAGTCGTGCTACTATCTGCTTGTTGACAAGTCCTGCATATACCATCGTCACCACATCGAGTGTGTCGCGATCTGTTACGCGGCGCCCGTCAATCATCTGTGTCTCAATTCCTAGCTGTGCACTCAGTCGGGTGGCAAGCTTGCCGCCTCCATGGATGAGCATCTTGGGACCTTGCAGAGCTGCAAACTTTGCGAGGAAGCGCTCTAGAGCTTCGCTGTCATCGATGACGTTGCCTCCGATTTTGACTACCTGAATCATAGGCTCTCTAATAGTCGTTTGAGAACTACTGTTGCAGAAATCTCACGATTGGCAGCCTCGGGAATGACAAGGCTCGTGGGCGCTTCGATGACTTCGTCGGTGACAATCATGCCGCGGCGTACGGGAAGGCAATGCATGAAGAACGCATTGTTCGTGAGCGCCATTTTCTCTGTGGTGATGGTCCATGAGCGGTCACGAGAGAGCACTTGGCCATAGTTGGGGTCATCGTAGGCACTCCAGTTCTTCGCATACACGAAGTCGGCACCGCGCAGAGCCTCGTCTTGGTCGTGGATGACCTTAGCGTTGCCCACAAACTCGGGTGCGAGGTCATATCCCTCGGGGTTGGCGATGACGAAATCATAGTCCGTAGCATTCATCCATTCTGCAAATGAGTTGGGCACAGCTTGCGGCAGTGCTTTGGGATGTGGAGCCCAGGTGAGCACCACCTTGGGACGCTCGGTCTTCTTATGCTCTTCGATGGTGATAAGGTCGGCAAAGCTCTGCAGGGGATGACGTGTCGCTGCCTCCATGCTGAACACGGGGCGTCCTGAGTAGCGGATGAATTGTTCGATGACGCGCTCCTCATAGTCGTCTGCTTTGTCGGTGAGCCCAGCAAAGGAGCGCACACCGATGATGTCGCAGTAGGAGCCCATCACGGGGATGGCCTCCAGGAGATGCTCTGCCTTGTCGCCATCCATGATGACTCCTCGCTCAGTCTCGAGCTTCCAGGCGCCCTGATTTACGTCGAGCACGATGACGTTCATGCCGAGGTTCATGGCTGCCTTCTGTGTGCTGAGTCGGGTGCGCAGTGATGAATTGAAGAATATCATCATCAGCGTCTTGTTTCGTCCCAGCTCGACGTGGGCGAACCTATCTTTCTTGATGGAGAGTGCTTCAGCTACAGCTTCTTGCAGGTTTCCGATGTCTTGTACGCAAGTAAATTTTTTCATTATGGGATTTTCTTTAGTTATTTGCAACGCTTCAGGATCTTAGCCAATTGGTGTTGCATTTTTTTGTTTGTTGCCCATTTCCAATCCGATAAGGTGTGTCGGGCAAAAGCGTTATAGTCGTAGAAGAATGCTACCGCAGGGACGAGTAGGAGCGTGCCTAGGATAGCTGGTATGAGCGGCAGCGTGCAGAATGCTACGATGCCCCATATGAGGATGAGCAGTGGCACCAGGGCGAGGTTGACTCCGAGGCGGGCTGTGTTGTTGAAAGCCTTGTCCTTGAGCTTGCTCACAATGATGTGTGACACGAGCCACGAGGGGAGCATGGTGATAGCGCAAAACAGGTAGTAGGGCAATGCGCAGAGGAGTGCAATCGTGTTGCCTATTGAGGCTATGAGGGGATATTTGTGTCCTGTTGATGAGGGTTCTATTCCGTGTAGGCGACGCTCTTTCTTGAATTTCGTTGCTTCAGCATAGAGCTCTGCGGTGTCCTCAGCGGGTGCAGAGGCTTTCTTCTCTACAAGATGCTTTATGGCTGTTTGGTTCAGTGTGAGTCGCTCGGCAGGCGAGAGGGGCTTGCACTGTGCCGTACAGAGCTCTGTCAGCTCCCACTGCGCATCATAGTCTTCGGTGTCGGGCACGTAAGCGATGAGTTTGCTCATGCGTGTCGCCAGTTCCTCGCGCAGCATAGCGAGCAGTCTCGCAGGGGTGACCTCACCCTCATGTTGCTTTACGAACTCGGTGACATTGATGGCTTCTCCATACGTGGCCACTACGGTCGAGCGGTATCTGAAGTAACGCCCATATTCCAAGCCCATGGGTACGATGTAGACGGGGCGCTCATGCCCGATGCGTTTGTTGGCTTCGAGTGCTATGTGGAAGATACCCTTGCTCAATGGCAGCAGCGAGTGCTTGGGGCGATGTGTGGCCTCGGGGAAGAGGGCTAGCGGATAGCCATGCTGGAGGACGTCTCCACACTTAGAGATGATCTCCTCATTTTGCTTCACAGCAGCGTATCCGTCACGGATGCGGAAGATGGGGAGCATCTTGAGGAAGGTAAATATCTTTTGCAGGAAGGGCTTGCGGAAGATGTCTGCTCGGGCCATGAAGACCGTAGCGCGGTTCATCGTACGGAGGATGACCAGTGGGTCGAGCAGTGCGCTTGTGTGGTTACATCCGATGACGATAGCGCCGTCTTTGGGGAGATTCTCTTGGCCTCTCACTACCAGTCGGCGCAGAGACAGTTTGATGATGGGGTTTACCCAGAAGGTACGCAGCAGTGTGTACCCGAAGTTTTTGTCGTATACTTGCACGATAAGAATTGTGAATTATGAATTATGAATTTTGAATTCTGAATTTAGCTCCGTGTTGCTGTCCTTCACATCGATGGCCATAATTCAGAATTCAAAATTCAGAATTAAGAATTAAGCCTTTTTTGTCGCTTCGCCCACACGAATCTGTCGCGCAAGCGGAAGATACCTGCGGCACTGAGGCCCGCGATGATGTGCCATATGCCCCACCAAGCGGTGACGATGAGCATACCACCATTCTGCAGTTCGGGCGGGAAGATAGCGGGGTTGAACAGGAGGATGAGTCCGAGACCCGAGTTCTGGATGCCCATCTCGATGGTGATGGCGCGACGGTCGGGTCGGGGGAGTCCTGACAGCTCACCGAGCCAGTAACCGGTGAAGAGGATGAGCCCGTTGTGGATGGCTACGATAACGACAATCCACTTGAGGTACTTGACGAAGATGTCGAAGTTGTTCCAGAACGAGATCACCACCATACCCAAGAACACCACGATAGAGAAGTATTGCAAGGGTTTGTTGAGCGCCTTGGCTACCTTGGGAGCGTAGTGTGTGGTGAGCACGCCGAGTGCCAAAGGCACACCGAGTAGCAAGAAGATGGTGATGAAGATGTCCCATATAGGAATCTGGAGCACTTGCAGGGCATCGGCCGCATGGCGATTGAGGTAGCGCACGTAGAGGCTGCCCCAGATGGCAAAGTTGGCCGGTGTGGTGAAGATGGCTGCTGTGGTGGTCACGGCAGACATGGATACAGATAACTCGCGGTTACCTCTTGAGATGGCGGTGATGAAGTTTGATACATTTCCTCCAGGGCAAGAGCCTACCAGTATCATACCCATAGCCACCATCGGGGTGATGTGCTTGTGGAAGATGATGATGAGGAGGAAGGTGATGGCGGGGATGATAATCCACTGGCCGATGACACCCACAAGGATTGACTTCGGCTTGCGGAACACATCGGCAAAGGTGCCGGGCTTGATGCCAAGGGCTACACCATACATCACAATCGCCAAGGCGATATTCAGCAGGTCCATTCCCGACTTGCTGAAGTTGATCTTCACAGGATCAAGGTTTAGTAGTTGTTCGTACATGATAGGGAGACCCACCTAAATCCTCCCTGCAGGGAGGACTTACCGACAACGCGATAACGTGAGTTTTTTTTGTTAATAGATAGGTATTATATTGTGAACTTTGCTTGTCGTGAGGACCAATCCCCCTCCCTCACAGGGAGGGAAGGGGTGGGTCTTCTCTTAACTTAAAGCAGGTTCATCGTGTCGGTAGCGATCATCAGCTCCTCGTCGGTGGGGATGACTACGACCTTGACTTTTGACTCGGGGGTAGAGATGACAGCCTCTTGGCCGCGCAGACCCTTGTTCTTCTCTACGTCGAGTTCTACGCCCATGAATCCGAGGCCTTTACATACGGCTTCGCGAGTGTTGTCTTGGTTTTCGCCCACGCCTCCAGTGAAGAGGATGATGTCTACACCGCCCATGGCAGCTGCGTATGAACCGATGTACTTGCGCATGCGGTACTCATACATGTTGAGTGCGAGTGTGGCGCGGGGATGGCCAGCCTCTACGGCAGCGCAGATCTCGCGCATGTCTGATGACACGCCAGAGATGCCCTGTACGCCAGACTTCTTGTTGAGGAGGTTTGAGATGCCTGTAGCGTCCAGTCCCTCCTTCTCCATGATGTATGTCACGGCTCCACCATCGATGTCGCCGCTGCGGGTACCCATCATGAGGCCCTCGAGCGGAGTGAGACCCATGCTGGTGTCAACGCACTTGCCGTCTACGACAGCAGAGATAGATGCGCCGTTGCCGATGTGGCAGGTGATGATCTTGGTGCCTTCGGGCTTGATGCCGAGGTATTCGCATACGCGCTGTGACACGTAGCGGTGTGAGGTGCCGTGGAAGCCGTAGCGACGCACGCCGTACTTCTCATACAGCTCATAGGGCACGGCATACATGTAGGCATAGTCGGGCATGGTCTGATGGAAAGCGGTGTCAAACACGCCCACCTGAGGAATGTTGGGGAGCAATGCCGAGATAGCGTTCACGCCCTTGAGGTTGGCGGGGTTGTGCAGGGGAGCGAGGTCGTTGCAGGCCTCGAATGCTGCCAATACCTCCTCATTGAGGAGTACCGACTGGCTGAACTTCTCACCACCATGTACCATACGGTGACCTACAGCGTCGAGCTCGTCGAGTGACTTGATGGCGCCATACTCCTCGCCTGTCAAGGTCTGAAGGATGAACTCTACGCCAGCAGTGTGCTCTTGGATGTCTTTTTCGAGCACTACCTTCTCGCCATTGGGGAGGGTGAACTTAAGGAATGAGCCAGGAAGGCCAATCTTCTCGATACCGCCCTGTGCGAGTACCGATTGGGTGTCCATCTCAAAGAGTTTGTACTTGATGGATGAGCTACCGCAGTTTAATACAAGAATTTTCATAACTAAATGAAGACCCACCTAAATCCTCCCTGTGAGGGAGGACTTACCGACATCTCGGTGATTGTGGGATATTTTTTATATGTTAATAATTACTTTGTTTTCAGCGAGCCCTGAATCCCCTCCCTACAGGGAGGGTTAGGGTGGGTCCCCCTTTTACTTTGCTGCCTGTGCCTGACAAGCGGTGATGGCCACCATGTTGTACACGTCGTCGATAGAGCAGCCGCGTGAGAGGTCGTTCACGGGACGAGCGATACCCTGGAGGATGGGGCCGATAGCCTCGGCACCGCCCAAGCGCTGTACGAGCTTGTAGGCGATGTTACCTACCTCGAGGGTGGGGAACACGAGTACGTTGGCCTTGCCTGCGATCTCCGAGCCGGGAGCCTTGCTGCTGCCCACTGAGGGCACGAGGGCTGCGTCGGCCTGCAACTCACCGTCGATCTTGAGCTCGGGAGCGAGCTCCTTGGCGAGGCGGAGCGCCTCAGTCACCTTGTCTACGCACTCATGCTTGGCCGAACCCTTGGTAGAGAAGCTCAGCATAGCCACGCGGGGATCCTCGATGCCAGCCACGGCGCGGGCTGTCTCGGCGCAGCACACGGCGATCTGTGAGAGCTGTGCAGCATCGGGCACGGGAGTCACGGCGCAGTCGCCCATGATGAGCACGCCATTCTCGCCATACTGCGGAGTCTGTGTAATCATTACGAAAGCACCTGATACGCAGCTGATGCCAGGGGCTGTCTTGATGATCTGCAATGCGGGGCGCAGCACGTTGCCAGTGGTGTTCTCGGCACCGGCGAGCTGGCCATCAGCGTCGCCAGCCTTGATGATGAGGCATCCGAGGTAGAGGGGGTTCACTACGAGCTTCTGAGCCTCCTCGTAGGTCATGCCCTTCTTCTTGCGGAGCTCCACGAGCAGGTTGGTGTACTCCTCCTTCTTGGCATGGTTCTCGGGGTCGATGATGGTAGCCTTACCGATGTTGGTGAGGCCCCACTCAGCGGCGAGTCCGTTTACCTTGTCAGGGTTACCGATAAGAATGATGTCGGCTACCTCATCGGCAAGGAGGCGGTCGGCTGCTCTCAATGTACGCTCCTCAGTAGACTCGGGGAGTACGATGCGCTGCTTGTTGCTCTTGGCACGCGCAATAATCTGACTTAACAAATCCATAATGCGTTATATATTTAAATATGTGTAGTCTTTACAATAATTACGCAAAGGTAAGGCTTTTTATTTAAATATGTGTGGTGATGAGGAGAAAAATCGCTTTTTTGCCCCCATTCGTCGTGCCTCATGTGTGACTTTTGAGAGGCTGCTCTTGCGGGGGGCTCCTTGCGCTCGGCTCTTCATCTCACCTCTATCCCAGTCGTGCCATGAACTTCTCGCGGTCTACGACGAATCGGGTGTGCTCTCCCTCGCCTATGATGCCGTCGTCGTCGGCTGCCGTCACCACGAACTGCAGCTTGCGCCCCTCGATGGCGATGAGCTTGGCTGTGGCGGTGATGTTGCGGCCGTGGGCTGTGGGCTTGAGGTGTGTCGCTGCGATGTGTCCTCCTACGGTGGTGCTCCCCTCGGGCAGATGTGTCATGACTGCATTCATGGCAGCCTCCTCCATGAGGGCGATCATCGATGGGGTCGAGAGCACGTGCAGGTCGCCGCTGCCCACGTTGATGGCGAGGTGGCGCTCCTCGATCTTGAGCGAGCTGGTGTGGGTAAGTCCTACTTCTAGCATAAGTCGTGTGTTTGGTGTTGCTGTAGGCAAAGGTACTTCGATTTCGGTGAAACTCGAAATTTTTCTTGCATTTTTCTCCGCTTTGCTCTACCTTTGCTTCATCATCAATGCGAATATCGTGTCATTATGAAAAAGGAGATCACATTTGACCTGTTTGTCCGTGGCGTCATCACCATCGCGGCCTGCGTGGGTGTCTACCTGTTGGTGCAGCGGCTGAGCGGTGTGTTGCTGCCCTTCCTCATCGCCTGGTTGTTTTGCTACTTGATATACCCCACGGTGAAGTTCTTCCAGTATCGTCTCAGGCTCGGCCACCGGTTGCTCTCGGCCTTTGTGGTCCTGATTCTCATCGCGGCCCTTCTCGTGGGGGTGGGCTACCTGGTGGTCCCTCCCATCGTGCAGGAGAGTGCGGTGCTCAAGGAGCTGGTCGTCGGGTATCTCACCTCGGGTGACGACAATGCCTCCATCCCCGATGTGGTGAATGAGTTTGTGCACAGTCACATCGACGTGGCCGCCCTCGAGGGCTACTTCTCCATTGAGCGCATCGGCGACCTGGCCAAGGCTGCCCTGCCCAAGATATGGAATGTCGTGACCCAGTCGTTCAGCCTGCTCTATGGGCTCGTCGCGGTGTTCATGTTCATGGTCTATGTCCTGTTCATCCTCAAGGACTATGAGCGCCTTGCCCGCGGGTGGGTGGGGCTCATCCCCGAGCGTTATCGCGACCGTGTGGTGCGCTTGGCCGACGATGTCGAGGACAGCATGAGCAACTACTTTCGTGGCCAGTCGCTCGTGGCCCTGTGTGTGGGCATCCTCTTCAGCATCGGCTTTGTGATCATCGACTTCCCCTTGGCCATCGGCTTCGGGCTCTTCGTGGGGCTGCTCAATATCGTGCCCTACCTGCAGACCATCGCCCTCGTGCCCACGGTGTTTCTTGCGCTGATCAAGGCGGCCAACACGGGCGACAACTTCTGGTGGATACTCGTGGCGGCAGGCATCGTGTTCCTCGTCGTCCAGGTCATCCAGGAGACCATCCTCATCCCCCGCATCATGAACAAGGTCACGGGCCTCAGCCCTGCCGTCATCCTGCTCTCGCTGTCCATTTGGGGTAGCCTGCTGGGGCTTGTGGGCATGATCATCGCCCTTCCTGCCACCTCGCTGCTGCTGTCCTACTACCGACATTTCCTGCGCCACCAGGAGAGTGGGGGAGAGGCCGAAGGTTCCCCGAAACAGGGGCTCTAAATGAAAAATACAAGGCGAATGGGCAAAAAGATGGCGAAAAAGTTTGTAAATTCATAAAATCTCCCTACCTTTGCACCGCAATTGCAAAACGCATTGCACTGCCTAACGGCACATGAGGTCGATTCGCTAGCTCAGCAGGTAGAGCACATCCCTTTTAAGGATGGGGTCTTGGGTTCGAGCCCCAAGCGAATCACGAAACGTTCAAATTGAATCACATGAAAAAAGAGAAGGGGAGTTCGAGAGAACTTCCCCTTCTTTTTTTGTGCCTCTCGGGGCGTGTCTCTGGACTCATAGCGCTGCTGGTGGGGCGATATATGAAAAAAAATGTCAAAAAATATTTTGTTCTCCGCGCGGCTTGTTGTAACTTTGCCGCCCTATTATATAGAATAGGTATAGTAAAGATTGTTATTTTAAGCATTAGGACCATTGTATATGGACACAAACAATATCGTAGTAAAATATGCCAACGCTTCGCATGCTCAGTACGCAGAGTATATTTGCCAGTTGATTTACGAATCGGCTCTACAGCGTGGAACAGGTATTGCAAAACGTTCTCCCGAGTACATTGCCGAAAAAATTAACGGCGGTAAAGCTGTAGTGGCACTTGATGGTGAGAAGCTCATCGGGTTCAGCTACATCGAGAGCTGGAGTCATGGCGACTTCGTGGCCACCTCGGGCCTCATCGTCGACCCCGAGTACCGCCGCCTCGGTCTCGCCAGCCGCATCAAGAAGAAGACCTTTGAGCTCGCCCGCGAGCGATTCCCCTATGCCAAGCTGTTCAGTATCACCACGTCGCTGCCCGTGATGAAGCTCAACACCGCCTTGGGCTACGTGCCCGTGACGCTCACCGAGCTCACGCAGGACGACGAGTTCTGGAGAGGATGTGAGGGATGCAAGAACTACGACATCCTGCAGCGCAACAACCGCACCCGCTGCCTCTGCACAGGCATGCTCTTCGACCCCAAGGCCACGCCCGTCGACCCCGACGAGGAGGTCCCCACCATGTCGAAGTGGCAGAACCGCCTGCGCAAGATGCTGGGGCTGAAGAATAAGAAGAAATAAGTTAAATTATGAATTGTGAATTATGAATTATGAGTTAAGGCTCCGCGATGTTTGCGCAATTCAAAATTCAGAATTATAATAAGAAATAATATTGGGAAGATAAAGGAGATAAAAGGAGATAATCGCTCCGCTCTTTAGGGAGATAAAGGCCAATAGCTTTATCGCGCGTAAGGACATTTGGCATTTAACTCCATTTATCTCCCTTTAACTCCTTAACTACAAAAATAAGACCTATGGAACAAAAGAAGAAAGTCGTTGTCGCCTTCAGTGGCGGACTCGACACCTCATACACCGTGATGTACCTGACCCGCGAGATGGGCTACGAGGTGCATGCCGTGTGTGCCAACACGGGCGGATTCAGCGAAGAGCAGCTCCGCACCAACGAAGAGAATGCCTACAAGCTGGGCGCAGTGAAGTACATGACGCTCGACGTCACCCAGGAGTACTATGAGAAGAGCCTCAAGTATATGATATATGGCAACGTGCTCCGCAACAACTGCTACCCCATCTCGGTGAGCTCAGAGCGCATCTTCCAGGCGCTGGCCATCGCGCGCTATGCCAAGGAGATCGGCGCCGACGCCATCGCCCACGGCTCCACAGGTGCCGGCAACGACCAGATCCGCTTCGACATGACCTTCCTCGTCATGGCTCCCGGCATCGAGATCATCACCCTCACCCGCGACAAGACCCTCACCCGCAAGGAGGAGGTCGACTACCTCAACGCTGGCGGGTTCAATGCCGACTTTGCAAAACTGAAATACTCATACAATGTAGGTATCTGGGGCACCAGCATCTGCGGAGGCGAGCTGCTCGACTCCAACCAGGGCCTCCCCGAGTCGGCCTACCTCAAGCACCCCACCAAGGAGGGCCCCGAGCTCCTCAAGCTCGGCTTCACCAAGGGTGAGCTCAGCTCCGTCAATGGCGTCGAGTACACCGACAAGATCAAGGCCATCCAGGCTGTCGAGGAGATAGGCGCAGCCTACGGCATCGGCCGCGACTGCCACGTGGGCGACACCATCATCGGCATCAAGGGCCGCGTAGGCTTCGAGGCCGCAGCCCCCATGCTCATCATCGCCGCCCACCGCTACCTGGAGAAGTACACCCTCTCCAAGTGGCAGCAGTACTGGAAGGACCAGGTGGCCAACTGGTACGGCATGTTCCTCCACGAGAGCCAGTACCTCGAGCCCGTGATGCCCGACATCGAGGCCATGCTCACCAGCTCGCAGCGCAATGTCAATGGTGTGGTCACCCTCGAGCTCCGTCCCCTCGGCTTCCAGACCGTAGGTGTCGACTCCAAGGACGACCTCGTGAAGAACAAGTTCGGCGAGTACGGCGAGACCCAGAAGGGGTGGACCGCCGAGGAGGCCAAGGGATTCATCAAGGTGAACTCCACCGCCCTGCGTGCCTACTACGCCTGCCATCCCGACGAGGAGAGATAAGGCCTTGAATACGAGAAATCCAAACACCCAAGCCCGACGGCTTGGGTGTTTTTTTCGTTTAAGAGTTAGGAATTGTTAATTAATTTACGCAGCTTGCCACCCCGAGAGCGCCAGCCAAGGCGGTGAGCACTGCGATTAATACTTTGAGAAAGGAGCCCCAATCAAAGGAGACATTTGCTTTATTCTGCATACTTTAGTTGTGTGTTTAGTGATAAATACTTAGTTTAATCTACCCACCCCGTCAGGCTCTCCCCATAGAGGGGGAGAAACCCGAAGGGAGAGGGGGTCTATTACGGCATCAAGTCGGAGCTCACGCGCTTCAGCTTGACATTGGGGATGACGGACTTCTTGAGCTTCGCCTCGGGCTGGAAGCGGATGCGGTAGCCCTTGATCATGCTCGCGGGGACGAACTCCTTGTCGCTGAGCGCCTCGGTGGGGTAGCACTTGCCAGTCATGCTCATCACGAGGGCGCCGAGGTCCTGGAGCACTACGCGGCGGCCATTGAGGAGGGCGCGCTGGATGAAGGGTTTCATACTGGTGAGCACGGCCACTGCGTCGGCCTTGGTCACGGTGGTGCTCTGGGCGATGTCCTCAGCGAGCTCGTCGAACTCATAGTTGCTGGTCTTCACAGCTACGGCGTGGCAGTAGGTCTTGCTCTCGTCGCCCTTGGGGTTCTTTACTTTGGTGATTTTGTAGGTGATTGCCATGATTTTGAAATGGACCCCCTCTAACTCCCCCTCTATGGGGAGGACTCCGACATCGCGGAGGTTTTCAAGGAGGATTTTGTTAATGGTTTAGGTTTTAATTCAATATTTTACGTTCTCTCTAGGGAATCTCTCTACCCAAGCCGCGGTTCTTGAGTTCTCCCCCTAGAGGGGGAGCTAGAGGGGGTCTCCCTTACTTCTACAGTGCAAAGTTACTACATTTATTTTTGGCATCCCGACTTACTGCAATCTTCTGCAAAGTTCTGCAATCTTCTCCGCGCAACCGCCACGCGCACAAAGAGATACACGATTTCGCACAAAGACGCGTCGCGCTGCGCAGACTAACATAATTATGTCTTTATTAACCACAGATTACTCGGATTACTCGGATTTAATCTAATATATTCATTCTAGATTACACAGATTTCATGCGTCGCGCCTTTTCCAATTCCTAATTCCTAACTCCTAATTAACAACTTCGTTGTTGAGCTTCGGCTGCACTCGCTGAGAAATTGTAAACAAGTTTACATTTCGCTCGTTTGCACGAACCTTCCTAATTGCTCAGCGTAACTCGCTGAGCCGAAGATACGCGCATTATGCGCGTGCGCCACGCGAGGCGAAAGTCCGAAGTCCGAAGTCCGAAGTTACCTGCGCTGTGGTCGTTTTTTTTCGCGAGTGAGCACTATAAAAAAAGAGGCTTATTTAAGTATTATATATACTACGTATATCTAATACAAAAATAAGGATTTTTTTACCTCATCCTTTTTGCGCCATCTCGGAGCGCGGAATATAACTTCGGACTTCGTACTTCGGACCTTGCAA
>JAFZFN010000032.1 GCA_017555875.1 Bacteroidaceae bacterium
ATACTTGAAATATCGTTTGGAATGTAAACCTATTTTGGATTATCTTTGCAAAGCGTAAACTCATATAGGAATAAATATTCTCAGCGTAAACCTATATAGGATTCTAAGTTTAATCTGTCAACTTATTTCAGTACACTGCAGTTTGTAGCTCTCTGGATTTATTTTTCATAGGCTTGACAATTTTTTTCGCTTTGTTAAAAAAGTTTTTTCACTATAGTGATAATTTTTTTTCAAGCCTGTAAAAAAGTTTGACAAAACACTCCAATAGTTTAGAAACGTGTTTATTATCTTTATATTAAACATTAACATTGAGTTGTATCATTTGTGATTAATCATGCTACGTTCTGCCAGTATGAAGCGAACTTCATGATGGCGTGCTGGCTCGGCAGAGTACAAGAAATCTTGACTCTGCTCTCGCTGCGCTGTGCCAATGCCAACCTATTTATGAACTTTTGTAACCTGAAATCGGTGGGTGGGGACGCAAAAAATGCCGATTTCATCGAGAAACCGGCATTTGGAATAGTGATGCAATATGGCAGCCCCCCTACCCTATCCACCGTATCACGCCGAGGGCTGAGAGGAGCACGAAGGCGTAGCGGAGGGTGCGGCCGAGGATCATCATGAGATTAGTGAGGATGGGGCGCGAGCGCATGATGCCGAGCGTGAGGAGCAGGGCGCTGCCCAGCAGGGGGAGCCAGCAGAGGAGTCCCATCCAGATGCCCCAGCGGTCGACGAGCGTGCGGGCGCGCTGCATGTACTTGTCCTTGATGCGGAAGGTGCGCTGGAGCCACTCGGGCGAGGCGATGAGGCCGAGGCTGTAGCAGGTGATGCCTCCGAGGGTGTTGCCCGCCGAGGCGGTGAGGAGGAGGAGCCAGGGGTTGACGCCCACGGCGACGAGGGCTACCATGACGGTCTCGCTGCTGAAGGGGAGGATGCTGCCTGCCAGAAAGGCGGAGAGGAACATGCCCCAGGGACCATAGCTGACGAGGAGCTCTAGAACGTGCTGCATAGGGACAGGATGAGGAGGAGGAGCCCGATGGCGGTGAGGACGATGAGGTAGATGCTCTTGGCACGGCTGGCTGCGCTGGCAAAGAGGGCGGAGCCCATGAGCGAGGCGATGAGCATGACAGTGGGGAGCAGGGCGGAGAAGCTCTCGGAGCCGAGGCCCATGGCGGCAAGGAGCACGACGAGGGCCGACAGCATGAGGCGGAAGCCGGCGCTGGCCTGGAGCTTCATGGTGCGGCTGACGAGGACGGTCACGCTGCCGGGCACGATGAGGAGCAGGGCCCACAGCAGCAGGAGCCACTGGGAGGTGGCGGCCAGCGGGGGCAGCACGGGATAGGCGGCGGGGACGACGCTGCCGAGGTAGGCGACGATGGGCGCGGTGTGGCCCGCAAGGAAGAGCACGCCGCAGGCTATCCAGAAGGGGAAGAGGAGGCCCCAGAGGGAGGCCAGGAAGGTGCGCCCATGAAGCGACTCCATGGGGAGGGCACACACCACGAGCCACGGCATGAGGAGCAGCAGCGGTGGGGTGAGCATGCACTGGAGGCCGATGAGGGTGAAGGCTACGAAGTAGCGGCCCATGGCATGGCGCGAGCGGTGGGTGCGCAGCAGGAGGTGGAACGCGGTGGCGAGGAGCACGAGATGGAGCGCGGTGCCACGCGACGAGAGGAGGTCGGGGGCAAGGGCACAGCCCAGGTAGAAGAGGGTGGCGGGGAGGGTGCTCTTGGAGTCGCTGAGGGAGAACACACGATTGGTGCGCACGAGGAGGTACCCAGCCATGAGGATGAGCAGGAGGTGACCTACGAGGGGCACGAGGCGCTCGGTGGGGAGCAGACACCACGACGCGACGCAAAGCGAGGCGGCAACGTAGGATGCCGCCTTGCTATAGGTCATGAAACGGACGAGCTTTTGCATCATCAAAGGATGTCCTTACCGATGTCGCTACGGCAATACATGTCGGTGAAGTGGAGCGCCTGGGCGTTCTTGAACGACTGGGCCAAGGCCTCGAGCTGGGTGTCGCCATAAGAGCTGACGGCGATGACACGACCTCCGTTGGTCACGACCTGACCGTCCTTGAGGGTGGTGCCGGCATGGAAGAGGTAGCTGCCCTGGACATTCTCGAAGCCTGTGATGGGGTAGCCCTTGACATAGTCGCCAGGGTAGCCGCCCGACACGAGCATGACGCACACGGCTGAGCGGGGGTCGAACTCGATGGTGCGCTCCCCGAGGTTGCCCTCGGCTACGCCCTCGAAGAGGTCGACGATGTCGCTCTTGAGGCGGAGCATGACGCTCTCGGTCTCGGGGTCGCCCATGCGGACGTTGTACTCGATGACCATGGGCTCGCCCTTGACGTTGATGAGGCCGAAGAAGATGAAGCCCTTGTAGTCGATGCCCTCAGCAGCCAAGCCCTCGACGGTGGGGCGCACGATGCGCTCCTCGACCTTCTGCATCCACTCGGGGGTGGCGAAGGGTACGGGAGAGATGGAGCCCATGCCACCGGTGTTGAGACCGGTGTCGCCCTCGCCGATGCGCTTGTAGTCCTTGGCCTCGGGGAGGAGCTTGTAGTGGGTGCCGTCGGTGAGCACGAAGACGGAGCACTCGACGCCCGAGAGGAACTCCTCGATGACTACGCTGGCCGACGCGGAGCCAAACATGCCGCCGAGCATCTCGCTGAGCTCACGCTCGGCCTCCTCGAGGGTGTCGAGGATGAGCACGCCCTTGCCGGCACAGAGGCCGTCGGCCTTGAGCACATAGGGGGCCTCGAGGGTGCGGAGGAAGGCGATGCCCTCGGAGAGGGTGTCCTGAGTGAAGGTCTGATAGCGGGCGGTGGGGATGCCATGGCGCATCATGAAGGCCTTGGCAAAGTCCTTGCTGCCCTCGAGGGTGGCACCTGCCTTGGAGGGGCCGATGACGGGGATGGCGCTGAGCTGAGCGTCGTCACGGAAGTAGTCGTAGACGCCCTTGACCAGAGGATCCTCGGGACCTACGACGACCATGTTGACATCGTGCTCGAGCACGAAGGCCTTGATGCCCTCGAAGTCGGTGGCCGAGAGCGACACATTCTCACCTACTTCGCTCGTGCCGGCATTGCCGGGAGCGATATATAATTTCTCTACTTTCGGACTTTGGCTTATCTTCCAAGCCAGGGCATGCTCGCGTCCGCCACTGCCCAATAATAATATTCTCATACGCTTAACTAATTCTATATCGGGGAAATAGATTGTCTTCTCATTCACAGGATACTCAGGTACGATATTTCTAACGCAAATGCCCATGGGGATAAATTAAGTTGAAAGATGAAAGATGAAAGTTTACGTCTCTATATTTTTTAAATTTTCAATTGTCAATTTTCAATTTTCAATTGTCAATTGCCCCGTACCCCGCCACCTCGGCAATGCGCTTGGGGATGTCGGTGTTATCCATTTGTCCGCAGAAATGCTCAGCACCGTTGCCCACAGCAAATATGGGGACGTAGGCTGCGGTGTGGGACCCTACGGGCCACGACACCATGGCGATGCGGTTAAGGATGCGCACGGCCAAGGCTGCGATGGGCTCGTCGCGGTAGTAGAGGCTCTCGGCCATCTTCACATTGCGGTCGCCCTGGAAGGAGCGCTCATACTCGCTGCGCAGAGCCTGCTCGTCGCGCTCGCTGAGGGGGATGGTGTCCCAGAAGCCGAAGTTTGCCTTCAGCGCCTCCTTCATCTGCTCCCAGGTGACGGCGTCGCGGCTCTCGTGGCGCATGCGGTTGACGATGCGCGAGAAGCCCGGCTGGCTCACCTGCTGCGATTGCAACGCCTTGAAGTTGAGCGCGTAGGAGCCGTTGCCGAGGGTCATGCCGCCCGTCTCGTGGTCGGCAGTGATGATGATGAGGGTCTCCTTGGGGTGCTGGAGGTAGAAGTCGTAGGCCACGCCGATGGCACGGTCAAAGTCGACCACCTCGCGCAGCGCTGTGGCAGCGTCGTTGGCATGGCAGGCATAGTCTATCTTGCCGCCCTCGACCATGAGGAAGAAGCCCTCCTTGTGACGCTTGTCGTAGAGGTGGGCGATGGCTGCCGTGGTCACCTGGGTGAGCGTGAGGTCGCCCTCGCGGGCATCGATGGCATAGGGGAGCGCCTCCTCGACCATGTCGGCCTTCTGGATGAGCAGCACCTTGTCGGCATCGGCGGACAGCGCCTCGTACTCGTCGTAGCCACGGGCGATGGCATAGCCTGCCTCGCGCGTGATATTATATAGGTGTGGCGCAGAGGGGTCAGAGGAGTTGACCTTCTCTGCAAAGTCGCCTCCGGCAAAGAACTCGAAGCCCGAGGCGGCGAGCTGGGTGCCTATCTCGTAGTAGTCGTTGCGACTGGGCTGATGGGCGTAGAACGACGCGGGGGTGGCGTGGTTGATGGTGACGCTCGTGGCGATGCCTACCTTGGCTCCCGAGCGGTGGGCCAGCTCGGCAATGCTCGTCACGGCACGGCCATCGACGTCGACACCGATGGCGCCATTGTAGGTCTTGTGCCCTGTGGCCAGGGCGGTGCCGCCAGCAGCTGAGTCGGTGACATCGCTGCTACCCGAGTAGGAGGTGGCGATGCCGGTGTAGGGGAACTGTGCGAAGCCAAGGGGCGTGATGCCCAGCTCGCCCTGGCATGAGCGGAGGTAGTACTGGGTGGCAACCACTTGGTTCAAGCCCATGCCATCGCCGATGAAGTAGAACACATACTTCGGGGCCTTGGCCATGATGCTCAGGCTGAGGCAGAGGAGCATTGCGATGCTGGAGAAGAGTCTTCTATAGTTCATAGTGCCGTTCGTAAACTTTTAATTTTCAATTTTCAATTTTATCAATAGGCCGTCGCCTTGAGGTTCAGTCCCGTGGTCTCCTCGAGGTTGAAGAGGAGGTTCATGTTGTGTACGGCCTGGCCGCTGGTGCCCTTGAGCAAGTTGTCGATGCACGAGGTGATGAGCAGCATGTCGCCATGCTTCTCGAGGTGGATGAGGCACTTGTTGGTGTTGATCACCTGCTTGAGGTCGATGTTGTCGGGGGTGATATGGGTGAACGAGTCCTTGGCATAGTAGTCGGTGTAGAGCTGGGTGAGCTCCTCGATGGACACCTTGTTCTTGACCATGATGGTGCAGAAGATGCCGCGGGTGAAGTTGCCACGGTAGGGCACGAAGTGGATGTCGGCCCTGAAGCTGCTCTGGAGCTGCTCCAGCGACTCGCGTATCTCGGGCAAGTGCTGATGCACGAAGGGCTTGTAGATGCTCACATTGTCGTTGCGCCAGCTGAAGGTGGTCTGCGACGAGGCCTTGTGCCCCGTGCCCGTGCTGCCGATGATGGCGTGGACGTAGATGTCGTCGGTGAGCATGAGGTTCTTGGCCAAGGGGAGCAGGCCCAGGGTGATGCAGGAGGCGAAGTTGCCGGGGTTGGCCACGAAGCGGCTCTTGCAGATGGCGCGGCGATTGAGCTCGGGGAGGCCGTAGATGAACTCCTTGTCGTTGCCCTTGAGGCGGTAGTTGCGCGAGAAGTCGATGATCTTGAGGCGCTCGGGGATCACGGCGGTCTCCATAAACTGACGGCTCTCCTCGGCTGAGGTGATGAGGAAGAGCAGGTCTATCTTGTCCAGCTCGGGCTCCTCGGAGAAGGTCAGCTCGGTCTCGCCATAGAGGCCGCGGTGCACCTCGTGTATCTTCTGCCCGCTATTGCCGCGGCCCGTGATGAACATGAGCTGCACGTCGGGGTGATTGAGCAACAGGCGTATGAGCTCGCCTCCGGTGAAGCCGGCACCTTCTATAATTCCAGTTTTTATCATAGTGATTTCAATAGTTTTGTTTCCATGGGAACCAGTGTCATAATATCGGGGATGATGCCCTCCAGCTCGGTGAGCACATCGCTCTTCGCATAGCCCTCACCGATGACGAGGAGGATGGTGTCGTCGCCAGCCACGGTGCCCAGCACGGTGCGTAGGCCGCAGCGGTCGATGTCGACGGCGATGCCTCGCGCATAGCCCCTACGGGTCTTGAGTACGGCGACATTGCCCGAGAAGGCGATGGACTGCACCCCACCACGCAGCTGTATGCCATAGGGCACACCGGCACGGGGATGCAAGGGGCTGTCGGGCAACAGATAGATGCTCTCGCCACCCACCACCTCCTTGGTCACCTCGAGTTCCTTGAGGTCGCGCGAGAGCGTGGCCTGGGTGCACTCGTAGCCGAGCACCAAGAGCTGCTGCAGCAGCTCATCCTGGCTGCTGATGCGCTGCCCGGCGATGATGACGCGTATGGCACTGTGTCTACTGTACTTGTTTCTCATTGGTGCGATGTATATTTTCTTTTTTAGGGGGCATTAAGGGGAGTTAAGGGGCATTAAGGGGGATAAAGGCCGAATGTCTTTTCGCGCGATGAAACTATCGGCATTTATCTCCTTTTATCTCCCTCTAACTCCATTTATCTCCATTCAACCTCCTTTATCTCCTAAGACAGGCCCTTACGCCTCCTCCGAAGAGTTTGACATGAGGTACGACTTGATGAAGCCGTCAATCTTACCATCCATCACGCCACCCACATCGGAGGTCTGATGACCCGTGCGGTGGTCCTTGACACGGCGGTCGTCGAAGACGTAGCTGCGGATCTGTGAGCCCCACTCGATCTTCTTCTTGCCTGCCTCGACCTTGGCCTGCTCCTCCATGCGGTGCTGCAGCTCGCGGTCGTAGAGCTGTGAGCGGAGCAGGCGCAGGGCGTTCTCCTTGTTCTTGGGCTGGTCGCGGGTCTCGGTGTTCTCAATCATGATCTCCTCCTGCACACCGGTGTAGGGGTCGGTGTATTGATAGCGCAGACGGACACCCGACTCCACCTTGTTCACGTTCTGACCACCGGCACCACCGCTTCGGAAGGTGTCCCACGAGAGCAGCGCAGGATTGATCTCAATCTCGATGCTGTCATCGATGAGCGGAGTGACGAAGACCGATGCAAACGAGGTCATGCGCTTACCCTGCGCGTTATAAGGAGACACGCGCACAAGGCGGTGCACACCATTCTCACTCTTCAGGTAACCATAGGCGAAGGGACCCTCGAGCTCCATCGTCACGGTCTTGATGCCAGCCTCATCACCATCCTGCAAGGTGGAGATGCGGAGGTTGTAGCCATTGGTCTCGGCCCAGCGCATATACATACGCATGAGCATCGAAGCCCAGTCTTGCGCCTCGGTGCCGCCAGCACCGGCGTTGATCTTGAGCACGCAGTCCATGTTGTCGGCCTCCTCGCGGAGCATGTTCTTCAACTCCAGCTCCTCGACAGCCTCCAGCGCAGTGGCATAAGCAGCATCGAGCTCGCCCTCGGTGATGAGCTCATCCTTGCAAAACTCGAAGGCCACCTCGACCTCATCGGAGAGACTCTTCACACGCTTGTAGCCATCAATCCATGCCTGCAGTTCCTTCACCTTCTTCATCTGCGCCTCGGCCTTCTTGGCATCGTCCCAGAATCCGGGGACCTGGGTGCGCAGCTGTTCCTCCTCTACCTGGATCTGCTTGTCCTCGATAGCCAGATAGCGATTGAGCGCCTCGGTGCGCTCCTTAATATCCTTCAGTTGATCAAGTGTAATCATTTAAGTTTTTGAATTCTTATATTTTGGGTACAAATTTAGTGCAAAAAATCGATTTAGCGAAGACAAACCAAGTTTACTTGCAGCATCGAGCATGAGAAAATCTGCACAAACAAGCAAAAAAGCAGGGCGCCCCACCCCTCGGAAGCAGGCAAAGGGCAAGACGCGATGACATCGGATGGGGCGATTTTTGCGCCTATTGAGCCATGGACAACCCCCAAGAGAGGGCTTTTTACAGAAAATTTAGGGGTATTTGGCATTTTTTTTCGTTTTTCATTTGCAGATTCAAAAATAAGCAGTACCTTTGCATCCGCAATCAAGGAGGTGCCATAGCTCAGTTGGTAGAGCAAAGGACTGAAAATCCTTGTGTCCCCGGTTCGATTCCTGGTGGCACCACCCCAAAAAAGGAGACACACTCGTGTGTTTCCTTTTTCTTTTTTTATACAATTAACAAAAAATAGAGATACAGCTATGGCATACATCAGCGACGACAGACGCAAGGTGACTACGCACCGACTGCTAGAGATGAAACAGCGAGGAGAAAAGATTTCGATGCTCACCTCATATGACTACACGATGGCCTCGCTCGTAGACCGCGCAGGAGTGGACATCATCCTCGTGGGCGACTCGGCCTCCAACGTGGTGGCGGGCAACGTGACCACACTCCCCATCACACTGGACCAGATGATCTATCACGGCAAGTCGGTAGTGAAGGCCGTGCAGCGCGCTCTCGTAGTGGTGGACATGCCCTTCGGCACCTACCAGGCAAGCGACATCGAGGCGGTGAACAACGCCATACACATGATGAAGATCACCCATGCCGACGCACTCAAGCTCGAAGGTGGCGAGGAGATACTCCCCTCGGTGAAGCGCATCCTCGCAGCAGGCATCCCCGTCATGGGTCACCTGGGACTGATGCCGCAGTCGATCAATAAGTTTGGCACCTATGCCGTCCGCGCCAAGGAGGAGGCCGAGGCCGAGAAGCTCATCCAGGATGCCAAGAAGCTCGAAGAGGCAGGATGCTTTGGCATCGTGCTGGAGAAGATACCAGCCAGCCTTGCCGAGCGCGTAGCCAAGGAGCTGACCATCCCCGTCATCGGCATCGGAGCAGGAGGCAACGTCGATGGCCAAGTGCTGGTGATCACAGACATGCTGGGCATGACCAATGACTTCAGCCCCCGATTCCTGCGCCGCTACGCCGACCTCTTCACCATCGTGACGGAGGCCGTAGGGCACTACGTGGAGGATGTGAAGAGTGGCGACTTCCCCAACGAGAAGGAGCAGTACTAAGAGGACAACATAAAAATACACATACACGGAATGAGCGAGGATACACTGAGTACCCTCGCTCATTGCTTTAGGAGCTTGTCTCGAAACGACAGCTTATCCTACGACATGTATTCAATACGACGCTGATGCCTTGATGCCCCGATGCCGCAAACGCTCGACAATACCATCCAGCTCTTCGGGAGTGGCTTTGCGAAGACCCTGCATAGGGGTCTCCCTATCAATCGTATAGATCATCACTTCGCGCGGAGCGATACGCTCCACCGCATCGAGCCACGGGAGCACATACTGATCCGAAGTGTTATCGACCGACACACCCTGATCGTCCACCCCCTTCATGAACAGGGTCTGCACGACGCAGCGCCCCGCAAAGGCTTGCATACACTCGAGGAGATGCGGGAGGTCGTATCGGCCCACAGGACGATCTACACGAGCGATATAGTCGGCATCTACGGTGTCGAGCTTCACAATATTGTTGTCGACCAGCCTCAGAGCCTCAAACACCTCGGCATGGCCGATGCGGGTGCCATTGGTCAGCACGCTCACCTTAGCCCGAGGGAAGTAACGGTCACGCAAGGCCAAGGTGTCGCCGATGATGCCTGCAAAGTCGGGATGTGCCGTAGGCTCTCCATTGCCAGCAAAGGTCAGCACGTCGGGAGCCACTCCCTCGGCTTGCATCTGCTGCAGCTTCTGCTCCAAGGCCATAGCCACCTCGCTACGTGTAGGCAGCTTCTGCTTGGGGCGACGCTCGGCATTGAGACCACACTCGCAGTAGATGCAGTCAAACGTACACACCTTGCCGTCGCCAGGCAATAAGTTGATACCCAAGGAGACCCCTAAGCGGCGGCTTCTGATGGGGCCAAAGATCGGAGAGGGATAGATGATGGTGGACATTTTGAGAAAAAGGGGGAAAAGGAAAAAGAAAGAGGGAAGAGTGTGAACATCGCGGAGCCAACTCTTCCCTCTTAACTCTTCACTGTAAAGTTTTTTTACTTCTCAATCTCGAGTAACTCTACCTCAAACACGAGAGCAGAGAAGGGCTTGATGGTGCCCAAATCGCGATCGCCATACGCAAGCTCCTGAGGAATATAGAGCATCCACTTTGAGCCAACGGGCATCATGGTGAGCGCCTCGGTCCATCCGGCAATCACCTGATCGGCACGGAAGGTAGAGGGCTCGTTGCGGCTGTATGAGCTATCAAACTCAGTGCCATCAATGAGTGTACCGCGGTAGTGAACCTTCACCTTATCGGTAGAGGTGGGCACAGCGCCCTTGCCAGCCTTGAGGACCTTGTAGCAGAGACCACTCTCGGTCTTCACCACACCCTCAGTCTGAGCGATAGAGTCAAGGTAAGCTACGCCCTGTGCTCTGTTGGCACCAAACTGAGCCTCCATACGCTCGGCCTGAACCTTATCCATCAAAGCAACAAACATCTGCTGAGCCTCCATGGGGTGGATGAGAAGCTTCTTCTCTGTGGCACCAGCAACGAAACCAGCCAAAAGATAGTCCTTGCTGATAAGCTCCACCTCATTGCCAAAGAACTCGCGGCTGAGAGCAGGTATGGTCTGATGCACCATGCCCTGACCTACGCCAACACCAGCAAAGAACGCATCCATCTTGGCGCTCTCACCAATCTTGATACCAGCCTTGACACCCTTAGCAAACTCGCTATAGTAGAGGGTATCTACACCCATGCCACGGACAACATAATTCTTCAAGCCCTGTGTCTGTGCCAAGCCCATCGCATCGGACAAAGAGTCGATCTCGGCCTTGAGGCTAGCAGTAGAGTCATTGTTCTCTCTGATGGTGGTTATGAGAGACATCGCCTGAGCCTGTGCCTCATCAAGGGTCATCTTCATGCCCTTTTCTGTTACGCCAGAAAGGAATGCACGGGTAAACTTCTTCTCGTTGAGTCCTTTGCCCTCCTTGTCTGCAAACAACTCTCTGTTCACAGCAGGGATAATCTCATTGACCACCTGCTGACCAATCATCTCACCGACAAAGTAAGCGTTCTTCTTGCCATCGGCATTAGCACCGTCGATAACGCCCTCAACAAACTTGTTCATATAGGTTGTGTCCACACCCATACGACCTGCCAAGTAATCCTTCGCACCTTGTGACTGAGCCACACCAAAAGCATAGGCCAATGAGTCTGATGCACTGGCTCCCTGAAGGGTTACCTTGGGAGCAGCTGTTGTGCAGCTTACAAACAGGCCCGCTGCAAAGGCCATCATTACAGAAAAAATAGTCTTCTTCATGTCTTTATCTATGATTTATAATTATACTATTTGGAATCAGCAATCAGGATGCACCTAATCGCCTATGGCCATTTACAACACCTCGAGCAACTCTACCTCGAACACCAATGTGCTGTAGGGAGGGATAGCACCGCCTGCGCCCTGCTCACCATAGCCCAAGTTGTAGGGGATGTAGAGCTTCCACTTATCGCCCTCGCTCATGAGCTGCAATGCCTCAACCCATCCGGCAATCACCTGATTCACGCCGAACACTGCGGGCTCGCCACGCTGAATAGAGCTGTCAAACATCGTACCGTCGACCAAGCGACCTTCGTAGTGGCAACGCACTCTGTCGGTGGCCTTAGGCTTGCGGCCTGTACCTGTAGCCAATACCTCGTACTGCAATCCGCTCTCGAGAGTCACCACGCCTGCACGCTCCTTGTTCATCTTGAGGAACATCTCGCCCTGCTCGATAGCAGCCGCGTGAGCTTGCTTTTCCATCTCTGCGAAATGATTGTTCACAATCTGTTGCGCCTCAGCAAAACTGAGTGCAGTCTCTTTACCTTCCAACACATCACGGATAGCTTGAGCAAAGTCATCAACACTCACCTCTGCACCCATAGAGAGCAGCTGCTGGCCAATACCAAGACCAAGTCCGTAGCTAAATTTATCCATATCTGATACTAATTAATTAAAAAAACGGACAAATTTACGCTTTTTATCTGAATATTAACGCAAATATGCCCGTAATTATACATTTTTTACACTTTGGATTAGATGGTCTTCTCTACATCCCACACAAAAGCTCTGAGGCCAAGACGCTCAGTCTCCATGTCGATGCGGTGCAACTCGGCCAGCAGAGGGTCTACCTGCTCGTCGCGCACCACAGTGAGGATTGCCGAACACATAGAGGGCCACGCGTGACTGCCATAGTGGGGCTCACCAGTCTTGCTGCCACGTCCCTGTACCTGGGGAAACATGGAAAAACCACGGCAGTTCATGTGGTCGAGCGTAAAGAGTATCTTCTCTTGATAGGCCTGATCGTAGGCGATAAATACGGATTTCATACGTTGTATAGTTTTGAATTTTGAATTCTGAATTCTGAATGGGCTCCGCATGAAAACGATAGACATGCAAAGAATTCAAAATTCAGAATTCAGAATTAGTATCACTCTTTTCTTCTTCTCTTCTTGCTCTTGATCATCGAGCCCTTGTTCTCTTCCCAATAGGCATCGAGGGCGAGCTGCTTACTGTGTTTGCGACGAGCCTTCTTGAACCCTACGCCACAGAACATACAGTAGAGTACGGGCACAAGGATCAAGGTAAGAAGGGTCGACACGGTGAGACCACCGATTACAGATACGCCCAAGGGACGCCACATCTCAGAGCCTTCACCCTGGTCGAGCGCCATGGGCACCATGCCGAGGATGGTGGTGAGGGTGGTCATGAGCACGGGACGCAGACGGCTCTTGGCTGCAGTGATAGAGGCCTGGATGGCACCCATACCACGCTCGCGGCACAACTTAGTGTAGTCAATGAGCACGATACCATTCTTTACCACGATACCGAAGAGCATGATACATCCCATCATACTCATCACATTAAGGTTGGTGCCAGTGAGAGCCAAAGCAGCGATAACACCTGCGATAGACATGGGCACGGCAGTGATGATGATGAAGGGGTCGGTAAACGACTCAAACTGTGATGCCAACACGATAAATACGAGCAAAATGATGAGGATACCCAACAGGCCGAGATCGCCAAACGACTCTTGCTGCTCCTCGAAGTCACCAGCGAGGTTGATGGTGATACCCAAGGGGATGTCCATATTCTTAATCACCTTATTGGCTTCGGCAACAACTACACCCATAGGTACTTCGGTATTGACGATGGCCTTCACGGTGTTGACACGCTCACGGTCCTTACGGTCGATTGAGGGGGGCGAGAAGCGCTCTACGACAGTACCTACATCCTTGATGCGTACAGAGCCACCATTGCTACTGTAGATGAGGATGTTTTCAATGTCCTCGATGCTAGTACGATACTCGGGGGCATAGCGCACCTTGATATAGTGCTCATCGCCATCTTCACGGTAGAACGAAGCGGTAGAGCCATTGATACGGTTGCGCAAGTAGGTGGCTGCGGTAGAGAGGTTGAGACCATGACGGGCAAGTTTCTCGCGGTCAAAGTCAACTTGAATCTCGGGCTGATAGTCTGAACGACTGATACGCACCTCGCTGACACCTTTCAGCTTGACGAGCTCGTTGCGCAACTCCTTGGCCACCTTATCGGTAGCATTGAAGTCGTAGCCATAGATTTCAAAGTCAACAGATGACTGTCCACCCATACCTGAGTGACCACCAGCACCTACGGTGAAGCGCTCAATCTCGGGGTAGCGAGCCAAGTCGTTACGGATGATTTCAGAAATTTGGAAAAGGGTACGCTCACGCTCGTCGGGGTTGACAAGAGTGATATTGAACGAACCGATGTGGCTACCATTGTCCTGCATTGAGGCATAGGTGTTGTCCTCACTAGCTTGACCTACGGTGTAGTTGACAATGCGAAGCTCGTCCTTGAACTCGGCAGACCACTTGTCGGCCAACTCCTTGGTGATAGCATGAGTGCGTTCAGTGCGTGTGCCGATGGGCATGTAAAGCTTCACTGACAAACGGCTATCGTCAGAGGCAGGGAAGAACTCAGAACCTACATACTTCATGGTGGTGAAGCAAGCTACGCAAAGGATGATACATATAGAGAGCACCAGCTTACGATGACGCACTGCCTTGTCAATTATGCGACCATACCACGCATCCAACTTGTCGAGCATGCGCTCAATGGGTACATAGAAGATATTGTAAGCCGAGCTATGCTTCTTCTTCAGCTTAAGCATCTGCGAGCAGAGCATAGGAGTAAGAGTCAAAGCCGAAATGGTAGATACGGTGAGGATAACACACATCATCCAACCCAACTGCTTGAACATCATACCCATCATACCACCAGCCAATGTCATGGGGAAGAACACGGCAATCATTGTAAGCGTAGAGGCCACAACAGAGATGGCAACCTCATTGGTGGCATGGATAGCTGCCTGCTTGGGATCGGCACCACGCTCGATGTGGGTGGTGACATTCTCCAATACCACGATGGCATCGTCCACCACCATACCGATGGCAATAGAAAGACATGCCAACGAAATCATATTGAGCGATCCATCAGAGATAGCCAGATAGATGAATGAGGCTACCAGTGAGATGGGGATGGTGATACCGATGACAAAGGTGGCACGCCAACGTCCGAGGAAGAGGAATACCACGATGACTACGAACAAGAGAGCGTAAAATACGGTCTCGGCCAAGCCGCTAATAGAGTTCTCGATATTCTCAGAAGTGTTGGCCACGATGCCAATCTTCACATCAGAGGGGAGATTCTCCTGTAGCTTGGGAAGCATCTTCATCACCTTGTTAGAAATCTCTACAGAGTTGGCACCCGACTGCTTCTGTACGATGATGGTAGCACCGCGTATGCCATTGGTATAGGTCATCTGACCGCGCTCCTGAATGGTGTCAACTACCTCGGCAACATCGCGCAGGTAGATATCGCTGCCATTCATCGAGGCTACGATGATGTTCTCCATATCCTTGGGGTCCTTGAACTCACCCTCTACACGGAGAGGGAAGGTCTCGTTACCAATATCAAATGTACCACCAGGGATATTCATATTCTCAGCTGAGATAATGCTGCTGATGGCCTCGATGCTGAGGTTGTAGGCCTCGAGCTTCACTGGGTCGCAGTATACATAGATCTCGCGTTCGGCAGCACCACCGATAGACACTGAACCTACACCGGGGATACGAGCCAAGGGGTTGGCTACATTATCGTCAAGGATCTTGTAAAGTCCGTTGGTAGACTGGTCGGCCTGTACCGAGAGGATGAGGATAGGCATCATATCGGAGTCGAACTTCAAGATGATGGGTGTGCTCACTGCATCGGGCAGGGCCGATGAAATCATGTCGAGCTTGTCGCGCACATCGTTGGTGAGGTCATCAATATCGTGTCCGTACTCAAACTGCAGTGTGATGAGCGACATATTCTCCGATGACTTCGAAGTGATGTGCTTGAGGTTAGCCACCGAGTTGAGCGTGCTCTCCAAGGGGCGTGTAACATTGTTCTCAATATCCGAAGCACTGGCACCCGAATAAGAGGTCATCACCATAATAGTGTTGGTATCCATCTTGGGGTACAAGTCTACGGGAAGCTTGGTAACCGAATACACACCAAACACCACAATAGCGGCGAAGATGAGTGCGGTCATAATCGGTCGCTTGACCGAACCTTCGTATAAACTCATGTCTTACTAATTTTGAATTATGAATTATGAATTATGAATTAGCTCCATGCTGATGCCCCACTAAAAGAATGGCATTGGACAGAGAATTCAAAATTCAGAATTCAGAATTAATATCACTCTTCCACTCTCACCTCCATGCCATCGCTCAAGCGACCTTGGCCTGCAATAACTACGGTAGCACCGTCGGGCAGGCCACCCAGCAGCTCGTAGGCATCGTCGAGGCGCTGGCCAAGCTCTACCTTTACGTAGTTTACCTTGCCGTGGTTATATACATATACGAATCGCTCGCCTGAGCCGGGCTGCTTCACGATAGCTACATCGGGCACTACTACGTGGTTCTCGGTGCCGAAGTTGATTTGTGCGCGGGCAAACATGCCGGGACGCACCTTCTCATCCTTGTTGGCGAGGGTCAACTCCACAGGAAATGTGTGAGTAGCTGCATTGATCGTAGGATACTTGAGCGAGACGGTAGCAGAAAAGCGCTCACCAGGCAACGCATCGAGCGTGACGATAGCCTTATCGCCTTTCTCGACCTTTGAGTAGTAGTTCTCTGATACGTTTACAAGCAACTTTACGGGACGAATCTGCTCGATGGTAAGAATAGCTGCGCCAGCGTAGAGGTCACCATCATCATAGTTGCGAGCTGTAACGATACCGTCGATGGGGCTCAGGAGCTGTGTGTTCTCCATGATGTTTCTGTACTGAGACTCGGCCACCTCGAGCGACATCTTCATGTTGTCAAACTCGGCCTTCGATACACCGCCTACGGCATAGAGCTCTTTCACACGGGCGAAGTCGACCTTCTGGTTCTCAATCTGCAGGGTCAATTGTTGCAGGTTGGCAGCATCCATCTGCACGAGCTTCTGTCCTTTGCGCACGTGGTCGCCCACCTCGACAAAGATCTTGTTGATACGGCCGGGAGCCTGAGGAGCGATGTTGTTCTTCACCTCCGCCTGTACGGTACCTACATAGTCACGCACCTGGTCTACGGGGCGTACTGATACTTGAGCCACTTTCACAGCGGGCTTCACCTCTTCGGTTACGACGGCAGTCTGTGTTGTCTGACCTTTGCCGCCACAAGCAGCCAACAACAGGGTCATGGCCATGGCTGCCAACGAGAATGCTTTTCTTTTCATTGTAGTATATGTTTTTTAATTTTTAATTTTCAATTCATTATTCCTTCACGTATTCCTTTCCCTGCAGCTTATCCAAGTCGGCCTTGGCGCTCAAGTAATCGAAAATTGACTGTGCGTAGGTGAGCTGTGCCTGTGTGAGTGCCACCTCGGCGCTGTTGAGTTCGAGGATGGTGCCGCGTCCCACTTCGTAGAGCTTCTCTGCAATGGCGCGTCCCTTCTCGGCCTGTGTGATGGCCTCCTTGTTGCTCGATACCTGCTCGGCACTGGCAGCCATGCTGTTGAGGTAGCTCTGCTGCTGCATGGCAAGCTGGCGTGCGGTATAGTCGCGGTTCTGCATCAGCTGACCGATCTGTATGTTGGTCTTCTTCATGTTGGAGAAGTTGCTGTACTTGAAGAGAGGCACGCTTACGCTCAGTGATACGTTGCTATAGGGGTTCCACTCATAATCCTTAAACTTGAAGTTGTCGGTCATGCAGGTGTACATGTAGTTGAACTGCAGGGCCACCATGGGGGCGAAGTTCTGCTTGTTGAGCGAGAGCGTCTGCTGCAACATCTTCACGTTCATGTCCATCTGCTTCAAAGCGCTGTTCTCCTTGAGCGAATTGGTGTCTGCGGTGAGGATGCCTGTGTATACACTCTCTTCATAGTCTTTGAGGCTACCGATGAGCTCAAATTCCGTCTCAGGCTCGATGTTCATCAGCACCAGCAACTGCAGTTTCGACAGCTCTACGGCGTTGCGTGCCGAGATCACCGAAGGCTTCAGGTTACGCATCTGCACCTCGGCGCTGATCTTGTCGAACTCGCTCACGCGACCCTGCTCGAACTTGGCGTTCACGATGCGGAAGTTCTCTTCGCTCTGTGCGAAGCTCTTCTCCAGTACAGCATAGCTGTCTTGTGCCAGCAGTGTCTGATAGAAGGCTTTGGTCACTTGGTTCACCAGGTCCTGCTTCGACGAGCGTGCTTGCTCTACGGCCAGTGCCACATCGGTCTTGGTGAGCTTCATGCTCTTGTAGAGTGTGGGGGCGAATATGGGCAGGCTTACCGACAGACCACCCTGATACTGGTTGGGGATACCAATCTCGATCTTCTGTCCCATCATCACCATCGTCTGTTTTTTGATGGTACGGGTATACGACCCTGCCAGTGATGCTTCGGGCAGCAGGCCCATCACCGTCTCCTTGTTCGAGATCTTTTTCAACTGCACTGTCTGTTCAGCCACCTGGATAGTCGGGTTGTCGCTCAAGGCAATCTCTATTGCCTGCTCCAGTGTCAGTGCCAACTTCTCCTGTGCCGTAGCACCCATTGCGCAGAGGCAAATGGCCGCCATCATCACCGGTTTCAGACCGGCAAACCACATTTTTTTCATTGTTAACTTCATTATATATTATTATTTCAGATTCTTGATTATCTCCAATCCCTTTTCTGTAGCCATGCCACGTAGCAGTACCAGAACTACCGAACTATAGATGACCTCTGCCGGATAGTTGCGCACCAAAGGGTTTCTCAACAGTTTGTCTATCTGGAAGCCGTCCTGCTGGAGGAATAAGTCATAGTCGATATCATCGCGCAACAATCCCTGCTTCACGCCCTCCTGCAACCAACCCTTCACATAGCCGAAGTGCTCGGTATGCATGCGGTCAAAGTAGGCTTCCAACTCTGCATAGCGCATCAGTTCGGTAAAAAACAGCGGATTCACCTCTCTGCAATGCTCGATGACACGTTTGTAGAGTAGGAAGATCTGCTCCACGACATTGGTTGACTGCAGCAGCGTATTCCTGATTGCCTCGCAGAATGATGCCGAGGTAAGCTTTACCGCTTCGAGCAGTATGGCCTCTTTATCGGCAAAGGCACTATAGAGCGTCTTCTTCGATATGCCCAACACACTGGCCACATCGTCCATGCGCACCTGCTTGATACCATGCTGCTGAAACAGTATGGTGGCAGTTCTTACGATGCGGTCACGCAATTCAGCCCTTTCGTTTATTTTATCGGTGCACATATACTTCTTTGATACTCCAAATCAGGCGCAAAGTTATCGGAAACTTTTCATATGACAAAAAGTTTCCTATTCATTCCTAGCTATTATAACATAGTTTGACGAATAAAGATTATTCTTTTACATTTTATAACATTTCATTTTTTCAAACTGCGTACTCTGCATAGCAAAAACTTCCGATACACTCAGACAGATATTTTGAGCCGAGAGATGGTTTTTGTTCGAGTTTAAGACCAAACATTTGTTTTTTAGCGAACCTTGCATTAATTTTGCTTCGTTAAACTAAATTAGACAAAAGAAACCACTATAGATATGGATTACAATTTTAGAGAGATTGAGAAGAAATGGCAGCAGCGATGGGTGGAAAATAAGACCTATCGCGTGACCGAAGATCCCGAGAAGAAGAAGTTCTATGTGCTCAACATGTTCCCCTACCCCTCAGGTGCGGGACTTCATGTGGGACATCCGCTCGGATACATCGCTTCGGACATCTATGCCCGATACAAGCGTTCGCAGGGCTACAACGTGCTCAACCCCATGGGATATGATGCCTACGGACTCCCTGCCGAGCAATACGCCATACAGACTGGCCAGCACCCTGCCATCACAACGGTGCAGAACATTGCCCGCTACCGCGAGCAGCTGGATAAGATCGGTTTCTGCTTCGACTGGGACCGCGAGATCCGCACATGCGACTCAGAGTATTACCAGTGGACTCAGTGGGCCTTCGTCAAGATGTTTGGCTCGTACTACGACAACGCCCAAGGCAAGGCAATGCCCATCGAGGACTTGGTGGCTCACTTCGAGCAGAAGGGTTCGGAGGGTATCGATGCAGCACAATCTGAGGCACTCACCTTCACCGCTGAGGAGTGGAAGGCCATGAGCGAGAAGATGCAGCAAGAGGTGTTGATGAACTACCGCATCGCCTACCTCGGCGAGACCATGGTGAACTGGTGTCCCAAGCTAGGTACGGTGCTTGCCAACGATGAGGTGGTGGATGGTGTATCGGAGCGTGGTGGCTACCCCGTGGTGCAGAAGAAGATGCGCCAGTGGTGCTTGCGTGTGTCGGCCTATGCAGGTCGCCTGCTCGACGGATTGGATAAGATTGACTGGACCGACTCGCTCAAGGAGACCCAGCGCAACTGGATCGGTCGCAGCGAAGGTGCTGAGCTGACCTTCAAGGTGAAGGATAGCGATGTAGAGTTTGTCATCTTCACCACCCGTGCCGACACGGTGTTTGGCGTCACCTTCATGGTACTCGCCCCTGAGAGCGAATTGGTGGCAACCCTTACCACCCCCGAGCAGAAGGAGGCCGTGGAGGCTTACCTTGACGCCACCAAGAAGCGCACCGAGCGTGAGCGTATCGCAGACCGCCGCGTGACAGGTGTGTGGAGCGGCTCGTATGCCATCAACCCCCTGACTGGCGAGAGCATCCCTGTGTGGATTTCTGACTATGTGCTTGCAGGCTACGGCACAGGTGCCATCATGGCGGTGCCTGCCCACGATAGCCGCGACTATGCTTTTGCCAAGCATTTCGGTCTCGAGATTCGTCCGCTCATCGAGGGTGCCGACGTATCTGAGGAGAGCTTCGATGCCAAAGAGGGTATCATGATGAATTCTCCCCGCCCCGAGCAGACAGGAGACTGCGACCTCGTGCTCAACGGTTTGGATGTGAAGGAGGCTATTGCACGCACAAAAGAATATATCAAGGAGAAGGGCCTTGGCCGCGTGAAGGTGAACTACCGCTTGCGCGATGCCATCTTCAGCCGCCAGCGCTACTGGGGCGAGCCGTTCCCCGTATACTATAAGGAGGGTATGCCCTATATGGTGCCCGAATCATGCCTTCCTATCGAGTTGCCCGAGGTGGCCAAGTTCCTCCCCACAGAGAGCGGCGAGCCTCCATTGGGTCACGCTACCATATGGGCTTGGGATACTGTAAATAATTGCGTCGTGGAGAACGAGAAGATTGACAACCAGACCATCTTCCCCCTCGAACTGAACACCATGCCAGGCTTTGCAGGCTCATCAGCTTATTATCTCCGCTATATGGACCCCCGCAATCACGAGGCGCTCGTGGATGACAAGGTGGGTGAGTACTGGCAGAACGTAGACCTCTATGTCGGTGGTAGCGAGCATGCTACAGGCCACCTCATCTACTCACGCTTCTGGAACAAGTTCCTCTTCGACCTCGGCTACAGCAAGAAGGACGAGCCCTTCCAAAAGTTGGTGAACCAAGGTATGATTCAGGGTCGCAGTAACTTCGTATACCGCATCAAGGATACCAACACCTTTGTGTCGCTGAACCTGAAGAAGGACTACGATGTGACTCCCCTCCACGTGGATGTAAACATTGTAACCAACGACGTGCTCGACCTTGAGGCCTTCAAGGCTTGGCGTCCCGAGTATGCCGATGCTGAGTTCATCCTCGAAGATGGCAAGTACATCTGCGGCTGGGCAGTGGAGAAGATGTCAAAGTCTATGTTCAACATCGTGAACCCCGACATGATTGTCGAGAAGTATGGTGCCGACACCTTGCGTATGTACGAGATGTTCCTCGGCCCTGTGGAGCAGTCGAAGCCTTGGGACACCAACGGTATCGATGGTTGCCACCGCTTCCTCAAGAAATTCTGGAGCCTCTTCTACGGTCGTGGTGAAGAACTTCTCGTGACCGATGAGGCTGCCACTAAGGAGGAACTGAAGTCGCTGCACAAGTTGCTCAAGAAGGTGACTGGCGACATCGAGAACTTCTCATACAACACCTCTATCAGTGCTTTCATGATCTGCGTGAACGAGCTCTCATCGCTCAAGTGCACCAAGCGCGAGGTGCTGATGCCCCTCGTGGTAGCTTTGGCCCCCTTCGCTCCTCACGTGTGTGAAGAACTGTTCGAGCAGCTCGGTGGCACAGGCTCGGTATGTGATGCCCAGTGGCCCGCATTCAATGAGGAGTACCTCAAGGAGGACAGCGTAGTGTACTCTATCTCGTTCAACGGAAAGACACGCTTCACCATGGAACTGGCTGCCGACTTGGACAACGCTGCTATCCAGGAGACTGTGCTCGCCAATGAGAACACACAGAAGTATATCGATGGCAAGACTATCCGCAAGGTCATCGTCGTGCCAAAGAAGATTGTAAATATTGTAATCGGTTGATTTATGATTTCAGATTTATGATTTATGATTTGCCAACAAAATACCCCTACTGCTATGGCATAAATCATAAATCATAAATCATAAATAAAAATATTATGCAAACCTTTCTGCTAGACAACAAGCACAAACTGATGCGCGAGATCAAAGACTACTTTGCCATTGCACTCGGATTGTTTATCTATTCATTAGGTTGGAGTTGTTTCATGCTCCCCTATCAGATTACTATGGGCGGTGTCACTGGTATCTCCGCCATTGTCTACTATGCTACAGGCATCGACATGCAGTTGGTGTACCTCAGCATCAATGCTGTTCTGCTCATCTTTGCTCTTCGCCTCCTTGGATGGAGATTTTGTCTCAAGACCATCTATGCCGTAGGCATGCTCACCGTAATGCTTGACATCACCCAGACGTGGTTTATGGACGAAAACGGTCAGTTCATGCAACTCCTCGGCCCTGGCCAAGACTTCATGGCTTGCGTACTAGGAGCCGTAGCAGCAGGTATCGGTGTAGGTCTTGCATTTACTCACAATGGTAGTACTGGCGGAATGGACATTGTCAATGCCATCATCAACAAATACCGCAACATTAGCTTTGGCCGTGCGACGATGATTTCGGATATCATCATCATCAGTAGCTGCTACTTCGTCTTCAACGATTGGCGACGCGTGATGTTTGGTTTTGTAGCGCTCGTCATTATGAGCGTGGCACTTGACTATTACATTAATAGTACCCGCCGCTCTGTGCAGTTCCTTATTTTCTCCAATAAATATGAGGAGATTGCCGACTACATCAACTCGAAACTCCATCGCGGCGTCACGGTGCTTGACGGCATGGGATGGTATAGCAAGCAGCCTCGCAAGGTGCTTGTCGTATTGGCCCGCAAACAAGATGCCGTGAACCTCTTCCGCATCATCCACGACATAGACCCGAATGCTTTTGTTTCTCAAAGTAATGTCACTGGAGTCTATGGCGAAGGATTTGAAAAAATGAAAGTCGTGAAATAATCCACACGAGATGAAACAGAAGATTGTATTTGCGACCAACAACGCACACAAACTAGAGGAGGTGGCCGCCATATTGGGCGACGGATTCGAGGTGCTTAGTCTTCGCGAAATAGGATGTGACACAGACATTCCCGAGACTTCCGACACCTTTGCAGGTAATGCTATGCAAAAGGCTTCGTTTGTAAAAGAGCACTATGGCTACGACTGCTTCGCAGATGATAGCGGATTGGAGGTCGATATCCTTGATGGTGCTCCTGGCGTATACAGTGCTCGCTACAGTGGGGGCGGCTCCGAGGCAAACATGGACAAGCTTTTGCTTAATTTAACAGGAAAAAGTGAGCGAGGTGCACAATTTCGCACAGTTGTAGCGTTATTAATAGGTAAAGAGAGCCATTTGTTTGAAGGTATTGTCCGCGGCACGATTATCGAGGAACGCAGAGGCGAAGGAGGATTCGGATACGACCCTATCTTTGTGCCAGAAGGATACGAACAGACCTTCGCAGAGCTGGGTAGTGAAGTCAAGAACAGCATCAGCCATCGCGCCAAAGCCGTCAAACAATTGGCAGAGTATCTATTAATGACGAACGATAAATGAAGAGAAGAACTTGCATACTGACCACTGCTTTATTGCTGCTGAATAGCCTTTTCACATGGGCCGACGTAGGTTCATGGCGTCTACATCTAGCTTATCATAACGCAACACAATGTGTAGTCATAGCAGACAAGATTTATGTGGTCAGCGATGGTTCACTCTACTCTTACACTCCCGCAGACGAGTTTGTTGAGACTTACGACAAGTCCAACCTACTCAATGAACAAGGCATACGCCATATCGCTGTAGACGAACAGAGCAACATATTGGTCGTCGTCTACAACAATGCCAACATTGACCTCATCTATCCAAATGGAAAGGTAACTAATATTACAGACTATGCCAACGCTTCCACCCTAGACCCAACCGTGAATGGAGTCAGCATTGTCAAGGGTAAAGCTTATCTGGCAACTAATTTTGGTCTGACAGTATTAGACGTCGAGCGCGAAGAGTTTTCAAACACCTATACATTAGGGAAAGTCACACATAGTTGCACCGAGATGAATGGTTTCATCTATGCTGCGACGGCAGAGGGTATATATCGTGGTGATTCCCAAAAGAATCTACTCGATGCATCGAACTGGACCAAATGGAACGAAGAGGTCTACACACAACTAGCAATATTCAAGAACTCTTTATTGGCTCTCAAATCCAAGGAGTCGGTCTACCAAATCAACCTCACCGATGGGTCGTCCACGGTATTTCGTAAGGGGACTTGGCATTTCATCCGCACCTTTGACGAGAAGTTTTTCATAGGAAAGCCAACAGAGGTGTTCGTCTATGAAGACTTAAGTAGTCCTACTCGCTTGAATTTCGGTGAGGCCATCAGCGACATATCTGTTGCTGGAGGCACCTACTGGACAGCCAGCGGGGCTAAAGGACTAAACGGATACGAATACGACACCAAGTCCAAGCAGACGGCACAGATAGTTTCTCAAATAATTCCCAATAGTCCCATACGCAATTACTGTCAATACCTCAATTTTGTGGACGACACGAGATTGCTTGTGGCAGGAGGAAACATTAACTACTACGACGATCCCAAATTACATCGCAACGCTACGCTGATGATGTTTGAGGATGGCACATGGCACACGTTCGAAGAGGATGGTATGGCTGCTCGCACTGCAGGCCTCTTCAGAAACATGACCAGCATCGTACAAGACCCCTTAGACCCCACCCATCACTATGCTTCATCGTATGGCCAAGGCATCTATGAGTATCGAGACATGAAAT
Organism: Bacteroidaceae bacterium; assembly: GCA_017555875.1. Taxonomy (GTDB): domain Bacteria; phylum Bacteroidota; class Bacteroidia; order Bacteroidales; family Bacteroidaceae; genus UBA1189. The sequence goes on from JAFZFN010000032.1 coordinate 24,569, forward strand.
TTGTCCGTCAGTATACCCATAAAGAGAAGGCTGGACTAACCGAAGTGGCCGCTTCGCCCTTAGAATCTGCGGCACCCACTAGCTATAATTACACACGCATCAGCCGCATCAAATACGATAAGCAAGGAAACCTATGGATCACAAACTCCCACGCTGAATCTCCCATAAAGATCATGAAACCCGATGGAACATTTGTCAATCTTTATTACAAAGAGCTAGAGCGACAAGAAACAATGGGAGATATACTCTTCGACAGCAATGGTTGGGTATGGGTAGTGAGTCTGCAAGGACCTGCCAACCTCTTCTGCATCGACCTCAACGGCACACTTGAGAACACCAATGATGACCGCATCAAAGTATTCAGCGAAAACTTCGTCGACCAAGACGGAGGTTCTATTGAGGTTTACTACATCAACGACCTTGCTGAAGACCACAACGGCGACATCTGGGTGATGACCGACAAAGGCCCCTATGTACTCTACAACACCAAGAATGCATTCAACGACAACTACCACTTCACCAAGATTAAGGTTCCTCGCAACGATGGCACCAACTATGCCGACTACTTGCTTGATGGCACGTATACTACTAGCATTGAGATAGATCCTGCCAACCGAAAATGGATTGGCACGCTTAACAATGGGCTCTACCTTGTTGGTCCCGATGGTATCGAGAGCATACACCATTTCACGAAAGACAACAGTCCATTACCCTCCAACGCTATCGAGAGCTTGGCTTTGAACGAACAATCAGGTGAACTATTCATCGGCACAGACAAGGGATTGGTTGCCTACACGACAAATGCCACACGTGGCGAAAATGAGTATATCGAAGAAAAGGTGTATGCCTACCCCAACCCTATAGCTCCTGACTACAATGGTCCCATTACCATCGTAGGCCTAAAGGGGAATAGCAACGTCAAGATTGTCAGCACTTCAGGACGATTAGTCGCCGAAGGCACCTCACTCGGAGGATCCTTCACTTGGGACGGACGCACTCCACAAGGTGAACGCGTATCGACGGGAATCTACTACATCTTGGGCAGTGACGAAGAGGGCAACGAAGGTATCGTCACGAAGCTCCTATTCATCAAATAATCCTACAGGGGCTTCACCTCTATGGTGCTCATTGTCACACCATACTTGCTTAGCAAACAGCGAAGTGACTCTTTTAGTCCCTCTACAGCCTCCATACTTGTGAGTGAAGTCACTAAGTGAACCTCTGCCGCATGATGTTCATTGTCAAGGCTCCACACACGCAATTCACACACAGAGACGATGCCCGACAACGTAGCCACCTCTGCCTCTAAATCTTTGTAATCCACACTAGAAGGGACGCCTTCGAGCACGATACGGAATGCTACGATAAGATTGCAAACTACATTGTAGAGGATATAGAGTGAAATGCATACCGAAAGGATGGGATCAAGCAAGGGTACCTCCACAAACAACATAACGACGCTACCAAGCAACACCGCTACCCAGCCGAGACAGTCGCCCAAGAGGTGGAGTGACACCATGCGCTGATTGACGCTCTCACCCTTCCATGTGCGCCACGCAGCAAGTCCCTTGAACAAGATAGCCAACAAAGCGAACCACAGCATCCCCTCAGCATCGACCTTCTCGGGATGGGCCAATCTGCCAACACTTTCATAGAGCACGATGGATGATCCTCCGAGAAGGATGAAGGCATTGACGAAGGCTCCCAACAAGGTAAAGCGTCGGTAACCAAAGGTGAAGCGATGTGTGGGTTTGTGTCCAGCAATGCGTTCAAACAACCAAGCCAAAGCGATAGACACCGTGCATCCAAGGTCATGAATAGCATCAGAGATGATGGCGATACTGTTTGTCAGCCACGCTCCGATGATAGATATCACTGTGAAGCTGAGGTTGATGAAGAAGGCTGACAGGATATTCTTTCCCGCGCCATTGCCGTGCAAATGAATATGATTGTGCGCCATAAAGCTAGGTTTTCAGTTGTTTTTTGTTAATAATCGCGCAAAAGTACGAATTTATAAAGAGTTTAGCAAAAATAAACCGTATCTTTGCATTTCGAACACAGACATCTTGACAGTTGTTGTCGGATGTCAGACAAAACACCTTAAACAATCCTTAAGAACGATGAAGATAGCACTTATAGGTTATGGTAAAATGGGCAAAATGATAGAGCAGATTGCCCTGCAACGCGGACACGAGATTGTCAGCATCATTGACATCGACAACCAGGAAGACTTCGCCTCCGAGGCTTTCCGCTCGGCCGATGTGGCCATTGAGTTCACCAATCCCATGGTCGCCTACAACAACTATATGAAAGCATTCGATGCTGGTGTCAAGGTCGTATCAGGCAGTACAGGCTGGCTCGAAGAGCATGGCGACGAGGTGCGCAACCTCTGCGCTGAAGGTGGCAAGACCCTCTTCTGGTCCTCAAACTTCAGCCTTGGCGTAGCGGTGTTCGCTGCCGTAAACAAGTATTTGGCCAAGTTGATGAACCGCTTCGATGAGTACGATGTGACGATGAGCGAGACCCACCACATCCACAAGCTCGACGCACCGAGCGGCACCGCCATCACCCTTGCCGAGGGTATCCTCGAGAACCTCGACCGCAAGGCACGCTGGGTGCCGGGCACACTGCTCGCTGCCGATGGCACGCTCAGTGGCACAACCGAGTGCGCTGCGGATGAACTCCCCGTGAGTTCCATCCGTGAAGGAGAGGTCCCTGGCATCCACTCCATCCGCTACGATTCTGAGGCCGACAGCATCACTATCACCCACGATGCCAAGAGTCGCCGTGGCTTTGCCCTCGGTGCTGTGCTCGCAGCAGAGTACACCGCCAACCACCAAGGCTTCCTCGGAATGAGCGATTTGTTTGACTTTTAAGAGAACTATATGAATAGACTAAAGCAAGCCACTCTCGTGCAGTGGATCAAGTGTGGCATCGTGATTGCCCTCTACCTCCTCTTCCTCGTGTGGATCAAGAGCTGGTGGGGACTCATCGTGGTACCCTTCCTCTTCGATGCCTACATCACCAAGTTTATCCCTTGGACCTGGTGGAAGACCGCCAAGAGCGCTGCCGTGCGCAGTGTGATGAGCTGGGTCGACGCCATCGTGTTTGCCCTCGTGGCGGTGTACTTCGTGCACATCTACTTCTTCCAGAACTACACCATACCTACGTCATCACTGGAGAAATCATTGCTTGTAGGCGACTACCTCTTCGTGAGCAAGGTATCGTATGGTCCGCGCAAACCCAACACGCCCCTCACCATGCCCCTCACGCAGCACACCATGCCCGTGACCGGCGGTAAGAGCTACATCGAGTGGCCCCAGTGGCCCTATGAGCGAGTCAAGGGACTGGGCAACGTAGAGCTCAACGACATTGTCGTGTTCAACTACCCCACGGGAGATACCATCGTGAGCAATCCCCGCTTTGCGGCCAATGACTTCTATAAGATGGTGAGCGACATCAGCATGGAGATCAACCGCGGACAATACCCCGAAGTGGATAGCCTCACCGCCGAGGAGGAACGCATGGCGTATGATAAGTTCTTGGCCAAGGGACGCAAGTATATCGCTTCACGACCCGACATTTTCGGAGAGGTAGACTGGCGCCCTGTAGACCGACGAGAGAACTATGTTAAGCGTTGTGTGGGTCTACCTGGCCAGACGCTTGAAATCAAGGACAAGATCATCTACCTTGATGGCGTAGCCAATAAGGAGCCTGACAATGTGCAGTATAGCTACCTCATCCATACCAAACACCCCATTGGCGAGAAGCTGCGCCGAGAGCTAGGCATCAGCAAGGAGGACCTTGCCAACCACAATGCCAATAGGACGCAGTACTACTTGCCTCTGACACAAAAGGCCGTGGATGCCTTGGGCAGTCACACCGAGCTTGTCGACAGCATTATCCCCATCATCGAAGAGCACGGCCAAGGACTTTACCCCGTGAACAAGTACACAGGTTGGAGCGTCGACAACTATGGGCCACTATGGATCCCCAAGCGTGGCGAAACCATCGCCCTCACGCTCGATAACCTCCCCTTCTACGAGCGCCCCATTGCCGTATACGAAGGCAACGACCTCGAGGTACGTAATGGGGATATATATATCAATGGTAAGGCTGCCACAGAGTACACCTTCACCATGGACTACTACTGGATGCAAGGCGACAACCGCCACAACAGCCTCGACTCACGTTTCTGGGGCTTCGTACCCGAAGACCACATCGTGGGCAAGCCCATCCTCATCTGGCTCTCAATCGACAAGGATCGCGACTGGTTCGATGGCAAGATCCGCTGGGACCGCCTCTTCCGCATGGTGGATAGCTACAAATGACGACTAGCGGTGCCACTGGACGCGCACCTTCGTTCAGCCACATGCTCTCACTGTTACTCTCTAACAGTGAGGAACTTGTCTGTTTTTTTCAAGCATTTTTATTAGCTTGAAAAAAAAATTATCAACAAAGTGAAAAAAAATTATCACAGGCTCGAAAAAAAAATTTCGAGCCTGTGATAATTTATATCCGAAAGATACTAAATTTTCATTCCATACACCTTGCTGCGCAACCAGAGGCCAAAGTCGTCAATGGTGTGGGTAGCAAGAAATTGCTGATGTTCCTCTACACTAATGAACGAGCCCAAACCGAGACGAACGGGGCAATGAGCCTTGTTGAACACCTCAGAAGGGAGGCGAAGCAAGCGCACACGCCAATCGATGAGGCCGAGCGAGTAGTAAAACATGGAGTTCCCATCAAAAAAGCGCACTGGAAGGATGGGGACCTTCGCTTTAGCAATGAGCCGAATGATTGCAGGCTGCCACTCACGATCACGCACTCCACCGTCGCGCAAACTGAAGTCGCTCACTGCTCCCGAGGGAAAAAGCCCGAGCGGTCCGCCCGAATGCAGATGGGCAATAGCACGCCTCACCCCCATGATACTCTCTGTAGTAGCTGACGTACGAGCTTTGCCTGTCGGGGTAACAGTGATGAACGAAGGCGAAAGGGGCTCTATCCGACCCAATATCTGATTGACCATCAGCTTATAGTCAGCACGCTGGTGACCGAAATAGTCGGCAAGGATGATGCCATCGATATGTCCATAAGGATGATTGCTAATGGTGATGAACGGAGCACGCTGAATCAAACGCTGACTGTCCTCCTCGCCATATTTACCTTGGGGAATGACCTCATACTTGATGCCAAGCTCCTGGAGCACGCTGCGCGCAAAGTCTGGTCCGCGGAGATGAGCGTTGCGATCATAGAGCGCATTGACCTTGTCGACCGAAAAAAGCTGCATGGCACTTCGGGCGAGAGCGCCCCCTACCCTTCCACGAAAGATAGGGGTGAGCTGCTGCAATTCTTCAAGGGTAAGGAGAGGCATTGTCAGAATGGTTTCACCGGGTCTACCTCAGCATACCCCTTGGCATCGTTGCGGAAATTGTTGAAATAGATCGTGATGAGCACTAGCAAGATAAGCAGCCCCGCAATATCAAAGGCACCAAGCGCAATGGGCGTACCAAACACATCAAAACATACGACCCACTCGCGCAATGGTGTCAAGGTGACAAATAGTGTGTTCACAACAATCATAATGAGCCGAAACTCCGTAGGTCCCATGCCTGCGTAGGTCAACTTAAACTCCCCCTTAAGGTGCGCATTGATGTACACCGAGATGGACAACATCAGATACACAGCCAGCACAGCCATAGCGATGTAGAGGTTCAGCATATTGCTGAGTCCTGCACCAATGCACATGATAGCCATGGTGACTCCATCGATATTGTGGTCGAGAAAGAATCCGTAGATGGGGCGCTGCGTACCTCTCACTCGGGCCAACGTGCCATCGAGCGAGTCTCCATACCAGTTGATGACGTAGCCCAAGGATGCTAGCCACAGCCACCCTATGTGAGCATTGGAGAGGATGTAGCCCACAGCTACCACGATAGCGCCCACCACGCCAATAGCGGTGAGGATATCCGAGGTCATCCAGCGCGGTTGACGCTGCGCTAACCAAATGAGCACTCTCTTTTCCAAACCATTAAGTACTGATGTCTGGATACGTTGTGATTGTTCTTGTTTCATATCTGATGACGTTTTAACGGTGCAAATGTAGAGCTTTGTCACTATTTACATATTATGAATTTCAGACCAGAAATGTTCAAAATTTCCCCGTTAAGAAACTTTATGAACCCTATAGAAACGTTTGCATAAGCCAAGTGAATTCACGAAGTGAGAGAAGAACGGGACGATGATACAATAATTATCACATCTGCACGTTTATATTAACTACAATGTATAGAAAGTCCACACATACGCTGGCAATGTTAATGGCGCTACTCTTGCTCACAGCATGTGGCTCCACGAAGGTGAACACGGCTCAGTCGCGGTTCTACCAAGCGTTTGTGACCCGTTTCAACACCTACCACAATGGCCACGAAGCCTACAAGGAGGGACTAACGTCGCAGGAGAAATCACACAAGGACAACTACATGGAGATTATCCCCCTCTTTCCCATAAGTCAGGAAAGCACGCGCAGTGCAGGGGGAGGCAGCTTCGACAAAGCCATAGAGAAGGCACAGAAGGCTGTGAAGCTGCACTCCATCAAGCAAAAGCCCAAGATGAAAGCGGGCAAGCCTCTGACAGAGAAAGACAAGCAGTGGATGGCCAAGAAGGAGTATAACCCATTCCTACACAACGCATGGATGCTCATGGGAAAGGCCCAGTTCCAAAAGGGCGAGTTCCTAGAGGCCGCAAGCACCTTCTCCTACATCACCCGCCTCTATAGCGATGAACCCGACATCGTGGCCGAAGCACGAATGCGCATGGCGCAATGCTATGCCGAACTGGAATGGAACTACGAGGCCGAGAATCTCTTGGCACAGATGCAGCGCGACACCATTCCCTACCAGCTGGCAGGAGAGTACGATGCCATCATGGCAGCACACCTGCTCCGCCAAGGACGATTCGAGGAAGCACTGCCCCATCTAGAGCAAGCCATAAAGCGCTCGGGGCGCAGCAAGAAGCAGAAGACACGCGAGTATTACCTCCTAGGACAGATACACAAGCACCTCGGCCACAAGCCACAGGCATACAAGGCGTTCAGCAAGGCCATCAAGCAGAACCCACCCTACGAGCTGGAGTTCAATGCCCGCATACAGCAGACCGAGACCGTGAGCGGCACCACGGCTCCCAAGATGCTGAAGACACTCAAGCGCATGGCCAAAGACCCCAACAACAAGGACTATCTGGACCAAGTGTACTATGCCATGGGCAACATACACCTCGCGCAACAAGACACGACAAAGGCCATAGAGCTGTATGAGAAGGGAGCCGAGGAGAGCACGCGCAACGGGATAGAGAAAGGTATCCTACTGCTCCAACTAGGCCAGATCTATTGGGACCGAGCCAAGTATGTCGATGCGCAACGCTGCTACAGCGAAGCCATTGGCCTCATTGACAAAGAGCACAAGCAGTACGACGTGGTAAACTTGCGCTCGACCATCCTCGACGAGCTGGTAGAGCATACCGTAGCCATCGACCTGCAAGACAGCTTGCAACACCTCGCCACACTCCCCGAGGACCAACTCTATAAGGTCATCGACGACATCATCGCAGAAGTCATCCGCCAAGAGGAAGAGGCCAAGAAAGCCGAAGAGGAGGCCGCCTTGATGGCACAACGCGAAGAAGCGCTGGGAGCTGCTGCGGCCAAAGGACCCCAAATGAACACACCCGCAGCCACGAGCTCAGGTGACAACTCGTGGTACTTCTACAACACCCAACTCGTAGCACAAGGAAAGAAGGACTTCCAACAGAAGTGGGGACGACGACAGCTGGAGGACAATTGGCGACGGACCAACAAGTCTGTACTATCCGATGACTTCGACGAGATAGACTACTCGGACGAGGCCGACGGACTCGCTGAAAATGCCGATTCCATCGCTTCGGACAGCACAGCCGTGGCTCTTGCCGACACGCTGGTCACCGACCCTCACGACCGGATGTATTACCTACAACAAATACCCTTCACCGAGGAGCAGATGGCTGAGTCGAATGCCATCTTACAGGAGGCACTATTCAATGCAGGCATCATATATAAGGACAAGCTGGAGGATTTCGGGTTGGCCGAGAACACGCTCAACAGGCTCAACCGCCAATTCCCCGACTATGAGCGTACCGACGAGGTGTACTACAACCTGTTCCTCATGTACTCCCGTTGGCAACAATGGGACAAGGCCGAGCACTATCGCACCCTGCTCACAGCGGAATATCCCTACAGCGACTACACGCTCACCATCAACGACCCCGACTTCATGACCAGCGCCATCTACGGGAAGCACATCGAAGACTCGCTCTATGCTGCCACCTATGCCGCCTACATGCAAGGCGCCCTCACCGAAGTCGCCACCAATGCCACGCTCTCTGGAGAGAAATATCCGTTGGGGACACACCGTCCCAAGTTCATGTTCCTCAACGCCATGGTCGACCTTCAGCAAGGCAATGAACAAGACTTCCTGGAGCAGCTAAAAGAGATCGTGAGCAAATATCCCGAAAATGAGATCAGCGAACTAGCAGGTCTCATCGCTCAAGGGCTCAAGGAGGGCCGCATGCTCGGCTCGACCTCACTCGGCAACATCTGGAGTCGCCGACTTGCCACGACAGAAGGAGAGAGCGTAGCCGACAGTCTGCGCCCCGCCTTCAGCACAGACCGCTATGCCTCCTACCGTTTCATACTCGCCTATGAGGAGGGCATGGTCAACGACAACCAGCTGCTCTTCGAGGTGGCTCGCTACAACTTCTCCAAATTCATGGTACGCAACTTCGACATCACCATCACCAAGCAGGGAGGCATCGCCATGCTGCATGTCATCGGACTTGCCAACCACGACGAGGCGCAGCAGTACATGCGTCGCCTATACTCAGACCCCGCGATGGCCACCAAGCTAAGCGGACTGCATGCACTACTCATCTCCGACGACAACCTCGCACTGCTGCTCAAGCACTACAGCATCGATGAGTACGAAGCATTTTATGATGCAAACTTCACCGCACTCCCCATCCCATCAGGCCAGGAAGAGAATCTCGACGGGGTAACGTTCGAATAAATCGCATTTCACGACCCTCACAAAGAAAGGATAATACCAATCGTTTGGAAGTTTACAAATTTCTCTCTACCTTTGCGAGCATAAGTATCAAAAACTATTCATACAAAACGATTAATAAAAACTACACTTATGAAAAAGATTGCATGCATGGCAGCCATCGCTGCTGCACTACTTTTCGCCACTCCCGCACAGGCGCAGTTCTGCTGGGGTATCAAGGGCGGTGTAAACGTAGGTAACAATGACCTCACCGTCTTGAAGGACAAGGAGGCCGCATTCAACATGGACAACTACTCCGGATTCTTCATCGGCCCCAAAGCCGAGTTGCGCATCCCCATCCTCGGACTCGGTGTCGAGGCTGCAGCACTCTACTCACAGAAAGGCATGAAGCTGGCAGAGGGAGAGACCTTCAAGCAAAACAGCTTCCAGATTCCCTTGAGTGCAAAGTATGCCTTCGGCTTGGGCAACATCGCCAACGTATTCATCGCAGCAGGTCCTGAGTTTGGGTTCAACGTAGGCGAGACCCAGAAGCTCGTCAACGGCCTCACCTTCAACAACGAGAACAAGCCCGAGAGCGGCTCCGTGCAGGGCTACATCGCCGAGAAGTCAACCCTCAGCATCAATGCCGGCATAGGTGTCACCCTGCTCAATCACCTCCAGGTAGCCATCAACTACAACATGCCTTGGGGCAAGACAGGCGAGTTCGTCTACATCGACTCATCAGAGATCGAGAATGCCGAGGACATCCAAAACGGACAGATCACATTCGACGCCTTGGAGAAGTTGTCAAACACTGCTGACAAAGCAAAGACCGCCATCAACAACATCAAGGCGGGCACCGTCCAGCTATCAGTAGCTTATCTTTTCTAAAACAAAAACATACGTAACAACAACTTTAAATTAAAACCATTATGGACAGACCTTATGTAGTGGGCATGGATATCGGCGGCACAAACTCCGTATTCGGTATCGTCGATGCTCGTGGCAATATCCTGAGCGTCGACTCTGTCAAGACTCAGGCGTACAAGGAATTTGGAGAATATGTGGCAGCCGTAGCCGAGAAGCTGATGCCGATGATCGAGGCCGTGGGAGGCACCCAGAAGATCAAGGGCATGGGCATCGGCGCCCCCAATGGCAACTACCACTCGGGCAACATCGAGCACTCTGCCAACCTGCCTTGGAAGGGCATCGTACCCCTGGCAGAAGAGTTCAAGAAGGCCATCGGTGTCCCCGTCACCGTAACCAATGACGCCAACGCTGCCGCCATCGGTGAGATGACCTACGGCGCTGCACGCGGCATGAAGAACTTCATCGAGATCACCCTCGGCACAGGCGTAGGCAGCGGCATCGTAGTGAACGGTCAGCTCGTCTACGGCCACGACGGCTTTGCTGGTGAGCTCGGCCACGTCATCGTGCGCCGTCACAATGGCCGCCAGTGTGGTTGCGGACGCTGCGGATGCCTAGAGACCTACTGCTCAGCCACAGGCGTAGCACGCACCGTGAAGGAGATCATCGACTGCACCGACGAGCCTAGCCTGCTGCGCGAGCTCGAAGGCCCCATCACCTCAAAGGATGTCTACGATGCAGCCGTACGCGGCGACAAGGTAGCGTTGGAGGTGTTCCAGTTCACCGGCACCGTGCTTGGCGAGGCCTTGGCGGACTTCATCGCATTCAGCGCACCCGAGGCCATCGTGCTCTTCGGCGGACTCACCAAGGCTGGTGACTACATCATGAAGCCCACCTACGAAGCCATGGAGGCCAACGTGCTCAGCATCTGGAAGGGCAAGACAAAGCTGCTCGTCTCAGAGCTCAAGGACTCCGATGCAGCCGTGCTCGGCGCCAGCGCCTTGGCATGGGAATGATCTGAAAATTCCACATAGACAATGTCGAGTAGGAGGAAAACTTTCGTTTTCCTCCTACTTTCGTTATTAATTTTTCGGACACGCATCGCGGAGCCATAATTCCTAATTCCTAACTCCTAATTCCTAATTAATTTACCCCTGATGCGCTATTACGGCAGATTGCAAATCCGCCGTGACGGAAGAGGGGACAGTGCAGGACAGTGCCCTTTAGTTTGTTTATGCTATCATAGTATTGCCATATTACAATACTCGCTTGCGTGTAATTTAGGTAAAGATTTAGGCAATATTTTAGGTAAAGTTTGCGCGTGTAACACCTATGATAATCAGCGTGTAAGATACAAATTTAGGCAAAGCGGCAATTTGGCGTAAATTTTAGCATCATTTCCTACAACTTGAAAAAAGCCTTTGTAGACTTTTTCTCGTCTAGGGCTAGACGAAATTTTTTGTAGGGCTAGAGAAAAACTTGTCTAGGGCTAGATGGGAAACGGTCTATTAAGAGACAGGAATTTTTCTCTTTAGTGATTTCTTGAAATGAGTAAAGAGATTTCTCGAAACGGATATAGGCAATTTCTGAAACGGACAAAGAGATTTTTTCTATCGGAAGGCTCCAATAAAATTATCAGACAAAGGCAATTTTCGAGGCGGACAAAGGGAGTTTTGGGCAGCAAGCTGCTGTTCGTATCCATAGATTGAAAGGTTGCCGGTAGGAAGATAATCCATGAAAACATGGCAATGGCAGGGGTTTGCCTAAATCACCACGTTACGCACTGATTATCACAGACGTTACGCACAAAAACTTTGCCTAAATTTTTGCCTAATCTTTTGCCGTTTCGTGAGCAAACGAAGTAGGAGGAAGACCGATGCTGGTCCTCCTCCTACTCGATTGTTCACTTAATGGGGCGCGGCCCTTAGTAGCTATGGGCGTTACTTCAACTTACGTCGGGCAGTGCGACTCGGGGTCAGCGCCTTGTACACCTCACTTGGGAGCAGTGACTTCAGGTCGAGAGGTACATAGACCATAGAGTAGCCGCCAGGAGCCTCCTCGTAGAAGAAGCCGATGCTCTTGCCATCGGGAAGGATGGTCATGGAGGAGTAGGCCGACTCCTCATCAGAAACCTTGATTTCGGTCCATCCGTTCGAGAGATGGGTCGGTGTGTAGTCCTCAGGGTTGTCGCTCAGGACTTTGTAGAAGACAGACACGTCGGTGCGTCCATTGCCTGTAGGAGCCGACTGGAAGAGGACATTGCCAATGAGCAGGGGCTCTCCGTTGGTGCTGTTGGCTCCCCACTTGAGGTTGCCCACGGCATCGGTAGCGACCTCGCCCTCCCAGTAGCCTTCGCCCTTGGCCACGTCGGTGTAGCGGAACACGTTGAAGTAGCGCCCGTAGCTCTTCCTGCTACTGAGAAGCACGCTGCCATCGGGCAGCTCCTCGCACTTGGGCTCGTTGCCCCAGCGGGAGGGACAGTTGTCATACCCCAATGAGCCGAGCAGGTGCCATGTCTTGCCAAAGTCGTCGGAATAGAGGGCGTAGTTGTGATGCTGGCGGATGTCTTTTGTCACGGTCCACACGGCACAGTAGATGCGGTAGTGCGTACCCACCTTGACCTTTCGGCTCTGCGCTATGCGGCCTGCTCCGATAAACATGGAGCTGGAGTGAACACGCCCCTCGGCATCCTTGAAGAGGGGGTAGATGTCGTAGGTCACCTCCTCGGGCTGACCAGCCTCCCATTGCTTGGTCTTCTTGTTGTACTTGATGTAGAGGCGGGATATGCGATTGGGGTTCTCTTCGTCGCCTCCTACGCCATAGTTTCCGCTCCAGCAGGTGCGATTGCCGCATACGCTCATCACAAGGATCTCGTTGGTCTCACGGTCGGCCACAATGGCGGGGTCGCCATAGCCCACCTGCCACACAGAGGGGGCGGCAGCACCCAGTCCGTCGGCAATCTTGGTCTCGGGGATCCATGAGTGGCCGTCCCATCGCTTGCCAGGAGCTGTGCTATGTCTCATCACGAGGTCTACCTCGCCATACCCGATATCATTGCCACAGGGACGATAGTCGTTGATGGCAAAGACATAGCCATTGGCGGTGGTCGTGATGGCAGGGATGCGATAGGGGTGCCCCTCCGCACTGGGCGAGTAGTAGAGGTACTGGTACTTGCTGTCCTTGTCGACACCGATGTTGACATCTACGACGAGCCCCTCAGCGGGCAGGGTCTGTGCATCGAGGGTCGCTGCTCCGTTGACATCCATGGTCCACCCATGACATGTCAGCCCTGTGCCGACACTGAAGGTCGCCCCCTCTGGAAGGAAGCAGGTGGTGGAGCTCTCGATGGTGGACTTGTCCAACATCGCCGTACTGGTGATGCCATCCACCGTGAATGCCAACTGGCCAATCATGTGGTTCTGCTCGTAGCCTCCCTCGAGAGTGGCATTGTAGTTGATGGTGAGCGCCTTCGTCATGTCGATACGACGGAAGTGCCATCTGGAGCCATTGTCGGCGGATGAATAGAGCTTTATGTCTGCACCATTGCCACCGTACATGTTGAAGCTCTGCGCTACATTCGCCTTGGGCGAGATGGCATAGCTCCCATCGTCGTGTCTGGTGAGGCAAAGGTCCGTACCTCCAGGAGCGAGCGTCGCTGCAGACGCGCTCTCGCCTCCTGATAGGGTCAACGCCAATGCGAACCCTGCAGTGTGGTTGTACATCTTGAATGACTCTGCCGTCCCCACGAGATACCACACCTCGTTCTCCGTGTAGCCACATGCCCCACTATTTACGGGACGCTCATTGTAGTCGTCCCCGACGTTCATCTTGACGACGTAGCCCTTGTCTCTATGATTGTAGATCTGTACGGGCACGAGATCGCCCTCGGTGGTGGAGATGGAGAAGATGTCAGGCATGGCCCATGTGACGGTGCATGCCAACGCTGCAACTAAGCATAGTGTGCTCCTCATGATGTGTAGTCTTTTCATTGTACTTATGTATTTGAAGTTAATTTATTCTATACCCATAGCAAACAGTGCTTCACAAAGATGGTCCACGCGGGCAAATAAAGGCACTTCATCCCCCACGAGGTCTGCAATCTTCGCGACATGCAACAAAGATACGTATTATTTTTGAAACATCCTCGATTATTCCGTACGATATGAGGTCAGAAAGTCATAGATGTTATTAGCCACATGCTGCTTCAGTTCAGCGACCTCTACACCTTTTATGGCACCGACACGCTCATACACCACACCTACATCGCTAAGCTCATCACTCTCTACGAGGATGCCATCGAGCGGAAGCGCTCTGAGCAATTCCTCGTCGAAACGCCCGCCAACACTCATAAAGATACCTGCACGAACCAATTGCTTGGCCTGCTCCACACCGCCACGGAAGCCATGAATGACCCAAGGCATCTGTGCCCTCAGCTCCTTGCGCACTGCCAGTATCTCGTCAATGGCTTTGACACAATGTACGATAAGCGGCTTGCAGACCAATTCGCTCAGCTTGACGTGTTCGCGAAAGACCTCCACCTGTAGCTCTATACCTGCCGTGCCATTAATCTTGTCTACACCCGTCTCACCCACCATCACCACTTGTGGATGGAGAGCCATCACGAGCAGACTGGCCATAGACACACGCCAGTCTCCACCCACATCCCAAGGGTGAAGGCCTACAGAATAGAGATGCCCCGGCTGGGGCACAAACGCATCGGGCGAGAGCTGCACAACAGCTTCACCTGGCAGAATTGGATGATGATGGGTGTGGAGGTCGTAAATCATAATAATCTCTAAGGCACAGGATCGTAGCCCGACCCTCCCCAAGGGTGACAACGGAGAATGCGACGAACAGTGAGGTACAACCCGCGAAATGGGCCATGCTTCTTCAGCGCCTCAACAGCATATTGCGAGCATGTAGGGGTGAAACGACACGAAGGTGGAGTGAGCGGGGATATGCACGCCCGATAGAAATAGATCGGGAGCAACAGGAGAAATGTCAGCAGACGCTTGATGAGTGTCATAGAGCTTCACTTATCTTCTCCAACAATCGCGACATACGTTTTTCGACATATGCCGTGGGCTCTATCTTAGCCGATACGTAGATAAAAGCTATCAGCAAACCCTCTTCTCGAGAAACCATATTCTCGACGAGGCTATGCTTGAGTTTTCGGTATGCCTCACGGATCTGTCGCTTCACGCGGTTGCGATCTACGGCGTCGTGAAATCGTTTTTTAGGGACACTGATAAGCACCGACACCCCCTGCTGAACAGACTTGTCGACAGGAAGAAAGACAGCACGCATAGGATATGCTGACACCGACTTGCTATCGCCTTGAAACAGGCGCTCCATCAAGAGTCGACTACAAAGCCTCTCGCTCTTCTTAAAGGTATTGCGTGTAGATGATGGCATCATGTGGTAGTTTATTGGTCCCCCTTTGTGCTCTGAGCGTAGCGATGAATCTCCAAATATAGGTTGTTGTACAGAGATTCTTCGCTACGCTCAGAGCGACACGATCGGTATTTTATCTTTACTTATTCGTCTTCGCCAGATACTGCTCGAGCGCCATGGTCATCGAGGGAGCCTCAGCTGTGGGTGCCTCGAGATCCAAACGCAAACTTGCCTCCTTGATTGCCGCTGCCGTAGCTGGCCCGAAGCAAGCAATCTGCATATCACCTTGATCAAAGTTGGGCAAGTTCTCCTTGAGCGACACGATACCCGATGGACTGAAGAAGATCATCATGTCATACCCCTCCAGCTCTCCTGGCTCGAAGATGTGGCTCACCGTGCGATACATCACACCCTCGGCATGTTGCAACCCTGCACCATCAAGCATCTCAGCAATCTCGTCATTGTGCACACTAGACAGAGGCACGAAATACTTCTCATTCTTATGCTTCACCATCAAGGGGAGCAGCGTGTCCATCTTGCCATTGGTGCCAAAGAACACCTTGCGCTTACGGTACTGAACATACTTTTGAATATAGAGAGAGATGGTCTCCGACACACAGAAGTACTTCAGTGTCTCAGGGATCTGCACACGGAGCTCTGCACACAAGCCAAAGAAGTGGTCGATGGCATGGCGTGAGGTGAACACGATGGCAGAATAGTCGGGGATATTGATACGCTGTGCGCGAAACTCTTTTGCGCTCAGTGCCTCCACTTTGATGAATTGCTTAAAATCTATCTCTACACCAAACTTACGTGCAATATCGAAATAGGGCGACTTGTCCGAAGCTGGTTTAGGTTGCGATACGAGAATCTTACTTAGTTTCAAGGCTTTCAGTTGTTTATATCTAACGTTATTACACAAATAAAACCAATGCTTTTCCTACCACAAGCAGGGGCATCAGTTCGAGGGTGCAAAGGTAGACAAAAATTTGCAAAATACCATATTTTTTCGCCGAAAAGATATGGAAAGCCTTGTATAATAGGCATATTTCTAAAGCCCCCAAGCCTATAGCCAATAGCATAAAGACTACAGATGGAGACAAATCAAAAAACACCGCAGCCACTGCAATCAGATAAAGAGGGACGCTCGAAAGGATGGTCCAATTACTATAACTTTGCTCCCATGTAGCCACAGTGGATGGCTCAAAGAAGATACGATTGGTCACGACAAGAAGCAATTTTCTCAGCAGATAGAACGAGGCCACTGCAGCCGCCCCAAGGAGCCACCCCACAATGCCTCCCATCGCTACTGACACCCCTGTGGACATGCAGGAGGAGAGCAATATGGCCACAGAGACGAGCGCAACGACATACATACCTGCTCGCATATAGACGATGTTGGTAGTGCGCATGCCCTTAATGGCATTCTCGCGAGGGAGGAAAAAGTCTCTCAGGAGATTTCCGAGATAATCCTTACGGTCAGAGAGCACTGCAGACAAGATAAACGTGCAAGCCAACAACGCACATATCCATAGATTATCCGCATAGTAGGGCTTCGAAGCAGGGATAGCCCCTACGGCATCAGCAAAAAGCGCACACATCATTCTCATCACACAACGTCACCCTTAGTAGTTCCGACATCAAATAGCAGCATATCCCCGCATCCTACCATTCCATTTCGGAGTGGTACATAACAATTCGATAGCCTCTTCAGGCGTAGTCGCAACCCTCCAGATATCTCCATGAATATCACGCATGAAATCCTCAGCGATAGCTTGATTGAGTTGAGCGATGAGGTGATCGTAATAGCCGTCAACATTGAGAATGATGACGGGGTTCAGATAGAGCCCCAATTGCTTCCAAGTGATAATCTCGAGCAACTCCTCGAAGGTCCCGCATCCTCCTGGCAGCGCAATGGCGCCATCTGAAAGGTCGGCCATCATCTGCTTGCGTTCGTGCATCGAAGAGGTCTCAATAAGCTCGGTGAGACCTGTATGATGCCATCCCTCGTCCATCATAAAGGTAGGGATGATACCTGTGACGTGTCCTCCAGCAGCAAGGGCAGCCTCTTCGACAGCACACATCAAGCCCTGATTGCCCGCACCTGTGATGAGGCGCAATCCCTTTTGAGCAATCAGCGTGCCGAGTTCTTCGGCTGCACGAAAATATTTATCATCAATCTGTGTGCTCGAGGCACAGTATACACAAACAGAGGTCATGATAGTTAGGAATTAGAAATTAGGAGTTAGGAATTACGGGTAGAGAATGCGATGTGCAAATTCCTAACTCCTAATTCCTAACTCCCAAGTATTTAGTAACGGTAGTGCTCAGCCTTATAAGGACCATCTACACTCACACCGATATAGTCGGCTTGTGCCTGAGTGAGCGTGGTGAGGTGTACACCGATGCGCTCAAGGTGGAGGCGAGCCACCTCTTCGTCGAGATGCTTGGGCAAGCGATACACGTCGATGGGGTAGTCCTTACCGAAGAGTTCAATCTGTGCCAGAGTCTGGTTGGTGAATGAGTTGCTCATCACGAATGAGGGGTGACCGGTAGCGCAGCCAAGGTTCACGAGACGACCATCTGCGAGCAAGATAATGCTGTGTCCGTCGGGGAAGTAGTAGCGGTCTACCTGAGGCTTCACATTCTCGCGGCGTATGCCAGGGAAGTTCTTCAATGCCTCTACCTGTATCTCATTGTCGAAGTGACCGATGTTGCACACTATAGCTTGGTCGGGCATCTGTGTCATATGGTCTATGCGGATAATGTCAATGTTGCCCGTAGTAGTCACGAAGATATTACCCTGCGAGCAAGCCTCCTCCATAGTCACAACCTGGAAACCTTCCATGGCAGCCTGCAATGCACAGATGGGGTCAATCTCGGTCACGAGCACACGTGCTCCATATGAGCGGAGACTATGTGCACAACCCTTACCCACGTCACCATAACCACACACTACTGCCACCTTACCAGCAATCATGACATCGGTAGCACGCTTGATGCCATCAGCCAACGACTCGCGACAGCCGTAGAGGTTATCAAACTTGCTCTTGGTCACCGAGTCGTTCACGTTGAAGGCGGGGAATAGCAGCTTGCCCTCCTCCTTCATCTGATACAAGCGGTGTACACCAGTAGTAGTCTCTTCGGATACGCCACGCACTTCCTTGGCTATCGAGGTCCAGAGACCAGGCTGCTCGGCAAGCACTCGCTTGAGGATAGCCTTAAGCTCCATTTCATCTTCACCACCCGAGGGGGTATCGAGAACCGAAGCATCCTTCTCGGCATCCACACCAAGATGTATCATGAGCGTAGCATCGCCACCATCGTCAACAATCATGTTAGGACCCTTACCATCGCCGAAGTTGAGCGCTTGCAAGGTACACCACCAATATTCGGCAAGGTTCTCACCTTTCCATGCGAAAACAGGCACACCGAGGTCGGCAATAGCCGCAGCAGCGTGGTCCTGAGTAGAATATATGTTACATGAGCACCAACGCACCTCAGCACCCAATGCCTTGAGCGTCTTGATGAGCACGGCAGTCTGGATGGTCATGTGCAATGAGCCCATCACGCGGGCGCCCTTGAGGGGCTTGCTGTCGCCATACTTCTCTTGCAATGCCATGAGGCCCGGCATCTCATGCTCGGCCATGTCAATTTCTTTGTGTCCGAAGTCGGCCAATGACATATCGGCCACTTTGTACGGAAGGGTAGAAAACAGTTGTTCGTTCATGTTTTTATGTGTCTTTAGGGAGTTACTACACTCCTATGGGTTATTATTCTGCTGCCTGCAATCGTCCAAGGTTCGACTTCTCCATCTGCGTACGAGCATAGTCAAGGGTGACCGTAAACGTCTTATCCCCCTTTGTGGGAATATCAAACATTGCCTCCATCATGATACTCTCTACGATGCTACGCAATCCACGGGCGCCGAGTTTGAACTCGATAGCCTTGTCCACGATATACTCATACACTTCAGGCTCGAAGGTCAACTCCACGCCATCCATCTCAAAGAGCTTGACATACTGCTTCACGATGGCATTCTTCGGCTCGGTGAGGATAGCGAGTAGCGCCTCGCGCGAAAGGGGGTTGAGATAGGTGAGCACAGGCATACGACCAATGATCTCGGGGATGAGACCGAAGCTCTTGAGGTCTTGCGGTGAGATATACTGCATCATGTTCTCCTTGTCGATGCGCAAGGTGTTCTGCACCGAGCCGTAACCCACCACATGAGTATTGAGGCGCTGAGCAATCTTGCGCTCAATACCATCAAAGGCGCCACCACAGATGAAGAGGATATTCTTCGTATTCACGGCAATCATCTTCTGGTCGGGATGCTTACGTCCACCCTGAGGAGGTACGTTCACCACAGAACCTTCGAGCAACTTGAGCAGTCCTTGCTGCACACCCTCGCCGCTCACGTCGCGAGTGATGGAGGGATTATCGCTCTTGCGGGCAATCTTGTCAATCTCATCGATGAAGACGATGCCCTTCTCTGCAGCTTTCACATCGTAGTCGGCCACCTGGAGTAAGCGGGTGAGGATGCTCTCTATATCTTCACCCACGTAACCAGCCTCGGTGAGCACTGTAGCGTCCACGATAGTGAAGGGCACCTTGAGCAGTTTGGCGATAGTGCGGGCCAGCAAGGTTTTACCTGTACCCGTACTACCCACGATAATGATGTTGCTCTTTTCGATCTCCACATCGTCGGCCTTATCCTCTTGCAAGAGACGTTTGTAGTGGTTATATACCGACACGGAAAGGTATCGCTTGGCATCATCCTGACCGATGACATATTGATCAAGGAAAGCCTTGATATCTTGAGGTTTGGGCAGTTCGCTCAACTCAAAGTCAGCATCCTTGCCAGCCTTCTTCTTATTTTGTCGTGTAGCCTCGCAAGCAATCTCATAAGCCTGCTCTGCACACTCATTGCAGATAAAGGCATTGACCCCCGCAATGAGCATGCCCACCTCGGTGTCGGGACGTCCACAGAAACTACAATATTGTCGTTGTTGTTTTGCCATTATTTTGATTTACAATTTGACAAAGTTGCGATTTACTATTTATGTACTATTTTACGATTTGTCAATTTTCGTTCTAGGCAAATTGCACAATAACTAAATTGCAAATCAATTGTAAATAGTAAATAGCTAAATAGTAAATTGATTTTATTTTCTCATCAATACTTGGTCAATCATACCATACTCCTTTGCCTCCTGGGCTGTCATCCAGTAGTCGCGGTCGCTATCGGCCCACACCTTGTCGAAGGGAGTGTGTGAGTGGTCAGCGATGATAGTGTAGAGCTCGTGCTTGAGCTTCTGTATCTCGCGAGCGGTAATCTCGATATCACTTGCCTGACCCTGCACACCACCGAGAGGCTGGTGTATCATCACGCGACTATGAGGAAGAGCCGAGCGCTTACCCTCAGCGCCTGCCACGAGAAGCACAGCAGCCATGCTGGCAGCCATACCCGTGCATATGGTAGCTACGTCGCTCGAGATAAACTGCATGGTGTCATAGATGCCAAGACCTGCATACACCGAGCCACCGGGCGAGTTGATATAGATAGATATATCCTTGCCGTTGTCTACTGAGTCGAGATAGAGGAGCTGCGCCTGCAACGTATTGGCAGTATAGTCATCGATCTGTGTGCCTAGAAAGATGATGCGGTCCATCATCAGACGTGAGAACACGTCCATCTGTGTCACATTGAGCTGACGCTCCTCAAGGATATAGGGATTGAGGTACTGGCTCTGAGCTTTGAGCACATCATCGAGCACCATGCTATTCATGCCGAGGTGCTTGGTAGCGTATTTTCTGAAATCTTCCATATTGGTAAATTCTGAATTTATTAGTTCTCAATTCTGAATCGTCAAAAATCGTGCCAAACGAAAAGCTATGCCTAATTGTCAAAGTTGCGAATAGGCGAGAACAAAGACTGCTCTCAGACCCTGTCGAGCATAGCAACTTCAACGGAGTTAATTATCAATTGTCAACAAAAAGAAGACGGCTTGGCCTCGCCAAACCGTCTTCCCATATATTGCAAACAAGTTTCGTAGGCGAAACGTTCAATCAGTCTGGATTATTCGAACATCTTGTTGAACTCCTCGAGGCTCACGTTCTTGCTGTCGAGGGTCACCACCTGCTTGAGTGCAGCTGCGAGACGAGTCTCGATGGCACGATTTACGAGTCCCTCGATGCTGTCTTTCTTCTTCAACATCTCAGCAGCGTAGTTGTTGAGCAAGTCTTCGGGCACGTTAGTCATACCATACTGAGCAAACTGAGCACGTACATTCTCCTTAGCCTGATTCATGAGGTCATTCTCTTCAAGCTTGATACCAGCCTTCTCCACGAGCTGCTCCTTCACGAGGTGCCATGAGAGCTCCTTGATGGTGTTTGCATAGTGCTCATCAACGTATGCATCATCCTTGTCAGGATTGTTGATGTGCATGATGCGCTTGAGAACGTCGTCAGCAAACTTGAGCTCACCGATGCGACCCATTACATATTCACGTACATCGATGAGGAACTTGAAGTCGCTCTCGGGTACGAACTGACGGGTGAGGTCCTCCTTTACGCGAGCACGGAACTCCTCTACAGAGCTTACTGCACCCTCACCATATACTTGGTCGAAGATCTCCTGTGTGAGGTCACCGGGCACGTAGCGAGTGATTTCGCTGATCTGGTAGCTGAAGTTGCCGTTTACATTAGCAGCTTCCTCCTTGCTGATCTTGAGGAGCGATGCGAGCTCAGCCTCATTGCCATCATAAGCCTCGCGGGGGTTGATGGTGATTACGTCACCCACCTTTGTACCCTCGAAGAGAGCAGTCTGAGCAGCGTTCTTCATATACTTGGGAAGCACTACTGCATCCTCAGCCTGAATGCCACCCTCTACGGTGTTGCCATTCTCGTCGAGCTGACACATGAGACCCTTTACCATATCATTATCAGCATACTCCTCTACCTTCTCGTAGCGGCCATTGCGCTGAGTGTACATGTTCACCTGATTGTCTACCATCTCTTCAGAGATCTCGATAGTGTAGTAAGGCACTGTGTCTGCTGCAGTAAGAGTAGCGTCAAACTTGGGAGCGAGTGCGATATCGTAGAGGAACTCAAGCTCTTCCATGGTGTCAAAGTCGAGCTGCTTCTGCTGATCCTCGTTGGGGAGGGGCTCACCGAGCATGTCTACCTTATTCTCCTTGAGATAGCCATACACAGCCTCTTGGAGCATCTTATTGATTTCCTCAGCCTTCACTGCTGAGCCATATTGCTTCTTGATCAAGCCCATGGGCACCATACCAGGACGGAAGCCGGGGATGTTTGCCTTCTGACGGAATGTCTTGAGCGCCTTTTCTACCTTAGGTTCATAGTCAGCCTTAACCAACTTTACAGTGAGCATACCCTTCACGTCGCTCACGTTCTGCAATGTAATTTCCATTATCTTATACTTATATATTTATATTCGTTTTCAATGTGCTTCTATACCGCACTTTCATTTCAGCCTGCAAAATTAGTGCAAACCGAACGAAAAAGCAAGTTTACTTGCATTTTTCTGAGGTGCAGCCTAATTTCAACTTGCAAAAGCAAGTTAAAGTTGGTGTAAACCGAGCGAAATATCAAATTTATTTGAATATTTCCGAGCCGCAGCCTATCTTCAACTAGCAAAAGCTAGTTAAAGTTAGTGCAAACCGAGCGAAAAACAAGTAAAACTTGATTTTTCCGAGCCGCAGCCTAGTTTCAAGCTGCGAAGCAGATTAAAATTACAGCTAATTATTCAAAATGCCAAATACTTCTCCCCATTTTGGATGCACAATCCTTTTATAGTCTGCTTTACAGGTCTTCCTAAGAGATCGTAGATAGTTTCTGATTGCTGATTGCTGATTTCTGACCTATCTATGCCGTTTGTCAACTTGCCACCACGGAAGTGGAACGTGGTCTTGCCCGTCGCAGCATCATAATTGATGTCGGTGAGAGGCTTGTCCATCGCTACGCCAAACTGAGTGATCGAAGCGGGCGTGCTACTGAGCGTAAACTCATGGTTCACGGTACCGAAGAGGTGCTTGTTGGCCGTACGGTAGTTGTAGTCATTGTTGGCAGGCACCACGCAATGGCGATGGGTGCCCACATTGACCGTGTTTCCTCTCCATGCCGCGCGGTCATAGGTAACCTCCGTGATGAGCAATCCGTTAGCGGGAGCATAGCGGTTCCACCCCTCACGGCGTATGGTCTCCACATGATAGAACGAGGTCGTATCAGCCACCACGTCACTGGTCGTGTCGGCTTTGGCAGTGAAGATACGATATCCCCTACCCTCCTCGTCGGTGGTGCCGATGCTCAGTGTCGCAGGGTCCTCCAACGTCTGCATGGGTATCCATCCCAACGCGTAGCGTTCGAAGGCGGTGTATCCACAAGGCACAAATCCCTCAGCATTGTACATGCCATAGTCGAGCACGCTCCACACGTCCATGGTGAAGTCCTCCACTTTGGTATTATAGAAGTCGGGCAATCCAAGGATATGACTAAACTCATGCACAAAGGTACCGATACCTGCTGCCACAGGAAGGTCGATGACCAATTCGCCCGAACAGGCATAGCGACTTATCTTCATGCCATTACCCAATGTGAGCGTCACGGTCGAGGCCTTGGCCCACACACAATCCTTGATGCCCGTCTGCGCCTCATCGCTACCGGCATAGACCACATAGACCACATCCACCACGCCGTCCCCGTCGTTGTCATAGTCGGCAAAGTCGGTGAGCCCCATGTCGTAGGCCTTTTGGCACGCCTCGCGTATCATAGCACCCGTATTCTTGTCACTTCCACTCTTGGTGTTTTCGCCATAATAAGCGCGAGGATTGTCGAGTGTGACAGGGCCTATCACATCAAACTGCGGCACAAACTGCCCCATCGACTGTGTGCGGAAATAGTCACGAGCGCTACCCGGTATGGTGACCTCGAGCGAGAGGTTTTGATCATACACCGCACTGTACTCCTCAAACTTCACCTCTTCGCTATACTCGTCAGCATTGTAGCGGTTGCTCAGCAGCGTATTGATGCTAGCCGAGTCTGCCGCAAAGGGCACATCAGCAAAAGCTGCAAGGATTACCACACCCTTGATCTCACCCATCGTGGGAAACTCCTTCATGATATATTCTCCCGCAGCGCGAGTATTCACCTGCGACAGTTCGTCTTTGGGCATTCCCCTGCGAGGGATACCCTCAAAGCCTTGGCCATAACTCGCGACGTTGCACAACACGCAGCACAACAGAGCCAGCAATATCCTTATCTTCATAGTTGAAATTCCTTTTTACGTAACACAAAGCTATTGCTCAAGTACTTGGCACGCACAATAGCATTCTCAGACAATTCTTCAGGCGTACCCTCAAAGAGGATGCGCCCCTCGAAGAGCAGGTAGGCACGGTCGGTGATTGAGAGCGTTTCCTGCACGTTGTGGTCGGTGATGAGGATACCGATATTCTTATCCTTGAGTTTCCACACGATTTGTTGGATATCCTCCACTGCGATGGGGTCAACACCCGCGAAGGGTTCGTCGAGCATAATAAACTTAGGGTCTATGGCGAGGCAGCGGGCTATCTCGGTGCGACGTCGCTCGCCACCCGAGAGTTGGTCACCCAGGTTGCGGCGCACCTTCTGCAGCCTAAACTCACTGATGAGGCTCTCTAGTTTCTCGCGCTGATACTCCTTGGGCTTACCCGTCATCTCGAGCACCGACGCGATGTTGTCTTCCACGCTCATCTTGCGAAACACACTCGCCTCTTGTGCCAAGTAGCCAATGCCCACGCGAGCACGCTTGTACACAGGATCCTTGGTTATCTCATGATCATCGATAAATATCCTACCCCCATTGGGTACCACGAGACCTGTGGTCATGTAAAACGACGTTGTCTTGCCCGCTCCATTCGGCCCGAGCAGTCCCACAATCTCTCCCTGCTTCACGTCGAAGGAGACATCGTTGACCACCGTGCGCTTGCCATACTTCTTCACCAGATGTTCGGCTCGCAGCACCATTTTATCTTGTTCGCTCATTACCTTATGCTTAATTTAGGGTGCGAATATACGAATAAGCGAGCGAAATACAAAATTTACATCCCTATTTCTCTGTGCGTACGACACAGAAGAGAGGGCACCACATCGTGATGTCCTCTCTAAAAAAGCCTGGTGCATCGTACTGCACCTATTCCAAGAGAGTGGAATTATATTTCCCACCAGTTCATTTTATAATCACCTTCTTACCACCTACAACGTAGACACCCTTTGTGGGGTTGAGCACGCGGCGCCCCATCAGGTCGTAGATGAATTCTGAATTCTGAATTGTGAATTCTGAATTTTCAATTCCTGTGCTTCCGTCGCCTTCGAAGCGGATGGCGAGTGAGTTGGCTGCGATAGTAGCAGGTACTTGCAAGTAAGCCTTGTTGTTGTACACCTTGAAGGCTGCATCCTTGCGGTAGAAGCCTGCTTTCTCGTTCTGCACGGTGAGCACGTAGGTGGTGTAATCCTCAGCGAGTGTAACCTCGGCATATTCTGCAGTGCCGGCATAGCCATGGAGGAGATTGCCTGCGACGGCGGTACCCTCTGTGCTTGCCTTGGTGAAGAGGTATTGCCCTGCTGCGCCACGGATGACTGCACCTGTCTTAGCAGGGATGATGCCATCGGCGATGGCGGTCATGGTGATGGTACCCTCAGTGCCATTCATCACAGGCGTTGTGGTAGCCACATAGGCTGTCACACCAGCAGGGATAGTCATCGGTTCGTTAGCATAGAAGGTGCCTATCTTATATTCTCCAAGGGTAGTGATGATGACATCGCTTTCGTCTACTCCTCCAGTCACGGTGAAGCCCTTATCGGTGTTGGGGTCGAGTGCGGTGAGCGTGTAGGCTGCTCCACCTATCTCCTCCACCTTGATGACACCACCATTCATCTTACGCACAGCAGTGGTGAAGTCCACATCTACCTGGCCGATGTTCATGTTGGGCAGAGTCACGGTGCATTCACCTGCACGAGCCTCAACGCTCTCGGCCAACACATACTTGAAGGTCTTGCCATAGTCTGTAGAGAGGCTGATGCGCACCTTGCTGTCTGCGCTGAAGTACGCTTCGTTCACACCCCACTTAACGGTGAGTTCATCGCCTGCGGTGAAGGCAGTCTTGTCACCAGCAATTGCTGCCTTGAAGGCTGTACCCTCAACAATCTGTACCTGAGTCTCCCAAATAGCATAGGTGCTATAGAAGGGAGCTTCGGTCAATGCAGCGTAGCTCCATGCAGTGCTGGGCACATCGTTGACAAGGATGCTCAGGGGGTATGAGCCGGGGGCTATCTCGTGAATGCCAGTACCCTCTTTAATAAGATAGAAGTCTTCTTCAGAGAAAAGATCTGCAGTGTAAATAGGCGCATAGCTGATGACGTTGCTTTCTTGCGGAGCGAATGAAGCAAAGAAGGGCATCATGCCATCCTCACCGAGTATCGCATCCACATTGCTGCTGTTGCATCCGATAGCGGTGTACATCAGCTTATGGTTTTCGATGTCGGTAGCCTGCACATCGATGGCGAGACAAGCACCTTGGGGGATGCGGTAGGTCTTTTGCATCTTCTCGGTGTCGAACTGGGGCGCATTGTTGTTCACCTTAACGCTCTTGTACGACTGCGTACCCTTCACCCTGTCACGGATGGCCTTGATGATGGGGTATGAGAAGTATTCGCCATCGGGATTGTCCATGAGGCTACCTTCGCCACTGGTGGTATGTATGGCACCGAAGAGGTGACCCATCTCGTGTGCTACCACGCGCTTGTCGGTCATGGCGTAGGCACTTCCCTTTGTGTCTGATGAGTAGGCTCCTTTATCAGCTGCGAGGCCGGTGTTCTCGGCATAGATGTCGCAATGTCTTACCCATATACCCACATCATAGCTGCCTGAACCGATGGCCTCATCCAGCAGCTCTGTACCGAATCCTGTTGCGTTATAGATGTTTTCGTCGATGAGGTTGGGTTGTGACATCACTAAACGCTCATCTACCACCACATCGAAGCACATGCCGAGGGGGATATACATCTGGTTCACAAACTCCTCGCACTCTTGCCAGAAGGCAAGTACATTATCGTTGCTGCTCTCAAGGTCTTGCTCGTAAGCACTCTTGGTAACAGGGATAGCGAGGCGGTAGAAGCGCAAAGTGCCGTCTCCAGGGAGTGCATCGGCGCTGGTCACTTCGCCCTCCTCCTCATCGTCCTTTATCTCGGGAGTGGTGTAGTTATTCTTGGTAATCTCTTCAATGGTGAGGGGCACATATACCATGCAGTAGCCCTTGGCCTGGTCATCGCCATAGCAGGGAGCCTCCTCGAAGAAGAAGGCAATCTTGCCATCGTTCTGCAATGCCATAGCGCTGTAGGCGCTCTGCTGGGTGCTCACTTGCAGGCCTTGGGTCCAGTCGGCAGCAATCTGTGCCGAGGTATAATTAGCATCAGTAATCTCCTTGTACCAGATGGTCACATCGCGACGGTCATAGAGGCCACTACCACCCTTGGGCTGTGACTGCAAGAGGAGCTTCACTGCATCGCCATTGGCATTCACTGCATCAATGAGGAAAGGCTCACCATTACAGGTGTTGCTGCCGCCGTTGCCACAACCATTTACATTGCTATCCCAAGAACCCGCATTGGTCGCCTTGTCGGTGTAGGTAAACACATTGAACTGACGGCCACCGCCACGGCGCACGCTGAGGAGGATTTGGCCGCTGGGGAGAATCTCCACCTTAGGCTCATCTTGAGCCGCAACGGGATCCTGGCTACCACCGAGGATGTGCCATGTCAAGCCGAGGTCGTCGGTGTAGATGACATAGTTGCCTGTGCCCGATGCCTTCTTCAGCAACAGCGCACCATAGATACGTGCCTTGCCTGTACCATTATAGTTCTCGTCTACTGCCAAGCGGCCGCTACCGAAGAATGAAGAATATCCGTTTTTAATGGTGGCATCATCGCCAAGGAACAACGTCTCTGAGATATCCTGCTTGGTCCAAGTAACGCCATTATCTTCACTGAATATGCGTATAGCTCTGTTGTGCGCTGTAGCGCTACCATTACCGAACATCACATCACCTGCAGCACCCATCACGAGCACCTTCTGGCCTACTACCGCGATGGCGGCATCACCATAGGCGCAGTCGTCAGTGCCACGAACGCAAGAGCCCTTAGCAATCGTCTTTGTCTCGCTCCAGGTCTTACCATTGTCATCGCTATAACGCATCACAAGATCAATACCAGGGTTGGCTGTACCAAAGTTGTAACGACCTATATCGTCGAGACTGTAGCGATAGTCGCTCACTGCGATGAGGCGGCCTGTAGAGGTCTTGCCAATGGCAGGGATACGGTATGAGAACTCATCATCGTCGTAGAAGATGGTCACGTCGTTGGTTGTGGTAAACTTTGCCACGAGGGGATTCTGCTCGGTAATGCTTGCCTTCTGCTCTTCGGTAAGGGTAACGCTCTTACCTAAGTTCTGTCCACCCAAGAAGAAACCTTGCAACTCGAAACCACGGTAGCCACGAGCGAAGTCAACCGTTGTTGTCACCGCATCGTTGTACGTGTATTGCGTTACGCCTGTAGTGGTCAAGAACTTCTTACCAGCTCCATTAACTCTGATATTACCGATATGCGTGTTGGGGTTATTCTCTTCGAGTCCCTCAACCTCAGCCTTGATGTACAACTTTGCCTCCTTAAAGAGGTCAGCGGGAACAAACACAAAGTCGGTACAATAGCTTGTAGTCTTCTGGTCATAGGTAATAGATGATTGGTCGAATCCGCCATCGGCATTCTTGATAACAAAGTAGTTGCTACCTTGTGTGTGCAAGGTGACACCCATGTGGTGAGTATTCTCAGTAGACACAGTAAAGTTGTGTGCATTGTCGCTCATGCCCTTATGAGCAAAGTATTTGCCAGTCTTGTTCTTGAAGTTGTACTTGCCATCTTCGGTCATTGCAGGAATCCAGATGAAGGCATCCTCGTTCTGCGAGCCAGTAGCAGTTGCCAGCGAACCATTATTATTATAGAAGAAGCGGTTGACGAACTCACCGTTCTTGTAGGTATCGGCATAGATATATGATTCCACGCCTACGATGGGTGACCCTTCGTTGAGTCCCTTGTTCCAAGCATAGGCATTGTTCAATGCTGTTGCAGTCTCAACAGAAACGCCTGCACGATAAGCACGTACGGCATCGAAAGTCTCCACCACCTTGCTCACGCTGGGGAGGATGTAGAATTCCGAAAAGGTATAGAACACAGTACTATTGTTTGTTGAATTCACTGTGAAACGGTAATGTTGGTAGGCGGTCTCGCTTGAAACCTCCTCAGAGTAGTAGTCGAGCACGGTGTCATCGGTGGGGAAGCCACTGCTGATAACGGTTACGGCATTCCAAGTAGCCTTATCGTTAGACCCCTCGATAGTAATCTTTGTGGGGCGATTGTTGTTGTTCTGGCTACGTTTCTTGAAGTAGAAGCGAAAGCTGTTCACCTTCTTGCCCAAGTCGGCCTGCAGGTAGTGACTACCCTCACCTATGGTATTGCCATATCCACTGTGGAAGAAGGTCGTGTAGTTGCCATCAATCATATTTGCATAGGCATTACCGCTCTCCTGACTAGTGCTTGCAGGGTAGTTACATACAAACTGGCCATTACCCTCGATGCCCGTACCTGCATTCTGCACCAAGCCGAGGTAACGCTGCAAGCCGAAGATGTTCATATTGGCATGTGCTGTCACGGCATTCTCAAGGATGACATCTTCTGGCAATGTGGGGTACTCCAACTGTGCCACCTTAGCAGCAGTGAGCGCACCATCGAAGAATTGCACAGAGCGCACCTTTCCGCCAAACTTATCGTATTGAGCATTACTGCTTACTACACCACCACCCACATAGAGCTTTGCATTGGCATTACTGGCGAAGTTACTGAAGGATTGGAGTTCATATTCAACAACAGGATAGGTTGCAGTACTCTTCAATGCTCCATCAACATAGATTGAGAACTGCCTGTTGGTTCTGTCAATGACATAAACTACTTTATATGTAGTGTTTCCTGTGAAAGCAAAATCTCTATAAGTGAACTTGTCTCCACTTGCAGATGAGGGCAAATAGGCGGGGTTACTACCATTAAGACCATAGGCGATGTAAGGCGAATTGGTCTTGGTGGCTCCAGTAACCCCCTTCGTAGGGTCCGCTGCACACACCAATGCATAACGTGTGTTGCCAGCCAATGAAGCAGGCATCACGACATCCAATGCGATGGTGATATTCTCCTGAGCAAACACTTTACTTGCAAGATTGGCATCTACGGCATAGGGGTAGGTCTCCTTTGTCAAATCGACAAGCTTTACAAGGGGCTGAGGAGGAATTTGGTCGGTGACATCCACAAGACGGTACTCGCATCCATCATCAGTGGTGTTGGTTCCGCTACCCCAGTTGAGCAGATAGAGGTTACCATCTTTCTGTTGGTTGAACTGTACGTCACCACTCACGACAATCACATTACCCGTAGTCTCGGCCTTCTTGATAGTCCATCCGGCATCGGGCTGAGCAACCACAGTCTTCAGCGCAGTATTGTTGTTGCTTGCAGGTGAGATATAGGTGCCATCAGCCACGTTGATGATATCAAATGAATTATCATTGCCACTGCGCTTTACAAATCTCCAGATAGAGGCCTTGGTGGTAGCTTCAGTGGGGCCTGTGATGGCAGCATCCGCACCATTACCTGTAGCATAGCGATTGGCACGAAGCGGAGTGTACATGCGATAATAGTTGCCACTTACGGGCTGGTTCATATTGGCTTCGGTGAGCGATGCCACAAACTCTGCCCATGCAGTCTGGAGCGCTGCTGCCTGTGCGGCACGCTGCTCATCTGTCATTGTGGTAGCATAAGACTCCTCAACCTCTCGTACTTTGGCATCAAGTGCTGCCGCTGCACTCTCGGGCCACAGGCCTACGGCAGTACCGATGTAGTTGCCACGGTCGCGCTTGATATTGCTGATCTCTGCGGCTACAGCCTCAGTAGCCTCGTCCATGCATTGGTTGGGCGAGTAGATGAGGCCCTCAACGGCGTTTACACCCTCCGTGTCGGTGAACACGCAGGTAAACATCCACTTCTTCAGGCGGTAGCCCTTGTTGAAGTAGGGGAGCTTGAGGAACACCTTGTTCCAGCCCTGCTTGAGGGTCACCTCGATGGGTTTGCGGCCGGGGAAGTTCTCGTTCTTCAGCTCAACCTCCTTGCTGCTGACGCTCACGCCAGTGTTGTCCCATGTGGGAGCAGCAATCTCCTCGCCATTGATCCATATCTTAGAACCGAAGTGGTCCCACTTGCCTGCGGGAGCTGCACCATCCTGCTCTGAGCGGCTGTAGTTCTGGAACTCAATCTGTGCACCCACCTCCTGCTCCTCGGGCGAGTACACATAGGTCCACGCATAAGCTGTGTGATTGAACTGAGGATTACTGTAGTAAGCATCAATGATGCTGTTGCCCCATGTGTGAGCGAGGTAAATACCCGCACCGGTAGCCATACCGGTGTAGTAGGTCTGTCCGTCATGCACGAAGGTTTCGGGGAGCAGGTCGGTCGAAGCTGTCGTGCCTGCTGTCTCGGGGCCGAAGGCTGCAGTCTCGGAGCCACCATTGGGGAAAGCATCAGTGATGCGCCAGCGCACGTTGGTCTGCTTCACATAGGGAATAGGCTCACCCTTCAGCGAGTTGGCCTTGTGGAAGAGGAAGCGGGTCTCCCAGCTCTTGAACTCCTCATACTCGTCGCCCGAGTTGGGGAGCATCACACCACCATGACCGCCGTCAACTTTAAGGTTGTTGGGTGTGTTGGTCATGTTGTCGATATACTGCTTACCACCACCCATCCAAGCACGCTCGGCTGTAGCGATAACATTGGCCCATACGTTGTTCTGTGCCATGATAGCCTCCTCATCGGCCACCTTGCGGTCGTTCCAACAGCCCGAGATGGCACCAGCCACCTCAGGAGTACCCTGCTGGTGGTAGTAGATGTTGCTCTTATAGATACCTACGAGGTCGGCAAACACGTCGAAGTGGTTGGTATAGTTGTATCGGCAGTCGATGTTGGCCTTGCCCGATGCCAGGTAGCCGCGTGTGCCCCACATCTGTGCCAAGCTATGTCTCAGTGCATCCTGACCGATGCCATTGATGGGGTTCCAGAGGCCACCCTTCACATTCGCGCCCTTGCTCTCGGCGTAAGCAATCATTTCGTTAAGGTAAGCCGCCGTAGTAGACACCTCGTCACCACCGATGTGGAAGTAGGGAACGCCAGCAAACACCTCGGCCACCTCGTCTAGAATCTTCTTGAGCGCTACCTTACCCTCCTCGGTCTGCATGCCAAAGCCCATAGCTTCGGTAAACGCCTCGCTATGACCGGGCATATCAATCTCGGGGATAACGATGACACCGTGCTTCTTGGCCACTGCCATCAGGCGCTTGCAGTCCTCCTGGGTGTAGTACTGACCGGGGAAGCGGGTCATGCTTGCATCAGCGGTGAGTTCGGGATAAGCCTTCACCTCGAAGCGCCATGCCTGGTTCTCGGTGAGGTGCCAGTGGAAGGTGTTCACCTTGAAGCGTGAGAAGAGCTCAATCTGCTTCACCAACTCGTCGATAGAGATGAACGAGCGGCCCACGTCGTGCATATAACCACGGAGCTTGAAGGCAGGCCAGTCCTTCATGGTCAATGCCTCCAGTGCAGGCGTGCCA
The DNA here is from genome assembly GCA_017555875.1 of Bacteroidaceae bacterium. Lineage (GTDB taxonomy): Bacteria > Bacteroidota > Bacteroidia > Bacteroidales > Bacteroidaceae > UBA1189. Next base: position 57,648 of record JAFZFN010000032.1, read on the forward strand.
TCCCATCCCTCGGCAAGCTGGGTGAGGGTCTGTGCCGCACGGATGACACCTGTTGCGGTCACGGCAGTGATGTTGATTTCGTTGGCTGTAATCCCCAAGGTGTAAGCCTCGTTCTCGTAGCCATGGAGTTCGTAGTCGTAGGCTCCATCGATGCTCTCCACAAGGCTTACGTTGACAGGTTTACCCCCCTGAGCAAGGGTGCAACCATTTGTGGTGAAGAACTCTTCGAGCAATGCGCACGGCTCAACACCATCAGCATAGTTGATTGTCACATTGCCGCTCAGTGTGAATGCAGCAACGCCCTCGGTCGCAGTAATCTCCTGCGGCAAGGGCAACAGATGTTCCACCTTGGCCTGTAGGGCGAGGGGGAGGCACAGCATCAGGGCGATGAGTGCGGGAACGATGTGTTTTCTCATAAATTGTTGTTATTTTTGTGTTGTTTTCTTACGATTTTTGGCCGCAATTATTATTATTATTATTATTATTGCGCAAAGATAGTGCTATTTTTCGGATAATCAACACTTTTGGAGCATATCCTTTTCGGATGGTGCATAAAGAAAGCCCGAAGGGGGTTCCTTCGGGCCTGTCTTGCAAACTATCCAAATAGGATTGTCACGCTTGGGCTAGTGGGTTAGTTCCACAGAGAGCCCCATGAGCCGCGACGTTCACCAGCCATCTTGGCATCTTGGTCAGTAGTCGCGTCATAGACATCAACTTTTATTTCTGAGGCTGCCATCATGGTCTGTGCCTCGATCTCTGCTGCCTCCATCATGGGGGCGATGTATTGTTTCTTTTCCATATCTTTTGATTTTGAGGAACCCCTCTAACACCCCTCTATGGGGAGAACTCCCGACATCGGTGGAGTTAGAAGAGGTTTTATGTTTATACTTTTTTATTTACACCCTCCGGAGGCGCTCCCCATAGAGGGGGAGCTGTCCGAAGGACTGAGGGGGTCTGTTTACTTAATCACTACCTTGCGTCCACCAACGATGTATACGCCCTTGGCGGGGTTCTCTACGCGGCGACCCATCAGGTCGTAGATGAATTCTGAATTCTGAATTTTCAATTCTGAATTTTCAATTCCTGTGCTTCCGTCACCTTCGAAGCGGATGGCGAGTGAGCGTACACCCTGAGCGGCTTCAGTCAGATCCAAATAAGCCTTGTTGTTAAAGACATAGAATGTACCCTTTTCCTTACGGTAGAAGCCAGCCTTCTCGTTCTCTACTGCAAGTACGTAGGTGGTGTAGTCCTCTGCTACGGTTACCGCTTTCTTGCTGCCATCCTTGTTGTCTGCAGCCTCGAAGCCCACGAGCATGTTGCCCTCTATGGCATTGCCATAGCTGATTGAGGGAATGAAGTTATAGGTCTTAGCCACCTCACTGCGAATCACTGCACCAGTGTGAGCAGGAATGATGCCTGTAAGCTCGGTCATGACGAGCTCACCATTTGCAGGAGCATTCTTTGCCACGTAAGCCTGCACACCCTCGGGAATAGCCATCGCCTCAGAAGCGTAGAAGGTACCGATCTTGTACTCACCGATGGTGCTGTTTACGGTATAGAGAGTATAAGCATCATCAGTAAGTTCCTCGATGGTATAGGGGATATATACCATGCAGTAACCGCTAGGCTCCTCCTCGAAGAAGAAGGCGATGCGGCCATCGGCCTGACTGATCATAGTAGAGTAGCATGAGCCCTTGGTGCTCACGTGGATACCCTTGGTCCAGCCCTGTGCAAAAGTGGTAGATGTGTACTTGTTGGTACCATCCTCGTTGTACTCCATCTCCTTATAATAGATAGCCACATTGTCTCGGCCACCACCTGTAGGTATTGACTGGAACATAAGGTCACAGATGCGACCGCTCACCTTGTGGATAGCCTTCACCTTGTAGATTTCACCATTGGTGCTGTTGCCACCAAAGCTGAGGCCACCCTCTACCTCATTACTTCCTACTTCGCCCATCCAAGAACCCGTTGTATAGGTATCATCAGCGAAGGTGAAGAGGTTAAAGTAACGACCATTGTATTTACGGCTTGAGAGGACTACAGTACCATCGGGAAGTTCCTCAACCTTAGGTTCGTTACCCCACTTTGAAGCACTGTTTTCATAACCGAGATCACCGAGCACGTTCCAAGTCTGACCGAAGTCATCAGAGTAGATGACATAGTTGTGGTGCTGACGCTGAGTCTTGGTTACGTTCCATACAGCGCAGTACAGACGATAGTACTCGCCCTTCTTCACTACGCGGCTCTGACAGATCTTACCGGCACCGATAAACATGGATGCAGCATGTACGTTGCCATCCTTGTCCACAAACTTGGGATAGATGTCATAGGTCACCTCTTCAGGCTGTCCATATACCCACTTCTCACCATCGTGTTCGATGTAGAGGCGTGAGATACGGTTGGGATTTTCGTTCTCTCCACCTTCGCCATAGTTACCATCCCAGCAAGTGCGGTTACCACACACGCTCATCACAAGCACCTTGTTGCTTTCGCGGTCAGCTACGATAGCGGGGTCACCATAGCCCATCTTCCAGATACCGTCGTTGATATGTCCAAGTCCGTCAGCGATGGTACGCTCCTCAGTCCATGTTACACCATTGTCTGAAGATACACGGCATACGAGGTCTACCTCACCATAACCTATATCATTACCGCAAGGACGATAGTCACAGATTGCGAAGATATCACCATTGGGTGCGGTTGCGATAGCGGGGATACGATAGGGATGTCCGTCTCTGGGTGAGTAGTAGAGCGTACGCTCATCATTAGCAGTGTAAGATACTGTAACTACTCCGTCATTCTCGGTGCAACCGTTGAAGGTGTATCCGCGATAGGTCATTGAAGAAACCTCATAGGTAGCGCCTACGGGGAGATAGAGTGCCTGACCTGCTACACTGTTAAGAATGCGGGTAGTGCTTGCCTTACCATTCACGGTGAAGGTGAGTTCTGCCACACGGGGGCTGCTCTCCCAAACCTTATCAACCTCTACGTTGAGTGTCAAAGGCTTGTTCACATCGGCCATCTCTACCATCCAGTAGCTACCTGTGTTGCTTGCACCAGTAGCATAGAGTTTGAGTTCACCACCAGCACCACCATACATATTGATACCCAAGTTAGAGGTATTGGTGTTATGTGTAGGAACAAGAGCATAACCAAAGTCTTGCTCAATCAACTTCCAACTTGCTTCGGTATCACTCTCAAGAGTTGCCAAGCTACCATTACCATAGGTTTCTGCGGTCACCTTGAGTGCCTTTGTGTTACCTGCAGCCTTGTTGTAGAGTACGAAGCTCTCAGCAGTACCTACAAGGCACCACAACTGCTTCTCATCAGCATAGTCGAGTGTTGCGGTCTTACCCTTAACCTCAGTCGAAGTGGTCTCCGTTGTTGCCCAATAGTTCTTGTTAGAGCAGTTGCTTAGGCGTACCCACTTCTCGCCATAGGTGGTAGAAAGGAATGCAGGAGCGAACTCTGCAGTGAAGGTACGGTTAGATGTCAATGTGGCAATCTCCACAGGAGTTGACACCTTAATACCCTTCTCATACAGGCCTGTAAGCGTGTGGCTATTGCTATTGATGGTAAGCTGAGAATCGGTAATACCCAAACCATTGAACACTGTCCATACAGCAGGAAGTGCCTTGGTTGCGCCATTCCATGTAGCAGTAGCACCTGCATTAGCGGGACCCTCTACGGTGAGTGTGCGCACCTTTACCTCCTCAACGATGAAGTCATGTGCTGCATCATTGCCATTATCACTACCACAATGGTCAATATAGTAGTTGTCATTGCTACGAGCAGCATGGAGGTATGATGTTGCAGCAATCTTAACCTTACCCTCGACTGTACCTTCAGTGAAGGTTACGTTACCACCTTCGGTTTGCAAACCACGTGTACCACCATCTTCTTTCAGGTACTTACCTGTGCTGATAGACTTCAGTCTGAGGTTACCATTTACATCCTCTACAAAGAAGATAGAGCCTTCGCCCTTCTCGGCAGTCATGGCAAGACCCTTCACAGATGAATTGGTGCTCTGCATATACAGCACACCTACATTGCCACCAAAGTCATAGCCGATACGATAGTACTTGCCAGCCTTGGGGAGGTTAGAAGCGGCTGCGCCAGGAATGTTCAGACCAGTTACGGTGATAGCACCATTAGTCTGGTTCAACGCATCACCATTACCTTGACCTACAAAGTAGCGCAAGGTGTACTCACCTGCAGGTACATTGTTCAATGTATAGACGTTGTTACTATGGCTTCCACCCGTGGTGCCATGGTGATAATCTGAAGCTACCACTGTGCCCTCGGCATTCACGAGGTCTACACCAAGGATGTTCAACTTGTGGCTACCACCAGAGAACACGAAAGTAGCAGTAACATTGCCAGCGACAGGAGCAACAACAGCAGTCTCAGCCTTGTGTACTGCCAAACCATTTACAGATACAGCTTCAGGATACTCGCCAGCTGCGAGGGCTGTAGCGTTCCAAGGAGCTAACGGGCTAGCTGTCCAATATTGTCTAAACTCTGCAGGCTCTTCAGGGGTGCGCTCCTGAGTGAAGTCGATAACTACCTCATCACCCTTTGCGCAAGGAATGGTAGCGATGCCATTCTCGTCAACCTCTACAGTCACTTCTTCACCATCAACGGTAATCATTGCGTTGGCGATGTCCATAGCACCACGGTTGCAACGTACCTTAAGCTCTGCACCTGCATTGCTTACGATAGTCACCTGCTGTGCCTTACCATCCTTCCAGTTGAAGTCAACGGTAAAGTTACCCATAGCCTTCATGCCAGTCACAGCACCGATTCTTTCCCATACTGTGGGCAATGCAGGAAGCACGTTGATGTAACCGTGAGCACTCTGCATCAACATTTCTGCGATACCTGAACATACACCGAAGTTACCGTCAATCTGGAAGGGTGCGTGTGAGTCGAAGAGGTTGTAGTAGATACCACCTGCACCAGCGTTGGTGCCATAGTCGGTAGAGTGCTTCAACGCGTTCTTAATAATAAGGTGTGCGTGATCACCATCCTGGGCACGTGCCCAGAGGTTCACCTTCCAACCCATTGACCAACCTGTAGCAGCATCGCCACGGAGCTTGAGTGAGTTCACCGCAGGCTCGAAGAACTCGCTCTCGGGAGTAATCTGGTCCATGGGGAAGAGGGCCATCAAGTGTGAGAGGTGACGGTGGCCAGGGTCATCACTTACGTCATAGGGGCTATACTTCCACTCACGGAGGATGATGTCGCCTTGGTTTACACCATTGCGGGGGTTGGTCCACTGGGAATTGAGGGCAGTGTTTGCAGTGTAAACCTCTGTATGCAAGCCCTTATCGGTCTTCGCCAAGTAGTCATTGAGCGTTGCAATCTGCTCATCGGTCAAGTTTATGTTTTCACGACCGAGAATCTTGATAGCATCCGAAATGTTCTGGAAGAGATAACTGATCATCTGCTGTGCGTGAGCCGTACCATCTTCGCTATTATGAGCGTTTTGCTCGGCGCTATACTCGTTAGGCGCCACATAAGTGCCATCGGGGTCAAACTTATAAGCAGTGCCCTTATAACCACTGTTCTGCGTAGCGCTATCATATCCCTTATCAGGGATCAAGCGGTGGAACCAGAATTCTGCAGCGCTCCACATTACGGGGAATGCTTGCTTCAAGAACTCCTTGTCCTGAGTATAGCGATAGTGCATCCAGAGGTGGCTGGTGTACCATACATTGGCCACGAGGTAGTTGCTACCCCACTCACTCATACTGTTATAGAGTGAAGTCTCGGTGAGCACGCTCCAGCCTTGACCTCCGTTGTATTTTTCGGCAACCTTCTTCCAACCCTCGCTCTGTGCACCACGGATGATGAAGTTCAAGAAGGGCTTGTGCAAATCACTGAGGTTGGTGATCTCGGTGGGCCAGTAGTTCATCTGGATGTTGATGTTCGTATGAACGTCAGAGTTCCAGGGAGAGTCAGATGCACGGTCGTTCCAGATACCTTGCAGGTTGTTGGGGGCTGCGATGGGGTTACGGTTTGAGCTGATAGCGAGGTAACGACCATAGTGGAAGTAGAGTTGTTCCAAGAAGAGATGGTCGTTGCTGGTGCTTGTCCCCTCGGTGTTATTAGGATAGTAATTATCCACCAAAGTCTTTGTGTCTACCGTAGGAGTAGTAAGCCCGAGGTCGAGTGTCATACGACCCGTAATTTCTTTGAAGTTTGCTACATGTGCAGATTTTACCGTTGCGTAACCCTTAGTGTGAGCCTCCTCAATAGTAGTCTTAGCTTTGGCGTTGACTTCCGCGGGAGTATCTGCAGTGAAGTAGTTGTTGACTTCAGCGACATCACCATTGAAGTTTGTTGCAGCCTTGAGGTAGAAAGTTACTTCAGAAGCGTTTCTTACCTCAATGCCGTTGTCGGTTGTGATGATTTCAGCATTGTTGTCTGCATAAACATGTACGCGAGCAGCATAGTTGACAGCAGTCAGTGCACCAGAGAATGAAGCCATGCCATTCTCATACTTCACATTGCTGTTATTGGTTACGTACTTCGCATCAAGTTCGCTTTCAGCCTCCAACTTAAAGAGGAGGTGCATCTTGTCGGTACCTTCGCTCTTGTACTGTGCTGCAATCACCTGGGCGGGAGCTGAGCTGAAGTACTTGCGTGTCTGCTTGGTACCATTCTTGTTGGTGAATTGCACACCTGCCACACCCTCTTCGATGTCGAGGTAGCGCACATAGTCGGTCACACCTTCAGAGATGGTTTCGTCAAGGTTCTTGATGAACAACGAGCCAAAGTTGAAGTAGGTACGGTTACCACCGCCAGCACCTACCACATTGGCAGGGCCGCTCCAGAGGGTCTTCTCGTTGAACTGAATCTCCTCCTTCAATACGCCACCGAATACCATACAGCCAAGTTCACCGTTACCCAAGGGAAGCGCATACTCCATCCAGGGATAGCTAACGCCTGTAGCCATAGCTGAGGTCTTATACCACAAGGTGTTGGCATTGTCGGGAGTGAATGAGGCTACACCCTGAATCAATGAAGCATCGAGTTCTTCCTTCGCTTCGGGAGTGATGGGAATGATTTCATCAACGTAGTCGTTATAATTTACAGCGTTGATGTAGAACTTACTACCTTGGTCATCGCCTGCAGCATCACTGCTATTCCAAAGAGCGAGGTAGTCGCCACGCTTGTTCCAGTAGTTGTTAGCAGAGCCTTGAATCTTGATGCGACCATCGGTGCCGTCAAACTTAATGTTGCCGTCAAAGATTGTCTTATAACCTTCAGCATCAGGAGCAACCATTGATGCGCGTGCATTACCTTCACTACCTGTCATACCCAATACCTTTGAGAGACCAGTTGTGTAGTTATAGACTTGGTAACCATCAGTTTCATTACCCACAAAAGCCCAAAGACCTCTTCTATCCTTGATGCTTGAGCTATTAGTCAACTTGAGGTAGCCATCCTCATCGCAATAGTCGGGAGCCAAGCTCACGTAGCCACCGTGACCATTCTTGATGGTGTAGAACTGAGTGGTAGAAGGCATATAGCTGATGTAGATGGTCTCGCCCACTACATTGACCATAGCCATCATGCCAGCAACAGTGTTTGCCTGGAGTGTGGCAAGGTCGAAGTCCATAGCCACTGAAGCACCGTTGGCATATTGCTTGTCGCCATGGCTAGCGCCTGCGCCATTGTTGTCTGTACCGAGCACTGCCAGTGTATATACCTTGGGAGTCACGGTGATTGTGATGCTTGCAGAAACGTCCGAGCCATCCTTGGCGGTAGCTGTGATGGTCACCTCACCCTCAGCTACGGGAGTGATGATGCCGTTATCCACAATAGCCACTTCGGTGTTACTGCTGGTCCAAGTCAGTGATTGGTTAGCATCGGTAGGTGAAACTACCGCATTTATCTTCAAGGTCTTGTTGGCAGGCACCTCGCGCACATCGTTCTCAGTGCTGAGGGTGATGCTCTCTGCCTTGACAGTCTTCTCACTACCATCAAACACATATACCGATGAACCTGGAATAGTTACAGTAATCTCAGCGTCGATATCGAGTTGTTCACCCTCTGCGAATCCAGTGAGCGCTGCTTGGTCGTCAAATGCTTTGGTGAAGGTGATGGTTGAACTTGTGATATACTCAGGGATTTCGAGCACCTCACGCAAGGTAAAGGTAAACTCCTGTGCATCATTGGCACCGTTACGGAGTGTGAGCACTGCTTTCTGTCCGTTCCATGCTGCCCAGCCGTAAACCTCAGCCTTAGCGCCTGTCCAGGGGTTGCCACCCACCCAGTGGATGTCGGGGAGCACATCGGCATTCTTGCGCTGCCACTGCATACACTTGGCAATCTCGCCCCAGAGTTCACCAGCCTTACCGGTAGCGGGGTTCACGAGCTCGTTGGTCAACTTATAGTCGTTATACAACTCTACCATGCCCGAACCGCAGGCGAAGGCGCAGCGGAGCTCGTTAAGTACAGACTTCCAGTCGCGGCTGAAACCAGCAGGACCGCCAAACTCGGTGAAGATGAATCCGTGGGTCATCAAGGTGTTGATGGGGCAAAGCGGTGAGTTCTGCACGTAGTTCTGGTATACCAAGCGGTCGCGGTAGGTAATCCAGTTCTCACGGTTATTGCTGTTGTTACCGATAGTACCATCGTCCTTCTCCTGACGCCAGATAGCATCGGTGTGTTGGAACCAGAAGGGCGAAGCCCATGTGCCTACGGTAGTATTGAGGAACACATCTTCCTTGATGCTACGCAATACCTTCTCGGCCATGATGATGGCCTCGGCATTCTCGTTACCTACAGCACCAGGATCGGGGCCTACCGATGAGAACTGCGCTGAGATGCCGTCGAACTTGAAGAAGCGGAAGTCGTAGCCATAACCATGGAGTAAGTTGGTCACAGCATTCACAAATACCTCGTAGTAGAGGGGGTTAGAGAGCTGCATGCCACCCGTCTTGGTCGAGTTCCAATAGTTCTTACGATAGCCACCCGAAGTGCCATAGCCACCTACCGGGCCGAGCCAAGCACCTTGACCAGCGCCCATCTCGCGACCGATCTTGTCCATATTGGTAAAGCCATTGGGGAATCCTGAGTGGAACTGCCACTCACCATAGGTATCCCAACCATCGTCCCATACGAAGGCGTAGGGAGCCTCACCATACTTGTCGTAGAGTTGAGCCTTCCACTCGCGGAGGATGGGCAAACAGTCCTCTTCGGTAAAGTTCTCGTGCTCAGATCCAGGAGCGGCATTGTTGCGGTCGATGTTAATCTCGTACCAAGAGATGTAGGCAGGCACTGCACGCCAGGGCACTGCACGCTCACGCTCTGAGTAGCAGAGGAACGAGCGGCGAGCCTGTCCGGGAGCAATCACACCCACTACGGCACCGATGTTCCACTCCTCGTCAGCCTTCAATGTAGTCACACGGCTCCACTTACCAGAGATTGGCGTAGTAGCAGGAGCTACGAGGTGGAGGGTGTAATCAACAGAGAGTTTGAGGTTGATGTTACCCGTAGAATTGATATTCTCTGAATTGTCAGCAAAGTAACGAATAGTATAGGTACCAGGTGCAAATACATTGAATTTATATACGTTTGCACTCTTTTCTGTACCCGTATATCCTGCGTGGTAGTCATCCACAGCCACATTGCCTGTAGCATCCAAAAGGTCCACACCTACCATGTTGAGGCGGGCACTTCCTGATGCATAAAGGAACTCGACGCTCAGCACACCGGCCGAGGTGATGGTAATCTGCTGCTTAATGACGCGAGCGTTCTCATCGGTACAACCCGCCTCGTTTACACGATTAGGAACTTCATCAGCAGGCATTGTCTTCCAATCTGAGGGTGTCCATGCATCGGCAAGGGTCTCATCTTCGCCAATGATACCGAGCACATCAACCTCAACTGCCTCAAGCTCTGCAAGTGAGAGAGTGATGTCACCGTTGGTGTCAGTACCGCCATTACGATAGTCTGCAACATAACGTACAGTGTATAATCCTGCCTTAGGCGCAGTAACGGTATAAGTTACGGTACTGCTTGAGCCTGTGAAGCCATTCTTGAACTCTTCAGACACAACTTTACCATTGAAATCCAACACCTGAACACCCAACATGTAAAGTCCATGGTTGCCACCTGTATAGTCGAAGAGTACGCTCAATTTACCTGCATCAATAAGATAATTCTTGTCGATGTACTTAGCTGTACCTGTGGCAGTAGTTCCTTCGGGGAGCGTGCCTGTCCAGTTAGCAAAGTCTGTCCATGCCGAGGTCCAAGTATCGGACGCACCGACCTCAATGCTTATCTTATCATAGGTGAACGCTGTCAGAGTGAAGTCTATGTTACCAGCGCCATCGACACCATCGGACTTCTTGTCCACAAACATACGCACGATGTAGTCGCCTGTGCTGGGGACAACAAGAGAATAGGTGTTGTTGCGGTCAGAGCCGCCAGTAAAGCCTACGTGATAGTCTTTGCTCACCACACCGTCAGTGCTGATGAGTTGCACACCAAGCATATTCAAACCGTGAGAGCCACCAGTATAGTCAAATACCACGCTCAAGTTACCCGCCTCGATGGTATAGTGCTTGTCGAGGTAGATAGCCGAAGCGGTGGGAGTGCTCATGCCCTCAGGGATAGCTTTTGTCCAATCAGAGAACTGGCTGAGGCCCGATGTCCACTGAGTCTGCTTGCGCTGCGATGCTGTGAGAGCACCCTCCTCGGGAGTAATCTCAAGCAACGTCTCGGGCTCCTGAATTTCGGGAGTTACGTAAGGAGTCTGGGTAGAAGCCAAGTCGTAAACGAGTTCGGGCAGAGTCACCTTCTTGCTATAGGTGATAGTACCCTTGCTACTATATCCCTCTCCACTACCAGCATTGGTCACGAAGATGCGTAGCATGTAGGCACCCACCTCAGAGACTGTTACGGTATAGTCGCGATTGCTGTCGCTACCACCAGTGAAGCCGAAGTGATAGTCTGTGTCCACCACATTACCATTCACATCAAGGATGTCCACACCCAGGATCTGCAAGCGGTTGCTACCACTGGTGTAGTCGAGCGTGATGGTGTAGTCACCTGTCTCGCGGAAGATGAGGTAACCGCGTGAAGCATTCACTGCATCTTTTGCATATTGAGAAAGATTTTTGATGTCTGAGGGAATCTCCGCCTCCTCGGGAGCCCAAGCCCAAGACGAAGCACCGTCCCATGCCTTGAATACGAATGCCTCCAAGTCAGTAGCCTCGCCAGCCATGTTGTAGGCCGTAGGAGTTTCTACGCCTGCAAAGATCTTGTCGCTGGCGATGACTGCACCGCGAGTGTTGCCCACAACGGCAGGAGCCTTCTCGCCATCAACGTTCTGCACAGTGTACATCATGGGGGTGATGCTATTCATAGCAATACCCTCAGTACCGGGGTTCTTGATATCCATCTCAGTGCGGAGGTAGTGAGAACCATCGCGTAGCACGGCACGCCACTCAATCGCAAGGCCGCTACTGTGAGTAAAGGTAGCCTTAATCTGCTGACCATTGTAGCGGCGAGCAGCCTTCACAGCCTCGCTGTTACCAACGAGAGCTTCAGTTACAACTTCACCTAAGGTGAATGCCGAAGCTGGAACCTCAGTGCCGTCACCCAACTGCACCTTGAAGATTTCGCTGCCGGCGATAAGACCGAGCGCTTCACTACCGCCGAAGGTAAGTTTACCATCGGCCTTCACAAACTTGGCAGTGAAGAGGTTGTTACCGATGGTGTAGCCATCGTCCACCGTCATCACAACAGCCGGTCCAGGCTGTTGGGCTTGCGGAAATATCACCGCTTGTGCCCACACCACATGGCACACCAATCCTAAGAGTAGGCATAGCGTGCTTCTCAAAAAGTTTTGTCTTTTCATGAATGTTGGAATTTAGTTAGTAATATAGTTATTTTTGCTTATTTCATGGTTTATTGCAAAGCGCAGTTTACATCTTTACATAATTCGGTGCAAAGATACAAATAAATGAGCGAGAAATATTAAGTTTACTTGAAAATTTTTCAAAGCGAATGAAAGTATCTTCGAGATTTGTCTCAAAGATACAAATAGTATGTAAATTATCTCAAATAGTAAATCTACAGCACGTTTAGCGCACGATTACGCACTGCAACCCATTAGATATCAGTACATAAAACAAAGATTACGCACAGGGTGTCGTGCGTAATCTTTTTTGTGACATCGGCGTATGTCGAAACATGGAACTGACCAGCGCCTTACTCCTCCTCGTCGGCCCACTCATAGGAGCCCGGTGCGAGGTCGCTCTTGCGCAGCACGCCGTCGGCCACGAGCTCATTGATGCGACGGTAGGCGGTGCTGGAGCTGCAGTGGCACAAGGTGGCGAAGACGCGGGGAATGATGCAGGGCTTCTTGCCGAGGTACTCCTCGAGGGCGCGCATCATCTGGTCATCGTCGAAGGGCTTCGTCACGAGGCCATCGCACTCGAAGGCGAAGTCGGCCATCGCCTGCTTGAGCTTCTTGGAGGGGGCGAAGGTGATGCCCTTGGCCACGATGTCTTTGCTGGTGATGCCCTCATCGACGCTCTTGAGCTCACGGGTGCCAATCTCGAGCGAGAGCACGCCCAGGCTGCCCAGCTCGATGCGACCGCCCTGGCTGAGGATGCGCACGATCTCGCCTTCCATGGCGTTCCACACGGCGTACACGTCGGCGACATTGACGGTGCACTTATCGTTGATCGTCTCGGCCATGTCGGCCAGGGTGTGCTTCTGCGAATAGGATACGGTGACACGGATGCCCTCGACGCCTCCCCGCTGGGTTCCATTGAGCAGATGACGACTTGTGGCGCGACACTTGATTGCGCTCTTTGCTGTTTTTTTTGCCATAATTGTGAGTTTTTCGTTATTTTGTTGACTATTAATCACTTAAACCATTTTCCTGCCGAGCTCTACCCGATGCTTTTTGTCTTCGCGGAGAGAGTGCCTCGCCTCCGCGGAGAGGCTGCTTCGCCTCTGCGATGACGACGATTCGCCTCTGCGGTGAGAAAACTTTTTCTCTTTGTGTTGCAAAGATAATGTATTGTTAGAAAAGTTCCAAAACATTAGAGCAAAAGTTTCGAAATATTCGTAAAAAGTTCTGTATCAAATGTTTGGATGATGTATTTTTTATGTATTATCTTTGCGGCGAATTTAATTCTTAAATCTTTTTAATATGACAAAAGTTTCTAGTCAAACCGTGTCGTTTACCGACACACTGAGAGAGGAACAGCAGGAGCGATTTCCCCTGCTAAGTGAAGTAACCAAGGGATACGTAGCAGACCCACTGGCGCTGATGAGAACCATGGACGATGAGGACGGCATAACAGTGCCCTGTGCCCTGCCCGACTCGATGTGGCAGTCGCTGCCCAAGATGATACGCGACGTGCTCGCCCTCTATGAGGACCCCGACATACGCACGATGCTACTGGCAGCCATGATGCCTACGTTGGGCTCGGCCATGAGCAATGTGCGTGTGCGTCACGAGCGTAAGCTCTACTCCTTGGGCATGATGCACATCTGCGTAGGTCCGTCGGCCTCGGGCAAGGGCGCTGTAGGCGACGTGGCCAGCCTAGTGAGCGACATCAATGAGATTGTCTGCGCCGAGTCGGCTCAGGAGATGGCCGACTACCGCAAGAGGCTCAAGCGATACGCCCGCCTCAGCAAGCAGCGCGAGGGCGAAGCGCGACGCGACACATCGCAGCTGATCGACATCAACGACATAGCAGAGGAGGTGGACGAGCCCCAGCCACCGCTGCGCCGTACGCACTCGCTCCCTGCGAAGACCACGGCAGCGAACTACTACAAATTGCTCTATGCCAATGGCCCGTACATCTCGTACCTATTCGTCCCCGAGCTGGCCGAGCTGAATGCTGCCGACCGCACCGCCTTCGGCGACTTCAAGTACATGATGCTGGCTGCGCAGAACGAGGAAACCCTGCACACCGCACGCAAGACCGACGATGAGGACTACCGCATCGAACGCACGCGACTGGCCTTCGTGGCCACAGGCACGATGTCGGCGGTGCAGGTATTCATACCCAACCTCGAGGACGGGCTCTCGACCCGCTTCATCTACCACAACCTGCCAGGCAAGAGCACCATGCGCGACGAGATGGACGAGGCCACGGCCGAGGCGATGAACATCGTGTATGGCAATCAGCGCGAGCGGCTGACAGCGCTGTGGGAGGCATTGAGGGTGTATGACGGAAAGCCCGAAGAGGAGCTCCCCCGCCTGATGCTCAGCAACGAGCAGCGGGAATATATCAACAAGTTTTACAGCCAGCTGTTGAGCTTCATCACGATCATCTCTCCCGAGAATGGCCTGCGGTCACCGATCGTGCGCTCACGCCTCAACCTGTATCGTATGCTGATGATTATCGCCCTATTGCGCCGATACGACGGAGCCGTCACAGCCGAGGAGGTGGTGGCAGACACGGTCATCACCATCGACGACGATGACCTGCGGTGGGGACTTACCTACATCTTCTACCTCACCATGCAGACATCGTCCCTCTACAGCCGTCTGCGTCCCGAGGAGAAGAAGGAACGCAAGCAAGGAGCAAAAATCAGCCCCTTGTTCCTCCTACAGATGCTACCCAATCAATTTACCACGGCGGAAGCAGAAAAGATAGGCAAAGAACTCGGGATAAGTCCGCGCACCATAAGCAAGCATCTGAACACATTGGTCAGCAATGACTCCCTGAAACGGCCATACAATGGCCATTACGTCAAAGTGGGGAAAAAGGACAAAAAAACGAAGCCTGCCGCATAAGGTGCACAAACAGAGGCTACCACACTGATTACCTATGGGTTACATCACGTTTACGTGCGTAATCTATGCGTAATCATGTGCGTAATGGAGGAGGTGTGCAGGGCTGCGGGGTAAAAAAACGAGCCGGCTTGTTTTTATTTTTCATCGGCATTTGCTATCTTTGCATTGAATAGCAAAAGAAGAATGATGAAAAACTATAGAAAAAGAGTACCCCGCTTCCTGCTGGAGAGACGCACACTGGCCTCCTCGGTCATGGGCATCGTGCTCTTCTCCATTCTCTTCATGGTCATCTATGGGCCCTACTCGGCCACGTCGTGGCTCACGGTGATGGTCGGCTACCCCGAGGTGGGGAGCACGCTGGGGAGGTTCCATGAGGTGCTGGCCTCGGTGACCTTCTACCTCGCGGCGATAGCCTTCCTCGCGCTCAGCAAGGTGGCGCTCCACCACGTGGGGCACAAGTGGCAGCTCATCAATACCCACCTCTATGCCTGGATAGCAGCTGAGGTGGTGGCCATATCGCTCATCTACACGGTGTTCACGGCCCTCTTCAACCTCGCCATGCCCGAGCAGTTTGTCACCATCTTGGGACGCGCCGTGGCGGTGTTGTCGGTCATCATCGCCGTGCCCTACACGATATGTGCGCTGAGGGCCATCAACAAGCATCAGCAGCAGCTGCTCGACCGCCTGGGCATGAACGTGGTGGAGGACAAGGCCGAGGAGAACGACACCAACCTCATACACCTGACCGACAGCACGGGACGACTGCGCATGAGCATCGATGCCGACAGCCTCTACTATGTGGAGTCGCAGGACAACTACGTAAAGGTGTACTACGACTCGGAGGGTAAGCTGTGCAACTACATGCTGCGCAGCACCACCAAGGCCATGGAGACCAAGTTTGCCCACTGCCTCATACGCTGCCACCGCGGCTACCTGGTGAACAAGAACAAGATACGCGTCTTCTGCAACGACCGCGACGGCATGTACATACAGCTCATGCACGAGGGCATACGGCAGATACCGGTATCGAAGTCCTACGCCACGCATGTGCAGCGGATGATAGCGAGAAGAGAAGAGAGTTGATTAATTTACAATCCTATGTGATTTACAATTTGACAATTTACTATTTACAATTTATTTACCATTTAGATATTTAGCTATTTACTACAGACACTGAGTCCTCCAAATCCCCCTCTGTTAATAGAGGGGGTGCCCGTAGGGCGGGGGCGTTACAAGCGTAGCGCGTAGGGAGCTAGAGGGGGTCTAAAAACCAATAAAGCACCATGAACAACATACAGAACATCTATTGCGTCATCATGGCAGGCGGCATAGGTAGCCGCTTCTGGCCACAGAGCAGAGTGAAGCAGCCCAAGCAGTTTGTCGACTTCTTCGGCATGGGCAAGACCCTGCTGCAGCAGACCTATGAGCGCTTTGCCCGCTTCATACCCAAGGAAAACATCATCGTGTCGACCCACTCGGAGTACTCCGACCTCGTGCGCCAACAGCTGCCCGAGCTACCCCTGGAGCAGATCCTGCACGAGCCTGCACACAAGGGCACGGCACCGAGCATGGCCTTCGCGGCCTACCACATCCGCACGCTCAACCCCGAGGCCAACATCGTGATGGCCCCATCGGACCAGGTGATCATCAATGAGGAGCAGTTTGCCAAGGACATGCTCAGCGCCCTGGACTATGTGGCCCAGCATGACCGCCTGCTCACCGTGGGCATACGCCCCACACACCCCGAGACACGCTACGGATACATACAGATGAGCCACGAGACGGAGGAGGGATTCAGCAAGGTGAAGACCTTCACCGAGAAGCCCGAGCTGGAGTTTGCACGCGTGTTCGTGGAGAGCGGCGAATTCTTCTGGAACACGGGCCTCTTCGTGTGGAACGTCAGCACCATCATATCGACCATGATGCAGATGCTGCCCGAGATGACGGCACGCCTCGACACCATCTTCACCCAAGAGCCCGACCGCGACAAGCGACGCGCAGCGCTCTATGAGTGCTATGAGTCGTTCCCCAACATCTCGGTGGACTATGCCGTGATCGAGCGCGCCTCGAACATCTACATGCAGGTGGGATCGTTCGGCTGGGCCGACATGGGCCGCTGGGACGACGTGTACCGCTACTCAAGCAAGGATGCCGACGGCAACGTGACACACAGCGGCAAGGTGGAGTACTATAACAGCCGCAACAACCTCGTGTCGGCAGCCAAGGACAAGGTGGTCATCCTGCAGGACCTCGAGGGATACCTCATCAACGACACCGAGGACGTGCTGGTCATCTGCAAGAAGGACGAGGACGACGACTTCAAGAAGTTCCGCACGGGCGTGATGCTCAAGCATGGGGAGAGGTATATGTAGTTAATTAGGAGTTGGGAATTAGGAATTAGGAATTGGGAGAGCTCGGAGAACTCAGAGTCCTCAGAGAGCTCGGAGAGCTCGGAGCTCAGAGTGCTCTGATATCTGCCATCACGTAACTTTTTTCGCTTTTTAGCTCGTTTATTCAAAAAAGATTCTTACCTTTGCAGTCACATAGATGGACTCAGAGGGTTCCGACATGAAAGAGTGTCGGGATTCTTTTTTGTTTGGCACAAACGAAAAGGGGGCGTCTAGTGTTATGTGATGATAAATAACAATAAATAAAATAAATAAAGGAATAAGACTATGGCTTATATGTCACAAGAAGGCTACGACCAACTGTTAGCCGAACTCAAGAGATTGGAGAGCGTAGAGCGCCCCGAGATTTCACGCCAGATCGCCGAAGCACGCGACAAGGGCGACCTGTCTGAGAACGCCGAATATGATGCCGCCAAGGAGGCACAGGGC
Source organism: Bacteroidaceae bacterium (assembly GCA_017555875.1). Taxonomy (GTDB): domain Bacteria; phylum Bacteroidota; class Bacteroidia; order Bacteroidales; family Bacteroidaceae; genus UBA1189. Next base: position 75,270 of record JAFZFN010000032.1, read on the forward strand.
ATGCTGGAGATGAAGATCAACCAGCTGAAGCTGACCATCAGCGAAGCACGCATCATCGACACCAGCAAGCTCAAGACCGACACCGTGCAGGTACTCACCAAGGTGGAGCTCAAGAACGTGAAGACAGGCATGAAGATGTGCTACGCCATCGTGCCCGAGAGCGAGGCTAACCTCAAGGCTGGCAAGATCTCGGTGAACACACCCATCGCACAGGGACTCCTCGGCAAGAAGCCCGGCGACGTGGCCGACATCAAGACACCCGGCGGCATGATCAGCCTCGAGGTGCTCAGCATCAGCATTGCATAATTGGCAGGAGACAAAAGGAGTTAAAGGGAGATAAAGGGAGATAGAGGCCGATAGTTTGTGGGCGACATGCCCTTAGCCATTATCTCAAGGCCGACACGACCATCTCCTCACACACCTTCTGATCACCCATGATATTAACCCCAAACAAGAATAAGTTATGGCAAGCATATTCAGCAGAATCGTGGCAGGCGAGATCCCCTGCTACAAGGTGGCCGAGGACGACAACTACTTTGCCTTCCTCGACATCAGCCCCATGGTGAAGGGACACACACTCGTGATCCCCAAGCGTGAGGTGGACTATATCTTCGACCTCGAGGATGACGAGCTGGCAGGCCTGCACCTCTTCTCCAAGAAGGTAGCCAAGGCTCTGAAGGCAGCCTTCCCCTGCCAGCGCATCGGCATGGCCGTGCTGGGCATGGAGGTGCCCCACACCCACATCCACCTCATCCCCCTGCAGAAGGAGAGTGACATGCTGTTCAGCAACCCCAAGCTCTCGTTCACGCCCGAGGAGATGGCCGAGATAGCCGCCAAGATACGCGAACAGATGTAACATCACCCACACATACTAGGCATGCGATACCTCCGCAACCTCAGCACCGACGTCTACTACAACATGGCGTTTGATGAGTATGCCTTGGAGCAACTGCCGCTCGATGAGCCACTCTTCTACCTGTGGCAAAATCGTGCGGCAGTTATCATTGGCCTCAACCAGAACATCCATGCCGAGGTGGACCTCGACTATGCCAGCGAGCACGACATCGCAGTGGCACGCCGCATCACGGGAGGCGGAGCCGTGTATCACGACCTGGGCAACCTCAACTACACCATCGTGGGGCGCAGCGCCGACATCGAGCGCGACTACCCCGAGTATGCCCGACACATGCTGAGGGCACTGCAGGCCCTGGGCCTCCAGGCCGAGCTGTCGGGACGCAATGACATCCTCGTGGAGGGGCGCAAGGTGTCGGGCTATGCCAAGCGCGTCTACAAGGACCGCCTCATGGTGCATGGCACACTGATGTATGACGTAGACCTCGAGAAGCTCACCCGTGTGCTCACGCCACCCACCGAGAAGCTGGCCGCCAAGGGCATCGCCTCGGTGAGAAGCCGCGTGACCAACCTACGCACTCACCTACCCCAGTATGCCGACATCCATGCCTTTGCGCACGCCCTCGAGGAGCACCTCTCGTGCCAATACCGCGACGCGGAGTACCTGCTCACCGAGACACAGCTCGCCGAGATAGGCACCATCGCCAAGGATAAGTTTGCCTCCACAGACTGGCTCTATGGCCGCTCGCCCAGCAGCACCATAGCCCACGCCAAGAGGCTACCCTGCGGCAATGTGTCCATACACCTGGACATCAAGCGGGGATGCATAGCACAGTGCGCCATCACGGGCGACTTCCTCGGCAACAGACCCATCGCGACCATCGAGAGCCTGCTGCAGGGATGCCTCTATGAGCGCACAGCACTGCAAGAGCGACTCGGCAGCGTGGAGATGCAGGAGTATCTCGACCATACAGACGTGGAGGCCTTCATCGGTCTATTGTTGAACCCATAAAGCAACGCTATCATGCTCACCATCATCAAGCTCATACTCTACTACTTTGCCTACCAGCTAGGATTCAGCGCCCTCTTCATGGGCCTCTCACACCTGGCCATACCGATGGACATGGTCACCATGACCTCACTGGCCATGCTCGCCTCGACCCTGGTGATGGCATGGCACCTCATCCACTTCGGCTACATACGCCTCGCCCAAGACAGGTACCGCGAGGTGACGCTCCCCGTGCTGGGCGTGTCGATAGTCTTCGTCTTCGCTGCGATGTATGTGATGAACCTCCTCATCGAGCAGGCCAACATCCCCAATAACATGGAGGAGACCTTCATCGCCATGAGTGGCAACCCCCTCGGCATGATCTCACTCGCCCTGACAGGACCCCTGCTCGAGGAGCTGCTCTTCCGTGGAGCCATACAGGGATACCTGCAAGAGAAGACGCATCGCCCATGGGTGGCCATCGTCGCGGCATCGCTCATCTTCGGGGTGGTGCACATGAACCCCGCTCAGATACCCTTCGCCACACTCCTCGGCATGATTTTCGGGTGGCTCTACTACCGCACAGGCAGCATGCTCCCCGGCATCGTGGGCCACATACTCAACAACTCGCTGGCATGCATCAACATGGTGCTCTATGGCAATGCGACCATCGAGGAGCAGATGTCGACCCCTCTGGCGATGTGGGCATGGGCCACTGTGGCCATCCTTGCAGGAGGCGCAGCTGCCGTGTGGCTCAACAGACATATCGGACGTGAGGAGACGGGTGCTCGCTAAAAAAAACAGCCGAGTAACTTTGTTTGTTTCGCCCGCTATTCGTACCTTTGAAACGTGAAAGTAACACAGACTACTAACCTTAGAATGAATATCATGAAAAAGTCCCTTTCCATCGGTATTTTTGCAGCCCTGCTGGGTAGTGCCATGCCCCTCACCGCACAACAGACGTTCGAGGTGGACCGCACCAAGTATACCGACTACACAGAAACATTCAACCCCGACTGGTCGCTCATGACCCCGCAAGGCGAGGCTGGTGCACCTGCACGAGCCAACACACGGAGCCAGCGCCCCGACCACATACACAATGGCAAGACACGCCACTTCCCACCCGTATTCAACCAGGATGGAGGATCGTGTGGATCGGCATCGCGCATCAGCTACATGTTTAGCTACGAGCTGGCTGCCTACCGCAACCTCGACGGCTCGGACCCCAACAACTACTACCCCTCGCACTTCGTGTGGCTCCACACCAACTCGCCCAGCCAGGGCAAGGAGGACTTTGTGACCAAGGTGGGTGTGCCCTCGGCAGCTACCTATGGCGGACAGACCTACTCGGCACTCTTTGGCTACCAGGAGGAGTCAAACAATGACTTCGGATGGATGCAGGGCTATGACAAGTGGTACGAGGCCATGCACAACCGCATGCTACAACCCTCGAACTTCCCCGTCAACGTGGGCACCGAGGAGGGACGCGAGGCGGTGAAGAACTGGTTGTGGAACCACAATGGCGACGACTCCTTCGCTGCGGGTGGCATCTGCGGCATCGGCGTAGCCTCGGGAGGTGACTGGCAGAACATCCCCAAGACGGAGAACAACCAGAAGATAGGTGTCGCTGGCATGAAGTATGTGAAGAAGTGGGGCACCACGGTGGACCACGCACTCACCATCGTGGGCTACGACGACCGCATAGAGTTTGACCTCGATGGCGACGGCATCTACGGCGAGCGCTCTGCCGACGAGCTGGGCGCATGGATCATCGTCAACTCATGGGGCGACGGATGGTGTAACGGCGGATTCATCTACTGCCCCTACGCCCATGCCGTACCTGCCTTCAACAGCGATGGCACCGTGCCCAACAACTTCTGGGCGCCCGAGATATACCGCGTGCGCAAGGACTATCGCCCGCTGCGCACCATCAAGCTCGAGATGGACTACAGCCGCCGCAGCGAGATAGCCCTGAGCGCAGGCGTCAGCGCTGACCTCAACGCCACCGAGCCCGAGCAGACCATCCCCTTCGTGCACTTCACCTATGCCGGTGATGGCAACGGAGGCAACAGCAACCCCGCCCCCGAGGTGCCCATGCTGGGCCGATGGGCCGATGGCAGACTGCACACCGAGCCCATGGAGTTTGGCTACGACCTCACCGACCTCAGCGCAGGGTTCGACATGAGCCGCCCGCTCAAGTACTTCTTCATCGTCGACAGCCGCTCATGGGCACAAGGCGAAGGCACCATCCACGGAGCCTCGATTATCGACTACCGCACGAGCGAACTGGGTGTGGAGACCCCCTTTGCCGTGGGAGAAGGCATAGAGATCAGGAACGCGGGCGAGAAGACCATCATCTCGGTCATCGTCCAGGGTAGCGGACATGGCAAGCCTCAGAATGTAGCGTTCAACGAGGGTAGCCTCAGCTGGCAAGCACCCCTCGCCAATGGCAATGAGGTGGAGAGCTACAACATCTACTTCAACGACGAGCACATAGCGACACTGCCTGCAAACACTTGCACCTACAGCCCCGAAGAGCCCACAGCGCTCGGCGAGTATGGAGTGAGCGCAGTGTATGCCGACGGCACCGAGTCGGAGCAGGCAGTGGCACGCGTACCCCTCGCTCCCGCCACGGAGAACGTGGGTGTACACTACGACCACGCAGGATTCACCATCCCCAACGTGATGGCTACACGACACGAGAATGCCACCATCGAGTTCTGGATCAAGCCCAGCAGCCTCGACTACTGGAACCAAAGCGGTGGAGCAGGGCTCACCACCTTCTTCTTCTACGCCACAGGACATGGCCAGTATAGCGCAGGATGGAACAACTACGACTACAACGACTATGCCAGCACCTACAATGCGCCCTTGCAGGTGGGCAAGTGGAGCCACATCGCCATCGTGGTGGCCAAGAACAAGATGACCATCTACGTCGACGGGCTCCGTCTCGGCAGCTGCGAGTCAAGCAAGTATAGCGGACTGGGCGGCTTCGGCAACCTCGTGTTCGCTGCAGGCGACGGCATTGCCCCCAATGGAGCACAGCACGCCACCTACGACGAGGTGCGCATCTGGAGCGTAGCACGCACTCCCGACGAAATCAAGAAGGACATGTACACCCAATACACGGGTAGCACCCTGCCACAGGGACTGCTCACCTACCTCCGCGGCGACATCATCACCGACGCTGAGGGCCAGCAATGCCTCTATGACTACGCAGGCGGACACCATGCCACGCTGCAGGGTAACTACGAGTTTGTAGGAACCGACGAACTCAACCTACAAGCTACCACCGCAGAGCCATCCATCAGTATCGACACACCCACAGGGGCCATCTATGCTGGCATCCCCACGACCTTCACGGCCACCTATAACAGTGCCGTTGACCACATCACGTGGACAGCTCCTGCGGCAGGTATCGAGGAGATGCACGTAGCGTCGCCCACGATGACCTTTGCCAAAGCAGGCACCCACACCGTGACAGCCACAGCCACCACTACTGACGGACGCAGCGCATCGGCTACGCTCAACATCACCGTGGCCGAAGCCCCCGAGGTGGATGCCACCTTCACCACCACAGCCAGCGAGGTGCCCGCAGGAGCACGCGTAAGCTTCCATGCCGCTAACCCCATCGTAGGATACACCTACCAATGGAGCATGCCTGGAGCAACCATAGAACAGGCTACAGCTGCCAGCACATCGACCAGCTATCCCGCGCATGGCACCTACACCGTGACGCTCACCGCCTCAGCACCCAACGGCACCAGCCGCCAGCAGAGCCAGCGCATCACCGTCATCGAGGTGGCCCCCAAGGCGGTCTTCAGCCTCGCACCCTCCGTGGTGCTCAAGGGCGAGACCATCGTGCTCCGCGACGAGAGCCTCTACACTCCTCTATATAGAAAGTGGCATCTCTCTAACGAGAACATGAACTACATCGTCTATGCCGATGCAGATAGCATCACCATAGACCGCCCTGGTGTGTACGACGTGACCCTCGAAGTGAGCAACAATGCCGGTGCACACAAGACCAAGCGCGAGCGTGCCCTCGTCGTGGCCAATGCCGACAGCAAGAACGGACTACGCTTCTCGTCGGACGAGGCCATGATCACCGTCGCCGAGGTGCCCTTCACCCCTGCGCAGAACTCCTTCACCATCGACTGGTGGATGAATGCCGACTGGACCGACGACAACACCAACGCCATAGGCGACAGCGAGGAGACCATGCTGCTCAAGACCATGAGCGGAGGACGCATGCAGCTCTTTGTGAGCGGATCGAGCGTAATCACCACCGACGGATTCATCATCCCCGGTGAGTGGCACCACTATGCCGTGACCTTCGCCAAGAGCAACACCCGCTTCTACCGCGACGGCAAACTCTTCCAAGGCCCCCTCTCAGTGACCACCTCTACAGCCTCGGTGCGCGAGCTGCCCGAGCTGAAGCGCTTCCGCATAGGAGGTGCCGACGCCCCCTTCAGAGGCCGCATCGACGAGCTCCGCATATGGGGTAAGCGCATCCTCGAGGAGCAGTACCAGACCTATGCCAACGAACCCATCAGCGACGTTACCAAGGCAGAGTCCACAGACCAGCTCGCGCTGTACTACGACTTCAACCAGAGTGGAGGAGCCGTGATTGACGCCACCTCGAAGGGTCGTCATGGCGAGCGCACTGGCTTCGGCCCCGATGGCGATGCATGGGGCTTGTCGAGCGGAGTATTCAGCCTCGACTTTAGCGGAACAACCTCGACAGACATCACCGCAAAGCACCTCACCAACTATGCCAAGTCATTCAAGGACAATGGCAAGTGCATCAACCCCACCCTCGCGTCGCGCACCTTCGCCCTCACAGACTGGACTCTCGAGAACACCGTCACCGAGGGTAGCACCATCACGGGAGCTCACGTCGACCGCGGCAAGAGCAGCTGCTTCACCGTCACCACGGGTTGGGACAACTTTGCCACATCGCTCGTCGACCACAAGGTGTTCCAGACCATCACCCTCCCCGCAGGATGCTACACCTTCATCGCTGAATATGGCACCTACGAAGGCCAATGTGGTGGGTCATACCTCGTGGCTGCAGCTGGTAACACCCTGCCCGACAGCGAGCAAATCGATGAAGCGCTAGGCTACACCGCCATGAAGCCCAAGGGCACCGTGAGCAGCAACTCCATGACCTTCATCCTCGCCGAGGAGACCACCCTAAGCATCGGCCTTGTGGTCAACATGAGTGGCAACAGCTGCATGGCACTGCAGAAGTTCATCCTCAAGACCAGCCCCATGGCCACCATCGGCAGCACAGAGACCATACCTAGCGGCATAGCACCCATCACCACGACACCCGCAACACCGAAGGGCATCTACGACCTCATGGGCCGCCAGCTCCGCCGCAACAGCATGGACACCCACACCCTTGCCCCTGGCATCTACATCATCGATGGCAGCAAGGTTGTGATTAAGTGAGAGCAGAAAATAAAGCTTGCTTTGATTACACAAAATAGGAGAGCGCGTCCATGGACACACTCTCCTATTTTTCTTTACACATGCAAGCGTCCTTTTACCATGAGCGACGAATGGCTGGCCCCTTCATCACCTAATCAGCCTAGAACTTTGCATTTGTAACTATGACAAAAATGGTCGCCATTTGCATAGACGCGACCAAAAGTGACCAAATTTGCGGTTTTGACAAAAAGAAAAACCCTCGTAGAGTAGTTCTACAAGGGTTTCTGTGTACCCAGACCCGGGGTCGAACCGGGATGGGTTGCCCCACTGGTGTTTGAGACCAGCGCGTCTACCGATTCCGCCATCTGGGCGTCTTCTTTTAAAAGACGCTGCAAAGGTAGTGCTTTTTTCTGAACTTGCAAGCGGGAAACGTTATTTTTTTATAAAAAACGCGCTTTATTGGGGATTTTATGACTCCGAACTCCGATAAAAAGGAAGGAGACATGACCAAAATGGTCCATATCCCCTTCTTTGCTTCTGGTAGATACTTCAGTGCCTTTAGTTGTGCACATAGGTACCGATGGGTTCGCCATCCATTACCTTCTTGAGGTTGCCCACGACGTCCATGTTGAAGACGTAGATGGGGAGGTTGTTCTGCTTGCACATGGTGGTAGCGGTGAGGTCCATCACCTTGAGTCCGCGAGTATAGATTTCGTCGTAGGTGATCTCGCTGAACTTGGTGGCGGTGGGGTCTTTCTCGGGGTCGGCAGTATAGATGCCATCTACGCGGGTACCCTTGAGCATCACGTCGGCCTCAATCTCGATGCCGCGGAGCGATGAACCTGTGTCGGTAGTGAAGTAAGGATTGCCAGTACCACCACTGAGGATGACTACCTCGCCGGCCTCCATGCAGTCGATGGCTTTCCACTTGGTGTAGAGCTCGCCGATGGGCTCCATACGGATGGCTGTGAGCACACGAGCCTTGACACCAATAGCGGTGAGGGCAGAGCTGAGAGCGAGGCTATTAATCACTGTAGCGAGCATACCCATCTGGTCGCCCTTGACGCGGTCGAAGCCCTTGCCCGCACCTGTGAGGCCACGGAAGATGTTGCCACCACCGATGACGATGCCTATCTGCACACCCATGTCGTGGATTTCCTTAATCTGGGCAGCATATTCGCCCAAGCGCTTCTCGTCGATGCCGTAGCGCTGCTCACCCATGAGGCTCTCGCCACTGAGCTTGAGGAGGATTCTGTTAAACTTTGCCATAATCTTGATTTATGATTTATGATTGGTGATATATGATTTTGATTGGTGCAAAGCTAATGATTTTTAGTCGAAGACACAATGTTTTGATTTTTTAATTTTCTTTTTCGATATCTCAGCACCCTACTGGAGCATGAAATTTGGATATATCGTTGTAAATCCGTATCTTTGCACGAATTTGATATAATATTCACTAATTAATAACTACAATTTTATGTTTGAAGGACAACCGAAAGGACTTTATGCATTAGCCTTGGCGAACACAGGTGAGCGCTTTGGCTACTACACAATGCTTGCGATTTTCACCCTCTTCTTGCAGGCAAAGTTTGGTTTTTCAGCTGCTGAGGCTGGACAGTTTTATTCAATTTTCTTGGCTGGCGTATACTTCTTGCCCATGGTAGGTGGTATCCTCGCCGACAAGTTTGGCTATGGCAAGATGGTTACCATCGGTATCTTCATCATGTTCCTTGGCTATGCTCTCTTGGCTATTCCTACTGGTGCCGACACCATGGGCTTGACCATGATGATTGGCGCTTTGGCTCTCATCGCCCTGGGTACAGGTTTGTTCAAGGGCAACCTCCAGGTGATGGTGGGTAACCTCTACGACGAGGCTAAGTACTCAACACGTCGCGACTCTGGCTTCTCATTGTTCTACATGGCCATCAACATCGGTGCGATGTTTGCCCCCACCGCAGCTACTGCCGTTACCAACTGGATCCTCGGCAAAGCTAACTTGAGCTACCATGCACGTATCCCCGAGTTGGCTCACCAGTACCTCGATGGCACCATCAGCGCTGACAACCTCGTAGCTCTCGGCAACTTGCAGGCTCAGCAGGGCTTCGTGGGCGACATGGGCGTATTCTGCCAGACTTACCTCGACCAGCTCTCACAGGCTTACCACTATGGTTTCGCTGTAGCATGTATCTCATTGATTGCCTCTATCGCTATCTACTACAGCTTCCGTCCCACATTCAAGCATGCTGACTACAACGCTAAGACACAGCCCAAGACTGGCGATGTAGCTGTAGAGGAGCTCACTCCGAAGCAGACCAAGGACCGCTTGGTGGCACTCGTATTGGTGTACATCGTGGTGCTCTTCTTCTGGATGGCATTCCACCAGAATGGTGCTACACTCACCTTCTTCGCTCGTGACTACACGGCTCCCTTCGCAACAGGCTTCATGAGCCTTGGTATCAGCGTATGGAACCTCGCGGTAGCTGCTATTGCCGTATATGCAATCTTCGGTATTTTCCAGAACAAGAACAAGGTGGCTCCCTCGGTGATTGCTGCCGTTTGCTTGGGCTTCCTCGTATACCAATACATCGGCCTGCCCGAGTCTACACCTATCCTTCCCCAGATCTTCCAGCAGTTCAATCCCTTCTTCGTAGTAGCGCTCACTCCTGTCTCAATGGCTGTGTTCGGTGCATTGGCCAAGAAGGGCAAGGAGCCCTCTGCTCCCCGCAAGATCGGTTTGGGTATGTTGATTGCTGCTCTCGGCTTCGTGATCATGGCTGTTGCCTCTATCGGCCAGCCCAACCCCACAGCAATCAGCGCTGGTGCTGAGGCCAACCTCGTATCGCCCAACTGGCTTATCTCTACCTACCTCGTGCTCACATTTGGTGAGTTGCTGCTTTCACCCATGGGTATCTCATTCGTTACCAAGGTGGCTCCTCCCAAGTACAAAGGTTTGATGATGGGTGGATGGTTTGCTGCTACCGCTATCGGTAACTACCTCACCGTTATTGGCCCCACCTTGTGGGACAAGAACATTCCCTTGTGGGTATTGTGGGCTGTAATGATCGGCGTATGTCTCATCTCATTCGTCTTCATCTTCTCTATCATGAAGAAGCTTGAGGCTGTAGCGAAGTAATCTCGCTATAGACCCCTATTATACACGGAGCTGCATGTTTTGACATGCAGCTCTTTTTACCCCCCCATATCTGTTAAATATTCTAAAAATACGCCTCAGAATATCTCTGGGAGCATTTTTATGACTAACTTTGGGGATAGAATCCTTGCGGATTCGATATTGAGTACAGTTGATTAGGTGCGTTTATGGAGCAAACGATGTGTGAGATGATGTTGAGGCTACCCCTATTTCAGGGTATGAGCAGCGATGAGTTGTTTGAGGTTATTGAGCGAATGGTATTCACATTTCGCAAATACGAAGATGGTAAGTTGATCTATAAACAGAGTGAGCCGTGTAAAGAGCTCGCCTTTTTGATGAAGGGAACCCTACTGGTCGAGACCGAGGCTCACAATGCCCGCCTCTCATTCACGGAGACCCTAATACCCTATGTCGCCATCGAGCCACAGTCACTCTTCGGAATGCGTCCGCACCACAAAGCGACCTATATAGCACAGGGAGAGGTGTCACTATTCTGTCTCGACAAACAATACCTCTACACCTTGTTGCGCGAATACGAAGTCTTTAGAATCAACTTCTTTAACCTCCTAGCAAGCAAAGCTGAAAAACTACACGAGAGGCTATGGGACATCGCTCCAAGGCACCTCGAAGGACGACTTGCTCTATTCATACGCAACTTGTGCACCACACCTCAGGGACCCAAAGTGCTACGAGCAAAGATGGATGACCTCGCAGCCCTACTCGACGACACACGCCTCAACGTATCTCGTATTCTCAACAAATGGATGACAGAGGGGCTCATGGAAAAACGCCGCATGGAATTTATCTTCCCCAATGTAGAGCGCTTGCCGCACGATTTTTCTACGCTACCCTAATGTTTGGAGCTTTTTTCGCCCCATCCTCGTACTTTTCTCACAAAAAAGTCGTAACTTTACCCGACTAAATCGATTTGTGATTTCGGAATTATGATTTTCACTCTTAAAAGCCATTCGCACGAATGTAGAGGAAGGTCATAGTCCATGAATCATATTTCATAAATTATCACACATGAGCGACGAACTGAATATGCCCATCGAGGAGCAGGTGGCGTACACCGACGATAACATACGCCACCTGAGTGACATGGAACACGTGCGCCTACGTCCTGGTATGTACATCGGTAAACTGGGCGACGGCACACAGAACGATGATGGTATCTACGTACTGCTGAAGGAGATTATCGATAACTCCATCGATGAGTTTAAGATGCACGCTGGCAAGCGCATCGAGATTGAGGTCACCGACCACAAGCAGGTGAGCGTGCGCGACTATGGCCGCGGTATCCCCCAAGGTAAGCTGGTGGAGGCGGTGAGCGTGCTCAACACGGGTGGTAAGTACGATAGCAAAGCCTTCAAGAAAAGCGTGGGCCTCAATGGTGTGGGTGTGAAAGCAGTGAATGCATTGAGCTCACACTTCGAAGCCAGTTCATACCGCGACGGCAAGGTGCGCACCGTGGTGTTTGAGAAGGGTAACCTCATCAGTGACACCACTACCAATGCGGGACCCGAAGAGTCGGGTACACGTATACTCTTCGAGCCAGACAACACCTTGTTCGTGGGATACTCGTTCCGCACGGCCTACATAGAGACCATGCTGCGCAACTATACCTACCTGAACACGGGGCTCACCATCATGTTCAACGGCAAGCGCATCCTCTCGCGCAATGGTCTTGTAGACTTGCTTACCGATAACATGACGGCCTCGACGCTCTATCCCATCATACACCTCAAGACTGAGGACATAGAGATTGCCTTCACCCATACCGACCAGTATGGCGAGGAGTACTACTCATTTGTTAATGGTCAGCATACGACACAGGGTGGTACACACCAAAGCGCCTTCAAGGAACATATAGCACGCACCATCAAGGAGTTTTACAACAAAAACCACGAATTCACCGATATTCGCAATGGTATCGTAGGTGCTATTGCTATCAATGTCGAGGAGCCTGTCTTCGAAAGTCAGACCAAGGTGAAGCTGGGCTCTACGGCAATGGAGCCTGGTGGTCGTAGCCTCAACAAGTTTGTGGGCGACTTCATCAAAACCGAGGTGGACAACTACCTGCACCGCAACACCGATGTGGCAGACACCATGCTGCAGAAGATACAAGAAAGCGAAAAGGAGCGCAAGGCCATTGCAGGTGTCACCAAGATTGCGCGTGAGCGTGCCAAAAAAGTCAATATGCACAACCGCAAATTGCGTGACTGCCGCATCCACCTCAACGATGCCAAGGGCGACCGCACTGACGAATCGTGCATCTTCATCACCGAGGGTGACTCGGCCAGCGGATCTATCACCAAGAGCCGAGACGTGAACACACAGGCCGTATTCAGCCTACGCGGTAAGCCTCTCAACTCCTTCGGCCTCACCAAGAAGGTGGTATATGAGAACGAGGAGTTCAACCTCCTGCAAGCCGCACTCAACATCGAAGATGGACTCGAAGGCTTGCGCTACAATAAGGTCATCGTAGCAACCGATGCCGACGTCGACGGTATGCACATCAGACTGCTGATGATCACCTTCTTCCTGCAGTTCTTCCCTGACCTCATCAAGAAGGGACACGTATACATCTTGCAAACGCCACTCTTCCGTGTGCGTAACAAGAAGCGCGCCATCAAAGGCTATAAAAAGGAGAACGAGACTGAGGCCGAACGCAAAAGTGACTCCATCACCCGCTACTGCTACTCAGAAGAAGAACGCCTCAAAGCTATTGCTGACCTAGGCCCCAACCCCGAAATCACTCGATTCAAGGGTCTTGGTGAGATTTCCCCCGATGAATTCAAGCATTTCATTGGCAAGGATATGCGTCTTGAGCGTGTTACTCTGAGCAAGAACGACGCAGTGATGGACCTTCTCGAGTTCTACATGGGCAAGAACACCATGGAGCGCCAAAACTTTATCGTGGACAACCTCGTTGTTGAAGAAGACAAACCCGAAGAAGAGTAATGAGAACGGCAATATTTCCCGGCACCTTTGACCCCTTTACCCTAGGGCACGAAGCATTGGTACGTCGCGTACTTAGCATTGTGGACGAGCTATATATCGCAATTGGTGTCAACACCGAGAAACGCACCATGCATACCTTAGAAGAACGCATGAATCGCATAGTCAGCCTGTATAAAGACGACCCTCGCATCCATGTAGTCAGCTATGAGGGCTTGACCACTGATTTTGCCCAATCCATCGGAGCAAAGCTCATCGTCCGTGGTGTGCGCAATGCCATCGATTTCGAGTATGAACGCAACATCGCAGATATAAACCGCATGCTCACTGGCATCGAAACTATCCTACTCATCAGCGAACCCCAATTTGCCGCTATCAGCAGCAGCATGGTACGTGAGCTAGCCCACTTCGGAAAGGATATTAGTCCCTATCTTCCGTGAAGAGAGGGAGGGTACAATTTAAACCAAAACCATAACGAGAGTAAGATATTGCAACAATAAAAGCCCGACGATATGAAAAGAAAATACATCCTCACACTCCTTGTCTGCTGCAGCACTCTTCTGAGCGCCCAAACCAACATGGCAAGCATGGAGCAGGTGCGCAAACTGGTGACAGCGCATAGCGCCATAGCAAACCTCTATGTCGACGAGGTGGACGAATCGAAACTAGTGGAGCAGAGCATACGAGCCATGCTCAAGGAGCTGGATCCTCACTCGACCTACCTCACTGCAAGCGAGGTAGAAAAGATGAATGAACCACTTCAAGGTAATTTTGAGGGTATTGGCGTACAGTTCAACATGGCTGACGACACTCTTTTCGTAATACAGACCGTAAGCAAGGGTCCCTCAGAAAAGGTGGGCATCTTGCCAGGAGACCGCATCGTGATGGTAAACGACACCGCCATTGCAGGAGTAAAAATGGAGCGCGATGAAATAATGAAACGCTTACGAGGACCGAAAGGCTCGGTAGTAGAGCTAGGAGTCGTGCGCCGTGGCTATGAAGAGCAATTGGTATTTCGCGTGACGCGTGACAAAATCCCCGTGCACACACTAGATGCATCCTATATGATAGCTCCCAAGGTAGGGTATATCAAGATAAGCAGCTTCGGAGCCACTACACATGAAGAGTTCTCCTCGGCTCTTGCGAAACTCAAGAAGGAAAAGATGCAACACCTCATCCTCGACCTTCAAGGTAACGGAGGGGGATACCTAAAGGCTGCAGTAGACATGGCAAGCGATTTCCTGCAAGAAGGACAGCAGGTAGTGTACACAGAAGGGAGCAAATCGCCCCGACTGGAGTTCAACGCCGAAGGTCCAGGACAGTTTCGCGAAGGCAGACTCGTAGTGCTCATCGATGAATACTCCGCATCAGCAGCAGAGATTGTCACAGGTGCCGTACAAGATTGGGACCGAGGAGTCGTAGTAGGACGCCGCTCCTTTGGAAAAGGTCTGGTACAGCGCCCTGTACCCATGCCTGATGGCTCGATGATACGTCTCACGACTGCCCGATATTACACCCCTTCTGGACGTTGTATACAAAAGCCCTATGGGGAAGACATTGATTATCGAAAGGACTTGACGGAACGATTCAACAAGGGAGAGATGATGCACGCAGATAGCATACAATTGTCTGACTCGCTGAAGTATCAGACCCGAATGAAGGGACGCACAGTCTATGGCGGTGGAGGCATCATGCCTGACTATTTCGTACCACTCGACACTATGAGCTATACCAAATATCACCGCGAACTTACCGCTAAAGGAGCCATCGTAAATACAAACCTTATAGTCATCGACCGCTACCGTAAGGAATTGGAGAAGCGCTATCCCGACTTTAAGACCTATAACAAAAAGTTCGAGGTGGACGACGAAATACTCTCTATCCTCTTAGCTGAAGCAGATAAGGCGGGAGTAAAATATGACGAAGAGCTCTACCAGGCTTCGCTCCCCCTCATCAGAGTGCAACTAAAAGCGCTCATCGCTCGTGATCTGTGGGATATGAGTCAATTCTACGAAATATTCAATCGCACCGATGAGACTGTCATGAAGGGACTCGAAGTGATACAGAGCAAAGAGTTTCCCGAATTTTGATTTATCAACTACTCGGAGCCTCATCTTTTAGGAGTGTGCCTACCATTCAAATCAATCTTGCAATTGCAGAGGATTGATTTAGTTCAATAAAAGCTTATGGTTCAGTCTTCTACCTTTTCCAAGAAGCAGAAGATAGGATAATGATCGGACTCTTTGATGCTACGATCCACGGTGCAGTCATAGACTTTGAACTGCGAAGAATGTAAGATATGATCAATTCGGTAGTACATCCCATGACGATTATAGCTTATGCCAGGTCCATTGCCACTAGTCATAAAAGCATCGTCAAGTTTTCGTCGTAACCGATTGCAAGTGTAAGAGATGGGTGAATCGTTAAAGTCACCACAGACGATGACATAGCGCGAGTGCTCACGCTTAAGGTCATCGATGATGACATCTGTCTGTATGGCACGCTTGGCTGTTGCATCACGCAGTTTCTTCACTAGTTCCTTGGTATCTCTGCTACGTAAGTTGTCTTTAGGATTAAAGATAAGTTGCTTATAGGTACTCTTATCGTCGGTCTGCAAACCATTGGACTGAAGATGGCAATTGTAGACCACAATGGTGTCACCTTCGTGAAGGATACGGTACTTGGTGCAACCATTGGCTGTAGACTCCAATTGGAGCTGCTCGACACTAAGTATGGGATACTTGGACAAACACCCGAGATGGTGAGCAGCGGCTTGACTCTCATTGGACACGTCGTAAGACTTGTAAGGATATTTCTTCAACAGTTGTGGATGCTTTTTGAGCGATGCAAACTGAAATTCTTGTAAACAGATAATGTCTGCATCGACTTCCTCAAGGTAGGCAATGGTAGCATTGGACTTATTTGCATTCGAAGCACTGATATTAGGGCTTAGAATATTGTATGACATCACCTTAAGAGCCCCTTTCGGTGCATTCTGACCACTCAAATTAATGGGAAAGAAAGCGCATATCTGAGGTAAGCAAACGATGAGTGCGACGAGCGGAAGCAACACATAACGACGATAGACAAATAGCCATAATATAAGGAAACCTAGGTTAGCAGCCAAGGTAAAAGGGAAGCCCAGCCCACCTAATGAAAGAAGAGGAAACTGAGCGGCAGGAAGCAAAGGGCTATAAGCACACGCAATGAGCAGCACCACAGCCAAAAGATTGAGAGCGAGAATGGGCAGTAGTAGTATCCTAAGCACTTGTTTCATCGTTTACTAGCTTCGAAAAGGCGACGTTTCTCCTCATCGCTGAGGCTGCTGTAGCCTGATTTCTTGAGTTTCTCCAATATTCTGTCCACCTCATCGGACTGAGCTTTTTTACGAGCGTTATAGTCGTAATCGCTCATTCGTGAGTTAGTAGTATGTACCTTCATTTTAGGTTTACGAGGAGTCCGCTTGCTAAATAATCCGCCAATGGAATCGAGACATGCATTTATCCAATGTGTAATATCACGCCCACTGCTAATGCCACGAGCAAACCACCATCCAGCAAGCGCTCCACCTAAATGTGCGAAGTGTCCTCCTGCATTACTAGAACCTACCGAAAGAATATCATAAAGCACGATGAAAAGGGCAAAATACTTCAATTGAACGGGTCCTATAAACATGAGGTTGATGCGATACTCTGGGTCACGCACAGCTGTGGCAATAGCGATGGCTAACACAGAAGCTGAGGCCCCTACAAGCACTGAATGATAGAGGTCCTTGCTGAAAATGGGAAAGAGATTATAGGCTGCGATATAAAGTAATGCCCCAAAGAGTCCACCCAAGACATAGAGTCCACGCAGGTGTTTGGCCGAGAAGAAGTAGAGAAACATCTTACCAAACCAATAGAGCCACAACATGTTGAACAGCAAATGTAGAGGGCCTGCATGCATAAACATATAGGTTACCAAAGTCCATGGGCGACGCAGCAACTGCAACAGATCGGCAGGAAGCTTTAGGCCATCAATAAGTAGCGAGGCGTCAATCTTGAAAAGTCCCAACACAACACTCAACAGTGCACATAGCACAAATGAGGCTACGTTGATATAAATAAGGCGAACAACTATGTTCCCTTGCCTGAAGGTACGCTTCAGGTCGTCAAAAATACCTGCCATGAAAAGTCCCTTTCTTTTTCCAATACATAATGAGAAGGAAGCCAAACAGCATACCACCCAGATGAGCGAAATGGGCGATTCTATCGTGGACATTCATACCCAAATATAGCTCCAACACGACATATCCAACAATCATCCATTTCGCCTTGATGGGCATGGGGAAGGGAATGATATACATGGGTTGATTGGGGAAGAGCATGCCAAAGGCTAACAAGATAGCATAGATTGCCCCCGAAGCGCCCACTACAGGATGCAAAGGCAGTCTATTATAGAGCAAAGTAAGCCACTGTGAGGCTGTGTACGAAGCGCCACCAATAGGTACGATCTCGCTAGGAGGATAGGCCTCGAGTAGACGCATGTCATGCAATATTGGCAAGGATGGGATAGTCTGCACAATCTCTTGCACGACTCCAGCACCTATACCACAGAAGATATAGAAGAAGAGAAATCGCTGTGAACCCCACACCGTCTCAAGTACACGTCCAAACATCCACAAGGTAAACATATTGAAGAAGAGGTGCGTGAAGTCACCATGCATAAACAGATAGGTAAAGAACTGAAAAAGATTGAAATCATGGGATTTAAAAAAGTAAAGTCCCAACACATCGTTCAAGTCAATACCAAAGCGTCTATTCACGACCATCGTCGCAAAGAAACAGAGGGCATTGATGATAATGAGATTTTTGGTTACGGGTGGCGTATTATTCATTCGTCTAAACTATGTCCTATCAATTAATCCTTTTACAAAAACATGCAAAGTTACACATTTTCTTCTATATGCTCCTTGTTTTTTGTTTATAGTGCCATTTTTTTATGTTTTTTAGCACACTGCAAGACTACACATGGCAAATCTCACCATTTTTTCGTATCTTTGTCATCCTTTACAAAAAATCACAGATATGGCAGAAGATATAGTGTTGACCCCGATGATGAAGCAGTTTTTAGAGCTTAAGGCCAAGCATCCTGACGCAATCTTGCTGTTTCGTTGTGGAGACTTCTATGAGACCTACTCGACCGATGCTATTGTGGCAAGTGACATATTGGGTATCACCCTCACGAAACGAGCTAATGGCAAGGACAAGCAACTTGAGATGGCAGGATTTCCCTATCATGCACTCGACACCTATCTGCCTAAACTCGTACGCGCAGGTCGCCGTGTAGCCATATGTGACCAGCTCGAAGACCCCAAGCTGACCAAGAAACTCGTAAAGCGAGGCATCACCGAGCTGGTGACTCCAGGTGTATCTATCAACGAAAATGTACTCAACTACAAGGAGAACAACTTCCTCGCAGCCGTACACTTCGGAAAAGGGACATGTGGAGTATCCTTCCTTGACATCTCTACGGGTGAGTTTCTTACAGCAGAGGGTCCCTTCAACTATATCGACAAACTTCTTGTCAACTTTGCGCCCAAGGAGATTCTCTTCCAGCGCGGATTGCGTAGCCAGTTTGAGGCCAATTTTGGCAGTAAATACTGCACCTTCGAACTTGACGATTGGGCCTTCACGGAATCATTCGCCCGTGACAAACTTATCAAACATTTCCAAGTAAAGAACCTTAAGGGCTTTGGCATCGACCACCTCAAGAGCGGCATCATTGCTTCTGGAGCTGTGCTACACTATCTAGAGGTGACACTACACACACAAATAAAGCACATCACCACTCTATCACGCATCGAGGAGGAGCGCTACGTACGCCTAGATCGATACACCGTGCGTAGCCTCGAGCTCATCAACCCCATGAACGAGGGAGGTAAGTCACTATTGGACGTTATCGACAAGACGATCAGTCCTATGGGAGCTCGTTTGCTCAAGCGTTGGGTGGTATTCCCCCTCAAGGAGGAGCGTGCCATCAATGAGCGCCTCGACATTGTTGAATACTTTTTCCGCCACCCTGACTTCCGCGAACTACTCGACGACGCCTTACACCAGATAGGAGATCTCGAGCGCATCATTTCCCGTGTAGCAGCAGGACGTGTGTCGCCACGCGAAGTGGTGCAACTTAAGGTTGCTCTCAGTGCTATCGAGCCCATCAAAGCCGCTTGCGAAGCATCGGACAATGCCAGCATACGCCGCATAGGTGAACAACTCAATGTCTGCCGCACAATACGTGACCGCATAGCCCACGAGATCAAGAACGATCCGCCTCTGCTCGTGGCTAAGGGAGGCGTCATCGCTGATGGTGTGAATAGCGAATTGGATGAGTTGCGCCGCATCGCCTATTCAGGCAAGGACTACCTACTCCAGATGCAACAACGCGAGAGTGAGACCACCGAAATACCTAGCCTCAAGATTGCCTACAACAACGTATTCGGCTACTACATCGAAGTGCGCAACACACATAAAGACAAAGTGCCCGAGACATGGATACGCAAGCAGACGTTGGTCAATGCAGAGCGCTACATAACCCAAGAACTCAAAGAGTATGAAGAAAAGATTCTAGGTGCAGAGGATAAGATTTCAGCACTGGAAACACGCCTCTACAATGACCTCGTATTTGCTCTCAACGAATACATCCCAGCCATACAAATCAACGCTAATCAGGTTGCACGACTCGATTGCTTGCTCTCTTTTGCCAATGCAGCAGCACTTAACCGCTACGTACGCCCTGTAGTGGACGACAGCAACACCCTCGATATCCGTCAAGGACGACACCCTGTCATTGAGCAACAGCTGCCTGTAGGCGAAAGCTATATAGCCAACGATGTACTACTCGATACCGAGCACCAACAGATACTCATCATCACGGGTCCCAACATGGCAGGTAAATCGGCCCTACTACGCCAAACGGCCCTCATCACGCTCATGGCACAGATTGGCAGCTTTGTTCCAGCCGAGGCGGCACACGTAGGCTTAGTGGACAAGATATTCACTCGCGTAGGAGCAAGCGACAACATCTCTGTGGGCGAATCAACCTTCATGGTCGAGATGACCGAGGCTTCAGATATCCTCAACAACATCAGCCCTCGCAGCCTTGTCCTCTTCGATGAACTTGGACGTGGAACCTCGACCTATGATGGCATCTCCATAGCGTGGGCCATCGTGGAATATATCCACGAGAATGTCAAGGGACGCGCCCGTACGCTCTTCGCCACTCACTACCACGAGCTCAATGAAATGGAGAAGTCCTTCGCTCGTATCAAGAATTTCAATGTGGCTGTTCGTGAAGTAGACAAGAAGGTCATTTTTGTGCGCAAGCTTCAGCCTGGAGGCTCCAATCACTCTTTCGGTATTCATGTAGCCAACATGGCAGGTATGCCCAAGAGTATCGTCAAGCGTGCTGAAAATATCCTCAAGCAAATGGAGAGCAATGCTGCAGCAGATGGCATCAGCAAGCCCACAGAGGTCATTGCAGACAGCCGTGAGGGATTACAGATGAGCATTTTCCAACTCGACGACCCCATCCTCTGCCAAGTGCGCGATGAGATTCTAGGTATTGATGTCAACAACCTCACTCCGCTCGAAGCACTTAACAAACTCAACGAGATAAAGAAGATTGTACGCGGCAAATAAGGCTATCGCTAGTCGAAGGCTCTAAACTCATACCCTTCAGACAAGAGCCATTCGATGGCCCGCGGAAGAGCATAGCGTAGATTATGCGGCGCACGAAGCGAGTCATGAAAGGTAATGATGGATCCAGGGCGTGCATAACGCTTTACTATATCGAGTACCTGTTCGCCCGACAGTTTCGGGTTATAGTCACGCGTCACGAGATCCCACATGACAATGCGATACCTCTTACTGAGCACTTGGTATTGGCTCCTGCTCATCAATCCATGAGGCGGACGGAAGAGATTTGTCGAGAGGTAACAATTCGCCTTCTCCACATTTGCCACATAGCGTGTTGTCGTTTCCCTTAATCCTCTTAAGTGATTATAGGTATGGTTACCTATGCGATGCCCCCTCTCAACTACCATCTTGAATTCATCGGGATGCTTGCGCACATTGTCTCCCACCATAAAGAAGGTAGCCTTAATATTATATCGATCCAAAACATCAAGTATCCAAGGTGTTGTCTCAGGGATAGGGCCATCATCAAAGGTGAGATACACGGACCGTTCTGTAGCATTCATCCGCCAGCATGCACGAGGGTACAGCTGGCGGATGAATTGTGGAGGTTGCTCAATAAACATTGAGAGAGTATTTTGCTCTTGACTAGCGTCAACACACGGGGATTATTTCACCCTCATCTCCAGTTCTCGGAATAGTTTGTCAAAAATCTCCGAGTAGTGATCTTGGGTCGCCTTGTCGGCAGAGCGTTCCATAATCTGCATGGTCTTCATCAAAGTACTCAGACAACTGCGCACTTCATTGAACGATGTCTCGAAACGCCTATCGCTAAGACTAAGATACCATGTGATGTATTCAATATCGTTATCTGCCATCTGGGTAAGGATATCCATACCCTTTTCTTTCTCGCCCAAAGTCAGGTAAGCCTGTCCGATGAGATGAGACTGACTCTGCCAATAATTATGGGGAAGGATGGAGGCGGGAAACTCTTCGTCACACTTGTTAAGCACAGCGAGCGCCTTTTCTTTCTTACCTTCACGGATGAGTTGGTTGGCCAACATGGTGTAGAGACGACGGTGTGTATAACCCATGCGAGTGATAGTCTCATCGATGTAGATGCCAGGATTCTTCATACCACCGAAAGCAAAGCGATTCATCAGATTGTCATACATCGTCTCGCTATCTACAGCGTAGCCACCTTGTGGTGCTATGCCCAGCTCACGGAAGTTGAATGGTGTGATGCGATAAGCCAAACCCTCTTGGAGGAAGAATGGCTCTAGACCCACATAGTTGTCACTACCCACAGTGGTCGACATATAGAGCGGACGTTCCCAATTGGTGTTAGCCAACATCTCAAGCAACATGATATGATTTTTGGTGAGCATGCGTCGACCCTTAAGTGAGATAGCCATACGGTCAGGCATCTTGCTCATGGTTTCCTCATCGGTAGCACCACGGAATTGCTCGGGGATGTACATGTCTGAGCGTAAGATGGCGGCCTTGTCAAGAGTGACGTAGACAGTATCGGTAGGGATATAATGAAGCCCCGCGTACTTACCCTTCACCCAGATGTCTAGTATATTACGTAACTCGAAAGGATTGTCTCCAAACTTGTTGCGTGCACCTTCGGGCGAGTCCTTATAGAGACCCAACACGACATTTTTTGCATCGGGACGAATCTCTATAGCCTCATTTGTACCTTCGGCATAGTCGAGACGCTCCCAATGAATGGGTACTGAAGGTGAGTCATAGGCAGGGCGACGCATCTGGTCGATGTACCAGTCGGTCTGCAAATAAGAGAGGTTGCATACACGTGAGTCGGTGCGCACGCCCTCAACTTCTTGGTTATACCAGAGAGGGAAGGTATCATTGTCTCCGTTGGTAAATATGATGGGGTAGCCATCCTTGGGAAGCGTATTGAGGTAGTTTGCTCCGAAGTCACGGGCCATATAGCGATCGCTACGATCGTGGTCGTCCCATGTCTGGCTAGCCATCTGAAGAGGTACCAATACACATACCAACGTAGCGACAGTTGCGGCTACTGCCTGATTCTTGGTAAGCTTCTGTAAGAGCTGTGCAATACCTGCCACACCCATACCAATCCATATAGCAAAGGCATAGAACGAAGCAGCATAGGCGTAGTCGCGCTCACGGGGCTGCATGGGCGTCTGGTTGAGGTACAGTACAATGGCCAATCCCGTCATGAAGAAGAGCATGAACACCACCCAGAACTGACGTGCGCCACGCTTGCCTCGACCCGCTTGCCAGAAGAGACCGATGAGGCCGAGCAGCAGGGGCAGACCATAGAAGACATTGCGTCCCTTATTGTTGCGCAGCTCCGAGGGTAGCAAGGTTTGATCTCCCACAAGCATCTTGTCTATGAAGTTGATACCAGTGATCCAGTTGCCGTGCTCCATCTCTCCGTGGCTCTGTATATCATTCTGTCGTCCCACAAAGTTCCACATGAAGTAGCGCCAATACATGAAGTTGACCTGATAGTTGATGAAGAACTTGATATTGTCAATCTGTGTAGGCACCTTAATCTTTTGACTTTGTCCACCTACGTTGACCATGGCATCACGTCCCTGTATGCCACCCACCCAACTATCGTAAAGGTTGATGGTCGACCCTCCTGCTGGCCAGTTGGCATGATCAGCACTGTGCATGCGAGGAAAGAGCATCGCAGGCTCCATCACATACTTATCCTTGGTACGCACTACGAAATATTGGTCCTTTTCATCGGGATTTTCCTTCTCCTTAGGGGTATACACTTTAGCACCTTCTTCTACCACAGGTACGAGATACTGTCCCTCCACCTTGCGCTTCACTTTCGAAGCATAAGAGCCTCCATAGAAAAGCGGAGTGTCGCCATACTGTTCACGGTTAAGGTAGCTACCGAGCGTAAAGATGTCTTCAGGTGAGTTTTGGTCCATAGGAGTATTGGCCGCCGAGCGCACCACGATGACTGCATACGAAGAATAACCAATCACAATCATCAAGATGGACACCAACGCGGTGCTCATCACACGAGCACTCATACGCCACTGTTCCTTGATCAAGTCTTGACAGAAGAGGTAAACAGCCAATACGCCCAGCACGATGAGTCCGAGCACCACACAAGCAGCACCATGTCCATAGAAGGGGAGTCCTGTGAGAGCCACCACAGCAATGAATGCAATGTTGGTACGTAGCTGCGACTTGGCTGCGTGAGTCTCCCAGATGCTCCACACGAGAGTACTCACAAGGAGTACGATATAGACAATTAGTCCCGTGTTAAAAGGCATAGAGAATCCATTGACGAAGAGCAGTTCAAACCATCCGCCCACCTTCACGATACCAGGCACGATGCCATAGAGGATAGCTGCTACAAGAATAGCCGACACGACGAGAGCCATGAGCGATCCCTTCCAGCCTGCGTTAGGACGCTTCTTGTAGTAATAGATGAGCACGATGGCGGGAATACACAACAGGTTGAGCAGGTGAACACCTACCGAGAGTCCCATCATATAGGCAATAAGGATAAGCCAACGATCGCTGGTCACACTATCGGCCTCCTCCTCCCACTTGAGGATAAACCAGAAGACGACAGCCGTGAAGAACGAGCTATAGGCATATACCTCACCCTCAACGGCACTGTACCAGAACGTATCACTGAAGGTGTAGGCCAAGGCGCCCACCAGTCCTGCCCCGATGATAGTAATCATCTGCCCCGTCTGGATGGTAGTGCTATTACCACAGATGAGACGTCGCGTGAGGTGAGTGATGCTCCAGAAGAGGAAGAGTATGCATCCTGCACTGAGCAGTGCCGACATCACATTTACCATGTAGGCCACCTGCGAAGGGTCGCTAGCCAGCTGTGAGAACAGATTGGCCGTGAGCATGAAGAAGGGCGCACCAGGTGGATGTCCTACTTCGAGCTTATAGCCCGTGGTAATAAACTCGGGGCAATCCCAGAAGCTTGCCGATGACTCGATGGTCAGACAGTAGACCACTGCAGCCACAGCAAACACAAGCCAACCCATGAGGTTGTTTACTAGTTTGTATCGTTTCATTGCTATGAATATTATTGTCTCCTTAATCAACGTACTACGGGCTTACCAATGAGTGTTGCCGAGCTGGCATCAGTAATCTCGACCATCACGAAGTCTCCTATGCGGTAGTCTTGCTTATCGAAGACCACGGTCTTGTTCTGCTCGGTGCGTCCGCAAAGTTGCTCACGCGAACGCTTCGAGTATCCCTCAGCCAACACCTCGTAGGTTTTGCCTATACAGCGACGATTACTCTCGGCCGAGAGTTCGTTCTGCACGGCAATTATCTCATTCAACCGACGTATCTTCACTTCCTCTGCAATATCGTCGGGCAAGTGACGGCTGGCATAGGTACCAGGGCGCTCGCTATACTTGAACATGAAGGCCGAGTCGTATCCACACAGCCTCATCAGAGAGAGTGACTCCTGATGGTCCTCCTCCGTTTCTGAATGGAATCCCGAGAAGATGTCGGTGCTCAGACCGCAGTCGGGGATGATACGTCGTATGGCCTCCACTCGCTCGAGGTACCACTCTCGGGTATACTTACGATTCATCAGCTTCAGCACTCGCGAGCTACCGCTCTGTACGGGAAGATGGATATGCTTACATATGTTGGGCACTTCGGCAATAGCCTGCAGGGTCTCATCGCTCATATCCTTAGGGTGTGAAGTAGTGAATCTCACACGCATCTGTGGTGCTGCAGCTGCCACCATGCGAAGCAACATGGGGAAGGTAATTACCTCACCCTCTCGTTCGAATCGGTACGAGTTGACGTTCTGGCCCAGCAGCGTCACCTCCTTGTAGCCCTTTTGTGCCAAGTCGTTCACCTCTGCAAGGATGCTCTCCACATCACGGCTACGCTCGCGTCCACGGGTATAGGGCACGATACAGTAGTGACAAAAGTTGTTGCAGCCACGCATAATCGACACAAATCCAGAAATATGGTTACCGCAGATGCGTGAGGGAATGACGTCGCGGTAGGTCTCTGTGGTCGACAGTTCCACGTTCATAGCCTTCTCGCCAGCCTCCACCTGAGCGATGAGGTCAGGCAGTGAAAGATAAGCATCGGGGCCTGCCACGAGATCCACACCATAGTTCTCTATGAGGTTCTCCTTCACACGTTCGGCCATACACCCCACCACGCCTACGATGAGCTTGCGTCCCTTCTTGCGAAGGGCGTTGAGTGCATCTAGTCGATGGAATATCTTCTGCTCGGCATTATCGCGTATGGAGCAAGTGTTGAGCAATATAGCGTCGGCATTGTCAATCTCGTCACATGGCTCATAGCCAGCCATCTTCATCACCGAGGCTATCACCTCACTATCGGCCACGTTCATCTGGCAGCCGTAGGTTTCTATGTATAAGTACTTCGTATTATCCTTATCGCTCAGCATAGGCAGAGAGTCTTTTTTCGTTTTCGGGTGCGAAGATACGGTTATTTTGCGAATTATTTGTCAAAACTTGCCGCTTATGCAACCTTTTATTGTCGAAATTGTGCGTTATTCTGTTTTTTTAATAAAATTCTTACGTTTTCTTTTGCCATTCAGAAAAAAAGCCCCACCTTTGCATCATACATTAGATTTTTTCATAGTTAAGGTTTAGGTTAAAAAAAGAGGAAGAGGGGCTGTGAAGTTCCTCTTCATTCATTTTACCCTGTCTCGCGACAAGAGTCCACTTCCTTCAACTCAGGGGCTAGCACGACTTTAATCCGCTGCGAGGCTTCAAGATAGGCTGCGCCTCAGAAAAGTGCAAGTAAACTTGCTTTTTCGTTCGGCTTGCACTATCTTTGCCGATTCTTAAGGAGAATACAACACATATAATATATTAAACAAAGATGAACAAGGTGAAACATATCGTTGGCGCTCTGGCTATCGTCGGTGCAGCCGTAAACATGACATCGTGTATGAACAACAACAGCAATCCCTTCTACAGTGAGTATGACACACCGCATCAGACGGTGCCGTTCGATGAGATCAAGCTCGAGCATTACGAACCAGCCTTCATGGAGGGCATCAAGCAGCATTCGGCCGAGGTGGAGGCAATCATCACCAACCCCGAGGTGCCAACCTTCGAGAACACTATTGTTCCGCTAGAGTATGCTGGTGACCTGCTCAATCGTGTAATGACCGTATTCTTCACCCTCAACAGTGCCGAGACTTCTGATGAGATGCAGGCCTTGGCGCAAAAGCTGTCACCTATCCTCACCGAGCACTCAAACAACATCTCACTCGACGAGCGTCTCTTTGCCCGCGTCAAAGCAGTGTACGAGACAACCGATATGAGCACCCTCACCACCGAGGAGCAACGCCTGCTGCAGCAGACCTATGAAGGGTTTGCCCGCAATGGAGCCAACTTGAGCGAAGAGGATAAGGCCAAATACCGCGAGCTCACCACCGAGCTGAGCAAGGCGACTCTCGAGTTCGGACAACGCACACTGAAGGCGACCAACAGTTTCGCACTCAACATCACCGACGAGACACGCTTGAAGGGTTTGCCCGAATCAGCTCTCGAGGCTGCAGCACAGGCGGCCAAGGAGCGTGGACAAGAGGGATGGACATTCACCCTACACGCACCCAGCTATAGCCCGCTGATGATGTACTGCGAAGACCGCGACCTACGTCATGAGCTTTATGTAGCTTACAACACACAATGTGTGCAGGACAATGAGTACAACAACGAAGAGTTGGTAAAGAAGATTGTCAATCTCCGCCTCGCCATCGCCCAGCTCTTGGGCTATGAGAGTCATGCTGACTACGTACTCGTGAACCGCATGGCCGAGAACGCCACCAACGTGAGCCAGCTGCTGAGCCAGCTGCTCGAGGCCTACCTCCCTGCAGCCAAGGAGGAGGTGAAGGCAGTTCAGGAGATAGCGGCACGCACCGAGGGCAAGGACTTCGTGCTGATGCCCTGGGACTGGTCATTCTACTCAGAGAAGCTGCGCAGCGAGAAGTATAGCCTCAACGACGAGATGGTGCGCCCTTACTTCAAGCTCGACAATGTGACCCGCGGCGTCTTTGGCCTCGCCACACAGCTCTATGGCATCACTTTCGTGGAGAACAAGGACATCCCCGTGTATCACCCCGACGTGAAGGCTTATGATGTGCTCGACAAGGATGGCTCTTACCTTGCAGTCATCTACACCGACTTCTTCCCCCGTGCTGGCAAGCGCTCAGGAGCATGGATGACCAGCTTCAAGGACCAGTTTAGGAAGGATGGTCAGGACAGCCGTCCCCACGTGACTATCACGATGAACTTCACCAAGCCTACAGAGACCAAGCCCGCACTGCTCACCATGGATGAGGTAGAGACCTTCCTTCATGAGTTCGGGCACGCTCTGCACGGCATCTTCTCGATGACTACCTATCCTTCGATGGGTGGCACCAGCGTCTATCGCGACTTCGTAGAGCTCCCCTCACAGATCATGGAGAACTTCCTGCCCAAGAAGGAGTTCCTCGCCACCTTCGCTTTCCACTATGAGACGGGCGAACTCATCCCCGACGAGCTCGTCGAGCGCATCGTCCGTGCCCAGAACTACAACGTGGCTTACCTCTGCGTACGCCAGTTGAGCCTCGGCATCCTCGACATGGCCTGGTATTCACGCACCACCCCCTTTGAGGGCGACGTGAAGGCTTATGAGCGTGAGGCATGGACAAGCACACAGCTCCTCCCCGTGGTGGAAGAGTCAAACATGACGACTCACTTCGGCCACATCATGTCGGGCGGATACTCTGCTGGATACTATAGCTACAAGTGGTCAGAGATGCTCGATGCCGACGCCTTTGCTCTCTTCGAGGAGAACGGCATCTTCAGCCAAGAGGTAGCAGAGTCGTTCCGTGAGAACATCCTCTCACGCGGTGGCTCTGAGCATCCGAAGGTGCTATATCGCCGCTTCCGCGGACAAGATGCTACCATCGACGCATTGATGAAGCGCGACGGAATCAAATAATTTACAATTTGACGATTTACAATTTACTATTTATTGGGAGATTTAATAATTTAAGCATTTCGACTTCGCTGCGTTTGTAAATTGTAAAATAGGCAAGATTGTAAAATCTATTGTAAATAGTAAATAGCAAAATAGTAAATTACGACCATGGACGAAAAATTCGACAAGCGATACATGCGCATGGCCTCCATTTGGGCCGAGAACTCCTATTGCGAACGCCGCAAGGTGGGTGCATTGGTAGTAAAGGACAAGATGATCATCTCGGACGGATATAATGGTACGCCCGTGGGGTTTGAGAACGTATGTGAGGACGTAAACAATGTGACCAAGCCCTATGTTCTCCATGCCGAAGCCAATGCCATCACCAAGATTGCCCGCTCAAACAACAACAGCGAGGGGGCCACGCTCTATGTCACGGCCTCGCCTTGCATCGAGTGTGCCAAGCTCATCATACAGGCTGGCATCAAGCGTGTGGTCTATGGCGAGAAATACCGCCTCACCGACGGCATCGACCTGCTCGAGCGTGCCGGTGTCATTGTTGAATATCTACCTTTGGACGAATGAAACAGAAGTTGTCTGCCCTAGCCCTGCTCCTCGTGGCAGCCGCCACGCTAGGCTCTTGTATACGTATCGTCAGCCCTTCGGACAGCACCAGCAAGCTGGCCGAGCTGATGCACCTCATCGGAGGGCAATATGTCGACACTGTAGACATGGACGAGTTGGTCGAGAAGACCATCCCCAAGGTGTTGGCTGAACTGGACCCCCACTCGGTGTACATCCCTGCACGCGATGTCGAAGAGGTGGAGCAGGACCTACGCGGCAGCTTTAGCGGCATCGGCATACAGTTTATGATACAGGCCGACACGATCTACGTGAGCGACGTCATCTCAGGCGGACCTGCCGAGAAGGTGGGCCTCATGCCTGGTGACCGCATCGTCACCATAGACGACTCGCTCTTTGTGGGCAAGAAGGTCAACAATGACGAGGCCATGAAGCGCCTCAAGGGTCCCAAGGGTACAGAGGTGACACTCGGCATCAAGCGCCAAGGCGAGAAGGAGCTGCTCTCGTTCACCATCGTGCGTGGCAACATACCCGTCAAGAGCGTCGATGCCAACTACATGATTGACGATCGCTGGTGCTACGTCAAGATCAACAAGTTTGGCGAGACCACCTACCCCGAGATGCTCCTAGCACTCGCTCAGGGCATGCAGCGCGACATGGAGGGATGCATCATCGACCTGCGCGGCAACACGGGTGGCTACATGGTGGCTGCCATACAGATGGTCAATGAGTTTCTCCCCAAGGGCGACATGATTGTCTACACCGAAGGGCTCAATGCCTCACGCCAGGAGCAGTATGCCAACGGACGCGGCTCATGCCAGCAGCTCCCCCTCGTGGTGCTCACCGATGAGACCTCTGCCTCGGCCAGCGAGATATTTGCGGGAGCCATGCAGGACAATGATCGCGCCACCATCATCGGTCGCCGCACCTTCGGCAAGGGCCTCGTGCAGCAGTCTTTTGACTTTGCTGATGGCTCCTCGGTGCGACTCACCATCTCGCGCTATCACACTCCCTCGGGCCGCTGCATACAGAAGCCCTACACCAAGGGTGAGAGCGAGGAGTATGAGCTCGACCTCCTGACACGCTACGAGCATGGAGAGTTCTTCACCCAAGACAGCATCAAGCAAGATGAGAGCATCGCCTATCAGACCAAGAATGGGCGCACCGTCTATGGCGGTGGAGGCATCATGCCCGACATCTTCGTGCCCCACGACACCACTGGCTACACCTCATACTATGCAGCTGTGGCCAAGATGGGCCTCTTCACCCGGTTCCCCTTCGAGTACACCGACAAGAACCGCCAGGAGCTGAGCAGCTACACCGACATGGACGCACTGCTGCAGCATCTCAAGCGCCAAGACATCATGGAGCAGTTTGTGCAGCATGCTGCAAGCAAGGGTATCAAGCGCCGCAACAACCTCATCCGCCAGTCTCGCCCCGTGATGGAGGAGATTCTCTATGGCAACATCATCTACAACGTGCTCGGCATGGAGGCCTACACCAAGTACCTCAACCTCACCGACCCTGCCGTATTGAAGGCTGTAGAGATACTCGAGAGAGGGGAGTCGAGACCGAAAGGAATTGAAAATTGAAAATTCGTGCCAGCGAGCGCGATGTAAGTGCACTTACAAATCGCTCAGCGAGCGTAGCCGAAGTTCGATGTAATCAAAGTTAGCCGTCCAGAAGTAATTCTTAATTTCCCACTCACATGAGCGTCATAGACTCTATAAAGAACAACACCCGCACAGCCTTCTCGTTCGAGGTGCTCCCCCCGCTCAAGGGCACAGGCATCAACAGCCTGTTCCGCACGATCGACGAGCTGCGCGAGTTTGACCCTCGA
This sequence comes from Bacteroidaceae bacterium, assembly GCA_017555875.1. Taxonomy (GTDB): domain Bacteria; phylum Bacteroidota; class Bacteroidia; order Bacteroidales; family Bacteroidaceae; genus UBA1189. The sequence goes on from JAFZFN010000032.1 coordinate 106,712, forward strand.
TATATCAATATCACTACCCACCGCAGCGAGTATGTGTACCAGGAGTCGCCCGAGGGTGTGTTCCACAAGGTATCTCTCCGCCGTCGCCCTGGCACTGTCGCCGTGGCTGCCGCCATCAAGAACAGGTACGACATCCCCGTGGTGCCCCATATCCTCTGCAGCGGCTTCACCCGCGAGGAGACCGAGTATGTGCTGCTCGACCTCCAGTTTCTCGGCATCACCGACCTTCTGCTCTTGCGTGGCGACAAGGCCAAGCACGAGAGCGTGTTCACCCCCACAGCGAACGGGTATAGCCATGCCATCGAGCTTCAGGCTCAGGTAAATCGCTTCAACGAGGGCTTCTTCTGCGACGGCTCGCCCATCAAGGAGCCTGGACAACCCTTCACCTATGGTGTAGCGTGCTACCCCGAGAAGCACGAGGAGTCGCCCAATATGGACATGGACCTCCACTGGCTGCGCGAGAAGGTGAAGGCAGGTGCCCAGTATGCAGTGACGCAGCTGTTCTATGACAATGACAAGTACTTCCGCTTTGTGGAGCGTGCCCGAGCCGAAGGCATCACCATCCCCATCATCCCTGGCATCAAGCCGCTCAAGACAGCCCGCCAGCTGAACATCATCCCCAAGACCTTCAAGGTGGACATCCCCCAAGCCCTCGCCACCGAGGTGCTGCGCTGCAAGACCGACGAGGAGGTGCGCCAGGTGGGTGTCGAGTGGTGTACTGCCCAGTGCCGCGAGCTCATCGCTCATGGCGTCCCCAGCATACACTTCTATGCCATGGCCGCAGCCGACAGCGTGGGGCAGGTGGCCCGTGCTATCTACTGATATATAGGGGATATATCGAATAGAGGGGCCGACACGCCCCTATACCTTCTCACATGAGCATGTCCTATGCTTTCTCGCAGCATATGAGCACCTTGGACTCGTCGTGCAGTGTGGTGGCAAAGAGGTACAGTTCCCCGCCATCCGACAGCTTGAGCCTTTTGCGCAGCGCATCCACATGCTCGGGGAAGTTGCGCACGGCGAGGTTGGCCTGCCTGCACTTGAGTGCCTTGAGCTCCTTCTTGCTGAATCCATAGACGGCCTTGACCTTGAATGTGCGTCCGGGGAAGTCCTCGACCATGGCGTCCGAGGTGTAGAGGTGCGTGTTGGGATGTAGCTTGCTCAGCCCGAAGCGCCCGCAGGGGAGTCGGTGACACCCCGCCTTCATGAGCGAGCTGTTGGGCTCATACAGGTACTCGCCCACCCCCTCTGCATAGCTGCATGCCGCTGCAGCCTCCTCCTCGGTGGTATAGTCGAACCGCTGCACTCCGCAGCCTTGATAGTTGATGGTGTGTATGGGCACATCTGCTCTCCCCTCACCTCTGAGCACGAGCAGCAGCTCCTTGCACTCATTGCCGACCGACACGACATGTATCTCGCTCACCGTGTGCAGCTCACGCACTGCTTGGGCGATATCTAGCATGGGCGAGCACTTGACCATCACTGCCGTGGCCTTCTGCAGCAGCGTAGTGCGCAGCTTACACACGTCGGGTTCACAATCGCTGAGCGACACCACCTTGTTGCCTGCCCTGTCTCTCCGTGCGGGGTCGATGAATATCCAGTCCTGCGGTGTGAGCTCGGCCAGTGACTCCTCGCTGTCAGCGTTGAGCACGGTGATGGGCTTCTCCAGCAGGGCAAAGTTGTGCGCTGCGATGCGGCAGAGCTCCTCGTTGCGCTCGATGTAGGTGGTGTGGGCAAATCGCTCGGCCATGTAGCTGCAGTCGATGCCGAAGCCGCCCGTGAGGTCGGCCAGATGCTCCCCCTCGACGAGAGAGGCTTTGTATCGTGCCGTGGCCTCCGAGGAGCATTGCTCCATGGAGAGGCGCACGGGATAGATGATGTCCTCGACGGCCGCCCATGTGGGGAGCTTCGTGGCAGCTATCCGCCTCCCCTCGATCTGTGTGGCTGCTACGCGCATGTCCACTTCGGGGTAACGTGCGGCTTGCAGGGCCAGCTGGCGCACATCGTCGCCCTTGTGGGCGCGGATGAAGGCCCGTGTGTGTTCGTCAATCATAGTTCTATTCTTCTTTGCTGCTGCGAAGGTACTGCATCGTTGGCAAACGGCAAAATTTTTGGCGCTTGATGGAAAAATATTGCCGTAAACCGCGTATCTTTGCGAAATGAAGGACTCCCGACGACTACACCGCTATCCTGTGCCCGACAGACGGGTCACAGCGTTCAGCACCACACGCCACGGCGGACGTGGCAGTGGGGCCTATGCCTCCTTCAATTGCACTCCCTACACGGGCGACGATGCCGCGGTGGTCAAGGCCAATCAGGCCACACTGTGCGAGGAGCTGGGCATCTGCGAGGAGCATCTCGTGATACCCTATCAGACCCATAGCTGCAACGTGCTGCCCATCGACGCGGCCTTCATGCAGCTCTCTACCGAGGAGCGCAGGGCTCTGTTGCAGGAGCGCGATGCGGTGATGACCGACCTCACGGGGGTGTGCCTATGCATCTCTACGGCCGACTGCATCCCCGTGCTGCTCTACGACGCCACGCACGGGGCCATAGCTGCCATACACGCAGGGTGGAGAGGCACGGTGGGCCACATCGTGAGCCACACGTTGCAGGCCATGCGCGAGGCCTACGGTACCTCGGGGGCCGACGTGTATGCCACGATAGGTCCGGGCATCTCGCTCGAGGCTTTCGAGGTGGGCCTGGAGGTCTACACCGCCTTCGAGGAGGCTGGTTTCGACATGGAGCAGATGGCCCGCTGGCACGAGGCGAAGGGCAAGTACCACCTGGACCTCCCCGCAGCCAATCGCATGCAGCTGCTTGCTGCCGATGTGCCTCCCGCGCAGATTCACGACTGCGGCATCTGCACCTACACCCGCCATCACGACTTCTTCTCGGCCCGTAGGCTGGGCATCAAGTCGGGGCGTATACTCAGCGGCATCCTACTCAAAGAATAAATCATAAATCAGAATTCATAATTCAAAATTCATAATTCAAAATTCAGAAATCAAAATTCAGAAATCATAAATCCCCCCCTCCCATGTTTACCATCACCGTATCCGACGAGATCAGAGAGCGATGTCCTCAATACCGAGGTGCTGCCGTGTACGCAGCTGTCACCAACACCCCCTACGACGAGGCGCTATGGAGCGAAATCGCCCATTTCACCGAGCATTTGCGCGAGACCGAGAGCACCGAGAGCATCAAGCAGCAGTCCGCCATCGTGGCCACCCGCGAGGCCTACCGCACCTGCGGCAAGGACCCCAGCCGCTACCGTCCCTCGGCCGAGGCGCTGCGTCGGCGTCTGCTGCGTGGGTTGGAGCTCTACCGCATCGACACACTCGTGGACCTCATCAACCTCGTCTCCCTGCGCACGGGCTACTCCATCGGTGGCTTCGATGCCGACAAGATCGTGGGCAGTCGGCTCTGCCTGGGCATCGGCAAGGCCGACGAGCCCTTCGAGGGCATCGGGCGCGGCCCGCTCAACATCGAGCACATGCCCGTCATCCGCGATGCCGTGGGCGGCATAGGCACCCCCACCAGCGACCATGAGCGCACCAAGATGGACCTCTCCACCACCCACATCCTCGCCATCATCAACGGCTACAGCGGCGACGAGGGGCTCGACGAGGCCGCTGCGATGACCGCCGAGCTGCTGCAGCGCTATGCTTCGGCCACGCAGTGTGAGGTGTGGCGATTCTGACGGTGAGGGGCGGTGAGGTCACTCCCTGTTCTTGCTGTCCATGATGATGGTCACGGGGCCATCGTTGATGAGCGCGCACTGCATGTCGGCGCCGAAAACGCCCGTTTTCACCGGTCTCCCGAGGGCGAGAGTCAGCTCTGTGCAGAACTTCTCATAGAGCGGCACGGCGATGTCGGGCTTGGCCGCCTTGATGTAGGAGGGGCGGTTGCCCTTCTTGGTCGATGCGTGTAGGGTAAACTGGCTCACCACGAGCAGTTCCCCTCCGATGTCGAGCACCGAGCGGTTCATCACCCCATCGGCATCGTCGAAGATGCGCATGTTCACCACCTTCTTGGTGAGGTATGCGATGTCGTCGTCTCCGTCGGCCTCCTCGATACCCACCAGTATCATCATGCCTTGCCCAATGGCCGAGTGCAACTGCTGGCTGATGGTCACCGACGCTTGGCGTACGCGTTGTATTATGATTCTCATTGTCGATTTATACTATTACTTTATTATTTAGGTTTCGCTTTTTCTTTCACCTCCATTTTCTCTCCTTAGTGCGCCTCCAGCCAGTTGGCTCCCCAGCCATAGTCGGCACGCAGGGGCACCTGCATGGGGTAGGCGCTCTCCATGGCCTCGACGACGATCTGCTGCACCCGCTCACGCTCGTCGGGGTAGACGCTGAAGTTGAGTTCGTCGTGCACCTGGAGCATCATCGTCGAGCGCAGTCCCTCCTCGCGGAATCGGCGGTAGATCTCTATCATGGCCACCTTGATGATGTCGGCCGCGCTGCCCTGTATGGGGGCGTTGATGGCGTTGCGCTCGGCATAGCCGCGCACCACGCTGTTGTGCGAGGTGATGTCGGGGAGGTAGCGCTTGCGGTGGAGTATGGTCTCGATGTAGCCCTTCTCGCGTGCCACGCGGATGCTCTCGTCCATGTAGCGCTTCACGCCGCTGTAGGTGGCAAAGTAGTTGTCGATGAGCTCCTTGGCCTCGGCACGGCTCACGCCCATGCGCTCGGCGAGTCCGAAGACAGAGATGCCGTAGATGATGCCGAAGTTGGCCGTCTTGGCTCGTGAGCGCTGCTCTCGGGTGACCTCGTCGAGGGGCACGTGGTATATCTTGGCGGCTGTGGCAGCGTGGATGTCCTCGCCCGAGCGGAAGGCCTCGATGAGGTTGTCGTCGCCACTGAGGTGTGCCATGATGCGCAGCTCTATCTGCGAGTAGTCGGCCGAGAAGAACTCACACCCTGGCTCGGGGATGAAGGCTCGGCGTATCTCCTTGCCGTCGTCGTTGCGGATGGGTATGTTCTGCAGGTTGGGTCCCGTGGAGCTGAGTCGTCCTGTGGCGGTGACCGTCTGGTTGAACGAGGTGTGTATCCTCCCCGTCTCGGGGTTGACGAGCTCGGGCAGCGCGTCCACATAGGTTGTGAGCAGCTTCTTCAGCCCTCGGTGGTCGAGTATCTTCCCCACGATAGGATGCTTCGAGCGCAGTCCCTCGAGCACCTCCTCCGAGGTGCTGTACTGTCCGCTCTTGGTCTTCTTGGCCTTGTCCACGATCCTCAGCCGCTCAAAGAGCACCTCGCCCACCTGCTTGGGTGAGGCGATGTTGAAGGCAAATCCTGCCATGTCGTATATCTCGCGCTCTATCTGCTGCAGACGCTCGGCAAAGTGTCGCGATGTCTCCTGCAGGGTGTCGGTGCTGATGCGTGCCCCATTGCGTTCCATGTAGGCCAACACGCGCACGAGCGGCATCTCCACATCGTAGAACAGGCGCTCGGCGCCCGCCTTGACCAGCTCCCCTTCGAGGATGTGCTTGAGGCGCAGCGTCACGTCGGCATCCTCGCAGGCATAGTCGCAGACGGCCTCGGGCTCGAGGTCGCGCATCGACCGCTGCCCACGGCCCCGCGGCCCGATGAGCTGCTCTATCTTGATCGTGTCATACCTGAGATACACCTCGGCCAGGTAGTCCATGCCGTGGCTCAGTTCGGGCTGCAGCAGGTAGTGTGCCACCATGGTGTCAAACATCGGTCCGCCCAGCTCCACGCCGTAGCGCTGCATCACGAGGTAGTCATACTTGATGTTCTGCCCTATCTTGAGCGTGCGCTCATCGGTGAGCGCCGCGCGGAACGCCTCCACCACGCGCTGCGCCTCATCCCTCCCGGCAGGCACGGGCACATAGTAGGCCTCGCCCTCGGTGATGGCAAAGCTCATGCCCACGAGCTCGGCCACGATGGGGTCGGTGCCAGTGGTCTCGGTGTCGAAGGCGAAGGCATCGGCCACAGCGAGCTTTTCGACCAATCCATCGCGCTTTTCGGGGGTGTCGACAAGGGTGTAGGTGTGGGGTACAGAAGCAAGCCCCCCTGAAGCTCGTAAACGAGACTCCTCTGGGGAGATAAACCTCCCTTCGTCGCAACCGACGCTATCATACCGCGTCGGCCCCCCAAGGGGGGATGACTCTGACATCCCGAAAAGGTCACCTTGCGCGAAAAGGTCACCTTGCACTGCACCTCCTGCAGGAGCAAAGAGGTCACCCTGCAAAGCATCAGCAGCCTTCCTCCGCACTGTCGGGGCCTTCCCCCCCTGGGGGGATAAGAGGGGGGCCTGGGAGTCCTGAGTTTGTTTGTTTCTCAGCAACGTGCGAAACTCCAGCTCCTCAAACAGCGCCTGCAGCCTCTCCCCGTCGGGTTCTTCGCGCTTGAGCGCCTCCAAGTCGAGGGTGATGGGCACGTCGGTCTTGATGGTGGCCAGGAAGCGGCTCAGCTCGATGAGTTCCACGTTGTCGCTCACCTTCTTCGCCAGTGCCCCCTTGAGTTCGTGGCGACGGGCGAGCAGGGTGGGTATGTCGCCATACTCGGCGATGAGCTTCTGTGCCGTCTTCTCCCCCACTCCCGGGCATCCGGGTATGTTGTCCGAGGCGTCGCCCATGAGTCCCAGGAGGTCGATCACCTGCTCGGGTCGCTCGATGCCAAACTTCTCCTTCACCCTCTCCACGTCCATCACCTCAAACTCCTTGTCGCCCATCTTGGGGCGATAGATGAGGGCGCGCTCCGTGACCAGCTGTCCGTAGTCCTTGTCGGGCGTCATCATGTAGGTCCTGATGCCCTGCCTGTCGGCCTGGTGGGCGAGAGTGCCTATGACGTCGTCGGCCTCGTAGCCCGGCACCTCGAGCACCGGTATGCGGTAGGCGCTGAGGAGCTCCTTGATGATGGGCACGCTGGCCCGTATGTCCTCGGGGGTCTCCTCACGCTGTGCCTTGTAGGGGGCATACATCTCGTGACGGAAGGTGCCTCCCTTGGGGTCGAAGGCCACGCCGATGTGTGTGGGCTGCTCCTTGCGGAGCACCTCCTCGAGTGTGTTGACAAAGCCGAAGATGGCCGACGTGTTCTGCCCCCGCGAGTTGATGCGCGGAGCACGTATGAAGGCATAGTAGGCTCGGTAGATGAGCGCATATGCATCGAGTAGAAAGAGCTTTTCCATAGGTCATGTGTTACAAATCGGTCGTAAAAGTACAAAAAAAAAATGGGGAATCCACCACTTTTGTGTACTTTTGCGGTATGATTGCACTAAAGAGACTCATGCGCCTGCGCACCGTGGCCTACGGCCTCCTCATTGCCCTCCTCCTCGTGGGGTGTGGCGATAGGCTCAGCATGCGCCAGCTGGAGCAGCTGGAGTCGAGGGTGAACGACGTGCCCGACTCGGTGCTCACCGTGCTCACCGCCACCGACATGCCACGCTGGGGAGAACGCCGTGCGCTCTATGCCCTGCTCACCGTGCAATCACAAGACAAGAGCTATGTTGACGTAGCTGATGATTCGCTCATCAGCGTGGCTACGCGTTACTACGAGCGCAAGGGCCAAGCGCTCCGCCGCTTGCAAGCCTTCTATTACCATGGTCGTGTACATGTCAACGCAGGTCGTCGCCACGAGGCCATGACATCCTACACC
>JAFZFN010000033.1 GCA_017555875.1 Bacteroidaceae bacterium
CTGGATGAACGAGCATATGAACGGTTTGATGTGCAAGATCATCGGCATGAAGCTGAAGAAGACCTTCGGCGGACACATGACCTTCTACGGCATCGGTGGTGCCAAGCTCGACCCCGAGGTAGAGCGTTTCCTCCTCAAGGCTGGCTTCCCCTATGCTATCGGATATGGACTCACCGAGACCTCGCCCCTCCTAGGCTACGCGATGCATGGCTGGCGAGCAGTAGGGTCGTTCGGCTACCCAGTATACAACGTTCAGCTTAAACTACACAACGTTGATCCCAAAACTGGAGAAGGAGAAATCGTAGCCAAAGGTCCCAACGTGATGCTCGGATATTATAAGGATCCCGTACGCACGAAGAGCGTATTCACCGAGGACGGATGGTTCCGCACCAGCGATATCGCTACCGTTGACGAGAAGGGTCGCTACTTCATCAAGGGCCGCAACAGCAACATGATCCTCGGTCCCTCAGGTGAGAACATCTACCCCGAAGAGATTGAGAACGTAATCAACAATGTCGAAGGCGTAAGCGAGTCAATCGTTGTCGAGCGTGACGGACGCCTTGTAGCTCTCGTGCAACCAATGGAGAACTACATCGAGTGGGACAACGAGAATGTCGACAAGATCTACGACTTCATCGAAGGATGGAAAGAGAAGGTACTCAAGGTCGTAAACAAAAACGTCAACAAATCATCACAAGTAAGTTCGGTAGAGGTGATGAAGGAGCCCTTCGAAAAGACCGCAACACAGAAGATACGCCGCTTCAAGTACAAAGAGTCGGCCCCAACAGTGGAGCAAGAGAAGAAGGAAAAGAAAAACGACTAACAACAACTACAACACGAATGGCATGCGAGGTCCTTATCAGCGGCATCGCATGTCTTTCGTAACCAAGGAGCAAGAATTTCCCCAAAGACAAGAAGAATAAATAATTACAACACATCATGCAGATTTCATTTGTAGACATCATCGAATTTGTGGGCACCTTTGCCTTCGCCATCAGTGGTATCCGTCTGGCCTCGGCCAAGCAGTTCGACCTCTTCGGAGCTTTTGTCGTAGGTCTTGTCACAGCCATCGGTGGTGGTACCATCCGCGACCTCTTGCTCGACGTCACCCCCTTCTGGATGAGCAATAGCATCTACCTCATCATCACAGCCTTGGCATTGATTTGGGTAATGGCATTCAGCAAATACCTAGTACGAATGGACAACACCTTCTTCATCTTCGACGCCATAGGTCTAGCCCTATTCGCTGTGGTAGGTATACAGAAGACTCTTGATGCAGGATTTCCCCTTTGGGTAGCTACTATCATGGGTACATTTACTGGAGCCGCAGGTGGTGTGCTGCGCGATGTGTTCATCAACGAGATTCCCCTCATCTTCCGCAAAGACATCTATGCCATGGCCTGTGTGATGGGCGGCTTTGCCTACTGGGTCTGCGGCCGCTTGGGCTGCGAGGCCATCACCACCCAGATCACGTGTGGCGTGTGCGTATTCCTCACCCGTGTCCTTGCTGTGAAGTTCCACGTCAGCCTACCCACACTGAAAGGCGAGGAACTCCACCACACGAAGTAATGGCTGGAATATACATACATGTTCCCTTTTGCCAAAGCAGGTGTGCTTATTGCGACTTCTACTCGACCACCCTGCTCACTCATCGCGCGATGTATGTCGATACGTTATGTCGTGAGTTGAGACATCGTCTGCCCGAACTGCAAGGCCAGAAGATAGAGACCATCTACTTTGGCGGCGGCACACCTTCAACACTTACAATTGACGAACTAAGCAAGATTCTACGTTGTATCAAAGAGTCTGCAACTCTCAACAATTCCATCAACCAAGAAATCACACTCGAGGCCAACCCTGATGACCTCAAAGACGAGTATGTGCAGGGATTGCTCACGCTACCCATCAACCGCATCAGCCTCGGCATACAATCTTTTCACAACCCTACGCTCCGACTCGTAGGACGTCGCCACACGGCACAGGAGGCCATAGATGCCGTACTCCGCCTGCAACAAGCAGGGCTCACCAACATCAGCATCGACCTCATCTACGGCTTGCCTGGAGAGACTATTGACGACTGGTCATATAGCCTCGACCAAGCCATCTCACTCGGCGTAAAACACATCTCTGCCTATCACCTAACCTACGAAGAGGGCACCCGCCTGTGGCGCATGAAAGAGCTAGGACTTGCGCAACCAATCGATGAGGAGCAGAGCGTACTTTCGTTCGAACTCCTACGCGAAAAACTCCTCTCAGCCGGCTATGAACACTACGAAATATCCAACTTTGCCCAACCCGACTATCACTCACGCCACAACAGTAGCTACTGGCAAGGTACGCCATACATCGGCATAGGACCGGGTGCTCATTCCTACGATGGCCACACTCGTCGTTGGAACCTCAGCGACCTCACCGCCTACCTCGCCACACCACATGGAGAAGATGTGCCCCATGAAGAAGAGCACCTTACAGAAGACGAACATTACGACGAACGCATCATCACCGAGCTACGCACATCGCAAGGTATCGACCTCAACAAACTTCTCACCGACCTGGGCGAGCGCTACCATTCTTATTGCTTGCAATGTGCAGCACCCTACATCCACAGAGGGCAACTAATCCATACTCACGACAATCATCTACACCTGACACCCGAGAGCATCCTCATCAGCGATGCCGTGATGCGTGACTTGCTATGGTAGTTCTGGCACTTGCGCACCACTTTAGTTTTGTCAACAACCTGTGAATCGAGACTAGGAGTTCACTCTTTTCTCCACAAAAACACAATTTATTATTCACAAAAACTCCTACTTTTGTCCATTTTTACAAAAGATTTATTTACCTTTGCGTAGATATAGAGACCATTAACCACTAATATGGACGACAGTTATAGATCGAATGAAACAAGTAAAGCCCAAAAAGTTTCTGGGACAGCACTTTCTGAAAGACCTCTCCATCGCAAAGGCCATAGCAGACACTGTCGACAAATGTCCCTCATTGCCCATCCTTGAGGTGGGTCCTGGCATGGGTGTGCTCACCCAATATCTCATCACCAAAGACCGCATCGTAGACGTGGTAGAGATTGACTACGAGTCTGTCGCATACCTCCACGCTCACTATCCTCAGCTCGAAGGCCACATCATAGAAGATGATTTTCTCAAGATGGACCTCAGCAACTTATTCGACGGCAGTCCCTTTGTACTCACTGGCAACTATCCCTACAACATATCGAGCCAGATATTCTTCAAGATGCTCGACAACAAAGACCGCATCCCCCTCTGCACCGGTATGATACAGCGCGAGGTGGCTCAGCGCCTTGCAGCATCACCAGGCAACAAGACCTATGGGATATTGAGCGTCTTGATACAAGCATGGTATGATGTGGAGTATCTCTTTACGGTGAGCGAAGGTGTATTCAACCCTCCCCCAAAGGTAAAGAGTGCAGTCATCTCGATGCGACGCAATGAGGTCACCGATTTGGGATGCGACGAAGCACTATTCAAGCGAGTGGTGAAAACCACGTTCAACCAACGACGCAAGACCCTGCGCAACTCCATTAAGCCTCTCGTGCCAGGCGGGCACCCCCTCTTGGCCAATGAGATTTTCAACAAACGCCCTGAGCAACTTTCCGTGGCAGACTTCGTGGAGCTAACAAAAATGTTGGAGAGTATAGAAAAAGTTTGATCATCAGAGATTTCAGAGTTCTCTACCCTATCTAGAGTTCTCAGAAACAAAGAATGAGGAACAATGAAAGATTCCATTATCCTAACGCGCGAATACATTGAGCTCATAGAGCAGCTCGTTGCCGAAAAGAAAGCCGAAGAGCTCAAGCAACGACTCTCCGAGATGCATCCAGCCGACATCGCTGAGATGTGTGACGACATGTCCATTGAGGATGCACGATATATCTATCACCTACTCGAAGGAGAAGATGCTGCCGATGTACTCATTGAGATGGACGAAGATGCGCGAAACGAGCTTCTCGAGGAGGTACCCTCTGAGACCATTGCACGCAAGTTTATCGACTACATGGACACGGACGATGCCGTGGACATCATCCGTGACATGGACGAAGAGAAACAGGAAGAGGTGCTTGCACATATCGAGGACATCGAGCAGGCTGGCGACATCGTAGACCTCTTGAAGTATGATGAAGACACCGCAGGTGGTATCATGGGTACTGAGATGGTCATCGTGAACGAAAACTGGTCTATGCCCGACTGCCTCCGGGAGATGCGCCTCCAAGCTGAAGACCGCGACGAAATCTACAACGTCTATGTTGTCGATGATGAAGAGCGCTTGCAAGGCACGTTCCCGCTCAAGAAGATGATAACCAATCCCTCGGTGTCGAAGGTCAAACATGTGATGGACAAGGACCTCATATCCATCCACGTAGACACCCCCGTGGAAGAGGTGGTGCAACTCATCGAGAAATATAACCTAGTCTCGGTTCCTGTTATCGATAGCATAGGACGCCTTGTAGGCCAAATCACCGTCGACGATGTCATGGACGAGATGCGCGAACTTGCAGAACGTGACTACCAATTGGCATCAGGTCTTTCGCAAGACGTAGAGAGCGACGACAGTATCATGAAGCAGACCCGCGCCCGACTACCTTGGCTCCTTATCGGCATGGTGGGAGGACTAGGTACCTCGGCTATCCTTGGCCTCTTCGATGGAGTCTTTGCCGACTACCCCGAGATGGCACTCTTCATCCCTCTCATAGGTGCTACAGGAGGTAACGTGGGTACACAAGCATCGGCCATCGTAGTGCAAGGCTTAGCCAACAATTCACTAGACATCAGCAACACGGGCCGACAAATCCTAAAGGAATCCATGGTGTCGCTCATCAACGCTGCAATCATCTCGCTAGCTGTGTTTGGCTACAACTGGTGGCGCTACGGCATGGGCTCACCTGCCACCTACTCGGTGAGCCTATCGCTTTTCTGCGTGGTCATGTTCGCCGCACTATTCGGCACTTTCGTACCCATGACACTGGAGAAGCTCAAGATAGACCCTGCCATCGCGACAGGTCCCTTTATCTCCATCACAAACGACGTCATCGGCATGCTCATCTACATGGGTATTACCGTATGGTTAGCCTAGCTAAATCAAGAGGGCGTGTCGGATGACACGCCCTCTTGATTCTATACCTTCAATGCTAAAGACTATTACTCTGCCGCCTCATCGCCTTTCTTACGAATAGCGCGTTTACGGGTCTTCTTCTCAGGAGCTTGTACGGTAGTCTCCTTCACGCCTGCCAATTCAGGGTCAATCATGATACGTCCGCAGTATTCACAAACGATGATTTTCTTACGCATCTTAATGTCGAGCTGGCGCTGGGGCGGAATCTTGTTGAAGCAACCACCACAAGCATCACGCTGCACATAGACCACACCGAGTCCATTGCGTGTATTTTTACGGATGCGCTTGAATGACTGCAACAGACGGGGCTCGATGGTTCCCTCCAACACCTTAGCGCGATCGCGAAGCTTCTCCTCCTCTTCCTTAGTCTCAGCAACAATCTCTTCGAGTTCATTACGCTTGTCATCGAGGGCAGCAAGACGCTCTTCGAGCAACACATTGGTACGCTCAATCTCCTCATTCTTCGCCTTCAGGTCACCAGCATATTGGCGGAGCTTCTTCTCACAGAACTCCACTTCGAGGGTCTGGAACTCAATCTCCTTTGCCAAAAGGTCATACTCACGGTTGTTGCGAACGTTGTTCTGATCTTCTGTATATTTTGCAATCATTGCCTTTGCCTCCTCGATCTTGATGCGGCGCTTAGCCTCCTCACCCTTGATTTCCTCGATAGAGCCCAAGATGTTTCCAATACGAGTACGGAGTCCGGTCACCTCATCCTCAAGGTCTTGCACCTCAAGAGGGAGCTCACCACGAAGTGTCTTAATGCGGTCGATCTCAGAGAAGATAACCTGCAACTGATACAATGACTTCAGTTTCTCTTCTACAGTGTATTCCTGTAGGTCTTTCTTCATTTCTTTTGCCATAAAATTACAAATAATTTATCGGGTTTGTATTGATTGTTGTTTTCACTATTCTCAGTTCCGGCAGTTGACGGCCCAAGACCTCGGCAAATAGGTCTATGGTGTATTGCTCACTCTCATAATGCCCCATCTCAGCTATCAGCAATTCATATTCGTGTCCGAAATAATCGTGATAGTGCATCTCTCCAGTCAAGAAGGCATCTGCTCCACACTCAATGGCTCGCTGCAAGAGAAATCCTCCCGCCCCACCACACAGTGCCACACGACGAATCTTGCGACCGTTTAGCTGATTATGGCGCATACACTGAATACCGAAGAGCGCCTTCATGCGTTTCAAGAACTCACGCTCATCTTCTGCCACAGGCAGTTCACCTATGACACCTGCTCCAGCGGTTATTCCTCCGGCTCGCTCCTCGAGAAAGGCAAGATTGGTAAGCCCAATCGTCTCTGCAATACGATAGTTCACCCCACCCTGAGCATTGTCAAGATTTGTGTGAGCGGCATAGATACCTATACCTTTCTGTATAGCCTTGATTACGCAACGTTCCACATAGGTCTTCCCTGAGATGGTCTTGAGTCCACGAAACAAGAGTGGATGATGGGCAACAATAAGATTGCAACCCATGCGCTCGGCCTCATCGATGACATCCTCGGTAACGTCTAGACACAATAAAGCCCCTGCAACTTCCTGCTCCTCCGTCAATCCAATTTGCAAGCCTGCATTATCGTAGCTGTCTTGCAAAGGCAGAGGCGCATATTGTTCAAGGGCGTCAAACACTTGCTTTGCCTTCATATTTATCAAAAACGTCTGCAAAGGTACGAAATAGCGAGCAAATAGCAAAGATTTTCACCCAAAAACACTCCTTTATTATATAATATTTGTTACCTTTGCACATTAAGATAAAACTAATCTATATATTCAGCATGCAAAATAGCGATAGCATCGTTATCATACCTACGTATAACGAGAAAGAAAACATCGAGAACATTATCCGAGCCGTATTTGGCTTGGAGAAGACATTCCACATTCTCATCATCGAGGATGGTTCGCCTGATGGCACTGCAGCCATCGTAAAAACATTGCAGAAGGAGTTTCCCGAGCGCCTCTTCATGATTGAGCGTACGGGTAAGCTGGGTCTTGGCACAGCCTATATCTGCGGTTTCAAGTGGGCTATAGAGCACAAGTATGACTACATCTTCGAGATGGACGCAGATTTCTCACACAACCCCAACGACCTACCCCGCCTCTACAATGCCTGTGCAGTAGAAGGCTACGACCTCGCCATCGGCTCTCGTTACGTGAGTGGTGTCAATGTTGTCAATTGGCCTATGGGACGTGTGCTCATGTCATACTATGCCTCTAAATATGTACAACTCGTCACTGGCATCAAGGTCAAAGACACAACTGCAGGATTCAAGTGTTACCGTCGTCAAGTGCTCGAGACCATCGAACTCGACAAGGTACGTTTCAAGGGATATGCCTTCCAAATAGAGATGAAATTCACTGCTT
Organism: Bacteroidaceae bacterium; assembly: GCA_017555875.1. Lineage (GTDB taxonomy): Bacteria > Bacteroidota > Bacteroidia > Bacteroidales > Bacteroidaceae > UBA1189. Next base: position 7,516 of record JAFZFN010000033.1, read on the forward strand.
ACAAGTGTGGTTTCAAACTCAAGGAGGTACCCGTCATCTTTGTCAATCGCGAACTAGGCACATCAAAGATGAACACAAGCATTTTTGGCGAAGCCATGTTTGGTGTCATGCGACTCCGCTGGGACGGTTGGTTCCGCAAATACCCCAAGAAGAGTTAACAGAAACTAGGAACATAAGGTAAAAATCCAAAAATACGAAAAGACATGAACAAGAACACAAACAAAAACCTCCCCATCCTGGGGACTTTGGCCCTAGCAGGACTCACTGCCTGCACAGGAGGTGACAAGAAACAAGAGGCAGCACCTGAGAAGCCGATGAACATCCTCTTCATCATGTGTGACGACCACTCATACCAGACCATCAGCGCCTATGACCAGCGCTACATCGAGACACCCAACATCGACCGCATTGCCAATGAGGGCGTACGCTTCACTAATAGCTTCGTGGCCAACTCCATCAGTGGACCTAGCCGCGCCTGCATGCTTACTGGCAAGCACAGCCATGCCAATGGCTTTACCAATAATAGCACATGGTTTGATGGCTCTCAACTCACCTTCCCCAAGTTGCTCCAAGAGGTAGGTTATGAGACTGCCGTAGTGGGCAAGTGGCATCTAGCATCCACACCCACAGGCTTCAATTATTGGGACATCCTCATCGGTCAAGGTGAATATTATGACCCCTACTTCATTCGCAATGGTGAGCGCATACAACGTGAAGGTTATGCCACAAATATCACCACCGACGTGGCTATCAATTGGCTCGATAGCTTGCGCAATCCTGAGAAGCCCTTCTGCTTGCTCCTTCACCACAAGGCTCCTCACCGCACATGGATGCCCGACACTTGTGACCTCGAGCTCTTCAGCGACAGCAACTTCCCAGTACCTGAGACCTTCTACGACAACTACGAAGGTCGCCTTGCAGCACAACAGCAGGGAATGAGCATTGCCAAGGACATGAGCATCGTGTATGACCTCAAGATGGCCGACCGCGAAAACGAGCTCCATAGCCCCTATGAAGGTTGGGGACGCGAGATGTATCGTCAGCGCATGCGCCCCGACGTACAGGCCGCTTGGGACCGTCACTACGATCCTGTCATTGCCGATTTCAAGGCACGCAACCTCTCGGGTAATGAGCTTGCCGAGTGGAAATTCCAGCAATACATGCGTGACTACCTGAGAGTCATCACATCGGTAGACCGCAATATCGGCATCGTCCTCGACTACCTTGAGGAAGAGGGCTTGCTCGACAACACTATGATTGTCTACACATCAGACCAAGGCTTTTATATGGGTGAGCACGGATGGTTCGACAAGCGCTTCATGTACGAAGAGTCATTCCGCACCCCCTTGCTCGTACGCCTTCCTGGAGGTAAGAAGGGCGATGTGACACAACTCGTACAGAACATCGACTACGGCCCCACCTTCCTCGATTTGGCAGGTGTTGAGGTACCCGAAGAGATGCATGGCGAGTCATTCCTTCCCTTGCTCCAGGTAAAGAAGACAAAGTGGCGCGATGCGCTTTACTACCACTTCTATGAATACCCTGCCGAGCACTCTGTAAAGCGCCATTACGGCGTACGTGATGATCGCTACAAGCTCATCCACTTCTACGACGACATCGACGCATGGGAACTCTACGATTTGAAGAGCGACCCCAATGAGCTCAACAACCTCTATGGTCAGCCAGGCACCGAGCGCATCACCAAGCGCATGATGAAAAAGCTCGCAGCCTTGCAAGAGCAATACGATGACCCCATACGCAACAATGAATAAATCCTAATCGTTAGGGAGTTTAGCACGCTAAGCTCCCTAACTTGTTTTATACCAACACTCAATTACTTCTAGCAAGATTGATATGGAAACTCAGCTAAAGAAGTTCAACCCCTTCTTGAAGGACACCTCGTTTGTGAATCTCATGGCACGCCGTGTATTCAACGTACTCCTCGTGGCCAACCCCTACGACGCCTTCATGCTCGAAGACGATGGACGCATCGACGAGAAGCTCTTTGAGGAATACACCCGACTAGGCCTTCGCTACCCGCCACGCTTCACTCAGGTGAGTACTCCCGAGGAGGCCACACGAGCATTGCAGCAGCAGAGGTTCGACCTCGTGATATGCATGCCTGGCACCGACAACTCTGACGCGTTCGACATCGGCCGCAGCATCAAGGAACACTTCCCCGACACCCCCATCGTAGTGCTCACCCCCTTCTCACATGGTATCACACGCTATATGGAGCGACAAGACCTGAGCCTCTTCGAGTACGTCTTCTGTTGGCTGGGCAACACCGAATTGCTGCTTTCCATCATCAAGCTCATCGAGGACAAGATGAACCTCGACCACGACATCCGCGAGGGAGGCGTACAGATGATCCTCCTTGTCGAAGACTCCATCCGGTTCTATTCGTCTGTCTTGCCCAACCTATATAAATATGTATTGGAGCAGAGCCGTGCCTTTGCTACCGAAGCCCTCAATGCCCACCAGGCCACCCTACGCATGCGTGGCCGCCCCAAGATTGTGCTGGCTCGCAACTACGAGGAGGCGTGGTTGCTCTACGACCGCTACCGCAACAACACGCTGGGCGTCATCTCCGATGTGCGCTTCCCCATGATTGATGGAGGAGCCAAGGTCGCCGATGCCGGCATACAGCTTCTGCGACGGATACGCTCATGCGATGAGTTCCTGCCGCTCATCATTGACTCGAGCGAGAGCGACAACCGCATATGGGCCACTGAGGTGGGCGCAGGATTCGTAGACAAGAACTCCAAGAAGATGAGCATCGACCTTCGCGACCGCATCGAACAACACTTCGGCTTTGGCGACCTCGTGTTCCGCGACCCCAAAACGGGAGCTGAAGTAGTACGCATACACAACCTCAAGGAGCTTCAGGACAACATCTTCACCATTCCCGAGGAATCGTTCGTGTACCACACTGCCCACAACCACATCTCGCGCTGGCTCTGCTCACGCGCCATGTTCCCCCTGTCTGAGTTTCTCAAGCACATCACCCAAGACGAGTACGAGGATGTACCCGAACACCGCCAGCTCATCTTCGATGCCATCGTGCGCTACCGCAAGATGAAGAATCGTGGTGTCGTAGCAGAGTATCTCCGTGGCCGCTTCGACCGCTTCTCACACTTTGCCCGCATCGGTGAGGGGTCGCTCGGAGGCAAGGGGCGCGGCATTGCCTTCGTGGACCATATCTTGAAGAAGCACTCCGTCTTCGAGTCCATCCCCGATGTAGAGATACGCATACCCAAGACACTAGTGCTTTGTACCGACATCTTCGACCGATTCATGGAGGACAACAACCTCTACCCCGTAGCACTCTCCGACCTCCCCGACGAGACCATCCTGCAATCCTTCCTCGCCTCACCACTCCCCGAGGAGTTGCTAGGCGACATACAAACCTTCTGCGAGGTGGTCACAGGTCCCGTGGCTGTACGTTCATCATCGCTGCTCGAGGACTCTCACTACCAGCCCTATGCAGGAGTGTATGCCACCTACATGATACCCGACCGTGCTGATTGCGCTGCCATGGCACATCACATCGCCGATGCTATCAAGGCAGTCTATGCCTCGGTCTACTATAGCGGTTCCAAGGCCTACATGAGCGCCACGAGCAACGTCATCGATCAGGAGAAGATGGCCATCATCTTGCAAGAGGTCGTAGGTGACCGTCACGGCACCCGCTTCTATCCCCACTGTTCGGGTGTGGCCCGCTCGATTAATTTCTATCCCGTAGGTGAAGAGACCGCCGACGAAGGTGTTGTCAACCTCGCCCTCGGCTTGGGCAAGCACATCGTCGACGGAGGCAAGTCGCTACGCCTCTCTCCCGCACACCCCAATCACATCATACAGACCAGCGAGCCCTCATTGGCACTCAAGGAGACACAGAGCACCTTCCTCGCACTGGATCTCGCGGCAGCCGACAAGCCCGTAGCAAAGGACGAGACCTTTGACCTGGTACGCCTCACCATACGCGAAGCCGAAGCCGATGGCACACTCGACTGGACAGCCTCGACCTACGTGCGCGACGACGACATGATCTACGACACACCCTACATGAAGGGACGCAAACTGATTACCTTCGCCGGTGTGTTACGCTACGAAGCCTTCCCCTTAGCCAAGATCGTCCAACTCGTACTGCAGTATGGAGCCAATGAGATGCGTCGCCCCGTAGAGGTTGAGTTTGCTGTCCGATTCAAGGTAGGTCCCACCTCCATCTTCTACCCTCTCCAGATACGCCCCATTGTGAGTGCTCGAGAGTGCATCGATGAGGACCTCACCACCCTCCCTCGTGAGAGCAGGCTACTCTACTCTACCCGTTCTCTTGGCAATGGCATCGTCACCGACGTACACGACATCATCTACCTCAAGGAGGGTGCCTTCTCCATGGCCAACAATCGCAAGATTGCCGATGAGATACGCTCCCTCAATCGCACCTTTGCCGAGCGTGGCGAAGGCTACATCCTGGCAGGTGAGGGTCGTTGGGGAAGTTCCGACTCAGCCTTAGGAGTGCCCGTCGAATGGGCCGACATCTCTGCCGTGCGACTCATTGCCGAGGTCAGCCCCGATGGTCGCCACATAGAGCCCTCGCAGGGCACACACTTCTTCCAAAACCTCACCTCATTTGGTGTAGGCTACCTCACCATCGATGGCGTCACCTCGGGTGAAGTCTTTGACCGCACCTGGCTCGATGCCCAGCCCGCCACATGGGAGAGCGATCTGCTACGAGTGGTTCACAGCACCTCGCCATTTGCCATCAAGATGGACGGTCTGCATGGCATAGGAGTGGTAGAGAAAACAACATAACCAACGAGGGTGTGCTCAAAACTCAAGCACACCCTCATTCCTTTCCTTACATTCTCTCCGCCAACGAATCCACGATCTGACCGTCGAAGAGGTTGATGATGCGATCGGCATACGAGGCGTCGCGCTGGCTGTGGGTCACCATCACCACGGTGGTGCCTTCGCGGTTGAGTTCGCGCAGCAGCTCCATCACTTCGATACCGTTCTTCGAGTCGAGGTTACCGGTGGGCTCGTCGGCAAGCACGAGGCCGGGCTTGCACACCACAGCACGGGCTATGGCTACGCGTTGCTGCTGACCACCGCTGAGCTGGTTGGGATGGTGTGTGGCACGATGGCTGATGCCCATGCGCTCCAGTGTCTCGGCCACGAGCTTGCGGCGCTTCTCACCCTTGATGCCGAGGTAGCCGAGGGGCAGACCCACGTTCTCAGACACGTTGAGCTCTTCGATGAGGTTGAAGCTCTGGAATACGAAGCCAATCTTGCCACGGCGGTAGGCGGTGCGCTCGTCCTCCTTCAGTGTGCTCACCTCGCGACCGTCGAGCATATAGGTGCCTTCGGTGGGTGTGTCGAGCATACCGAGGATGTTGAGCAGCGTAGACTTGCCGCATCCCGAGGGACCCATGATGGCTACAAACTCGCCATCGTGAATATCAATACTTACACCATTGAGCGCGTGTGTCTCTACTACGTCGGTGGTGAATACCTTTCTCAAATTTTCAGTTCTAAGTTCCATAATGTTTCAGTTTTTTAGTTTATGAGTTTTTTAAGTTTATTAAGTTTTTGTCCTTCTAACTCTCCCTCTGTTTATAGAGGGAGTACGGCGAAGCCGGGAGGGAGTTACAAGCGGAGCGCGTAGGACAACATTGTGGGATGGGAAATACTCCGCACTTCGTTTGGAACGCCCCCGCCCTTCGGGCACCCCCTCTATAAACAGAGGGGGAGTTTGCTACTCTTTATACAACGCATTCACTGGATCCTCCTTCGCTGCACGGTAGGCGCGGGCCACGACGATGGCCGAGGTCACGACCAGCACGATAGCGAGAGCGATGAGGAATACCCACCAGTAGAGCGAGATGTGGTAGGAAAAGGTCTGTAGCCAGCGCATCATGATCAGGCAGCTTATGGGAGCGGCGAAGAGGAAGGCAATGAGCACCATCTTCACATATTGGCCAACGAACATACCGAGCACCTGGCTTATCTGTGCACCGTGGACGCGGCGTACAGCAATTTCGCGACGGCGATACTGCGTTTCGAAGTATACGAGGCCAAACACACCGAGCAGCGATATGGCGATGGAGAGCAGCGAGAAGATGGTGATGAGCGTAGTGAGCTCCTGCTCTGACCGGTACTCGGCACCCAGCTCCTTGTCGAATCCATTGATGACAATCTCATCGGCCTTTACCGAAGCATCCATCTTGACGATGCAGTCGACGATATGCTTGCGCACAGCCTCGAGGTCGGCGTGCGGAGTGGTACGTACATACAGATGTTCATAGCCGCGCCAGCCGTTGGCACCGAACACATAGAAGGCAAAGGGCGATACGCCATACTGCAAGGGGCGGAACTTGAAGTCTTCGCAGAAGCCCACGACAGGCACTTCGTCATTGTGTCCGTACACCTTGTCGCCCAGCACGAGGCCAAACTCCTTGCGTACCGACTCATTGAAGATGAAGACGCCATCGGCACGCTCATCATCGACCATAAAGTCGCGCCCCTCGGTAAGCTTTATGCCCATAAACTGGAGGAAGTCGTGCGCCACGGGGTAGCACTGGAAGTTGATTTGCTCGCCCTTGAATCCGCGTCCCCAGCCCATACGGCTCTGACTCACGATATCTCCATTGGCAAAGGTGACATCGGCAATCATCGGGTTCTCCTTGAGCATTCCCTCAAAGGTCTCTCGGGTGCTGAACTCCTTGTTGATGCTCACGGGGATGTTGGTCGTGAGCAGGTGCTCCTTGTTGAAGCCCATATCATACTTCATCATGTAGGTGTGCTGCAACTTGATGAAGATGGAGCAGGTGATGAGCGCGATGGAGATGACAAACTGCAGACACAGGAGTGCATAGCGCAAGCGACGACCGGACTTGGTGTTGCCAAACGAACCCTTGATGACGAACGCCGCAGGCATCGAGGTGATGTAGTAGGCTGGATAGATGCTGCTGATGATGGCAAGCACGAAGCCTGACGCTACGATGAGCAGTGCTATCATCGGGTTATCGCCCAGTTCGGCTGAGGTAGAGATGAGTCCCGTAAGTTCGGGTGCAATCATAAACACGAGGTATGCAGCGAGCAACAGCGCAAGAGCCACCAAGCCCATAGCCTCTCCCACGAATCCGAGGCGCAAGCGCCAAGTGGGGCAGCCGAAAATCTTCTCCGTATTCACACGGCGTATGCGGCGCGGCACCATCGCCATAAAGAAGTTGATGAAGTTGACAAAGGCGATGACGATGATGAGCACGGCAATCACAAGCAGGGTCATCGTGGTGGTGCGGTTACCCATCTTGCCGGACGATACGGCGTTGGGAGCAAAGTAGGTATCCTCCACTGCGGTGAGGCGTATGGGGAATTCGGCCTTCAGCTCTTCAATACCGAACGTATCATCCGCTTCTTTGATACGCTCATAGTATTTTCGGTAGATATTGTCCATAAACTGCTCCTGCTGCTCGGCACTGATGAGCTTATAGTAATAGGTGTAGCTCCATGCGGTAGGGTCGCTGTTATCGGCAGTATCCTCACCTGAAAAGAGTTCCAGTCCGTACAGGTCACAGTTCTTTGGGAAGTCCTTGAAGATGCCCACTATGGTCAATGAAAAGTCTTCACTCAATTTGATAGCATCGCCCACGGTCAAACCGTGCTTTGCGGCAAACGATTCGCTCAGAAGCACAGGACCTGGCCCCTTCATTTGTTCAAAATCGCCCTCCACGAGGTTAAAGCCCATGACTTGCGGCGCATTGGGCATACCTGTCGTTGCTCTCACGACTAAGGTTTGTGGCTCATCGCTACCACCGAAGTCGTATACCGTCAAGGGGGCATCCCACGAATAGAGGTTCATCGAGGTGAAGCTCTCCACATTGTCGTCATTCTCACCAAAGAGGTGACCGTTTGGGTGGTTAAGATACGGTGTCCAGGTCTTATCCTCACCCCACACTCCCTTTATCTCGAGGCGGAACACGCGATCAGCATCGGGGAAACACTTGTTATAGCTAAAGTCATAGCTTACCTGCACCAAGATGATAAAGGCCGAGGCAAAGGCGATGCTCAAGCCCAAGATGTTGAGCACAGACGATACCTTGTAGCGGCGCAGGTTCTTGAAAAACTCTTTCATTGTCGTATCGTTTTATTTTGTTTCATTTTCTGTTGTTTTTCCTCTGCGAAGTTAATCGTTCGCGCAAGCACCATTGCAAGAAAAAATGAAAAAAATGCTTTTTTCGATGAAAAGTGTCAAAAAATTGGACACTTTTGGGGTGCTGAGGCCCTAACTTTCGATGATATTTTAGAAAAATGCAGCGAAACGAAGATATAAATACGCAGTTCGCGCGTGAGTTTATAGTCTCACGCGCGAAC
>JAFZFN010000034.1 GCA_017555875.1 Bacteroidaceae bacterium
ATCACAAGATCGCTTCTTGTACTACTTGTCTGTATGGAAAATATTTTCAAAGAACTCTTTCTTTCAACCATCTCAAGGGGTGTCCCTCTCGATTGCGGATGCAAAGGTAGATACTTTCTGCAAACTGACCAAACATTCCAGAAACTTTTTTTCAAGATTTTTTAACGGATTTTCCCAATGCGCTGATTTTCAAAGGGAGTCGGGGAAAGGGATTTTTCGAGAGGATAGGGAAATTGGCATTTACATGTTGCAAAACATGGTTTTTGGGGAATTTTGGGGGTTCTGGGCTACGAGGGAGATTTTGCATTTGTGCGAAATTATTTCTGCATGGTGGGAGAAAAGATTGGGCAGCCCTGAATGAGCTGCCCAGTCGTTGTCGTGTCTTGGTTGGATTATCGTCTTACATTCCACATGCTCGATGCACCGGTAGAGCCTACGAGCACGTCAATATTTGCTCCATCTTTCTTTTCGATGATTTCCCATGCCTTGAGTTGGATGAACTGGTCGGTGTTCAGGCCCAGCTCTTCTTGGTATGCTTTGTCGGCAATGGCTCGCTGGCGCTCTGCAGCCTCCTTGGCCTTGAGCATCTCGAGGCGGCTTTCCTCGGTGCGCTTGGCTTGAGTTGCCGCAGCGGTGTTGTCCATCTCTGCCTTTTGCTTCTCGTTGGGGATAGCGCGTCCTACGACCACGTTGACCACGGTGACGGGGAGCTCTCCGCTCTTGCCCGAGAGTTCGGCGATGTACTCTTCCATGTCGTTCTTCACGGCAAAGTTAATGGAGTCTAGCACTTCGCGGTTACTCATGAGGTCAAAGGGGCCGAACTTAGAGATATAGTTGCGCACGGTGTTGCGATAGACCTCCTGGATAACGTTGACGTACCAGTTGGGGCCATAGTTCTTGATGAGGATGGGCGATTTGTTGTCATTGACCTGCAGCTGTATCTGTGTGTTGAAGTCGAGGAGTGTATTGTCATTCGATGTAGCATCGTCGAGCTTCTCGTCAAACTTCTGAGGCAGCATTGATACCTTGACATAATCTGTCGAGAACCATACATAGGTACGTCCTGTCTCGACGGGGTCTTCATCCACACCGCCATGACCGAAGATATAGGGTTTGTGTATCAGCACAGCTTCTTCACCGGCATTGGGAGCTACATTCACACATGATGTGACACCACACATCAATACTGCTGCCAGGGCAGACATTCGGATCATCTTTTTCATAGTAGTATACCTTATTATATATATATGTTATTAATTTCTGGTACGAAGATACAGATAAGTCATCAAACGAGCGCTATGATTGCGTAACTTTTTTGTCGTGGTGCCTACATGTCGTACACTCCGTCGTGTCGGTCCTCCATGTCACGTGCCCACTCCTCGAGTCGCTTCTCCAGTCTTCTGACTCCACCCTCGATGGACTTTCCTAACCCGCGCATCGACTCCTCGAGTCCTTCGACCACCCCTTCGAGATAGCGGGTAAACTTCTCCTCATCGATGCCTGTGCCCTCGTCGTTCATGACAGCCCGCATGAAGGCATTGGTCACGTAGAGTCTCGTGAGAGAGGGCGCTGCCTCATCGCAGTTCACCAGCACCACATAGGCAAACTCCTCATCGGCATTGTTGACATAGATATGACGATGATCGCCCTCCTTGAGCAATGCATAGTCAGCGGGGATCGCATCGAGCACATTATCGACAAACCGTTCGCGTGTGGGCTGAGCACACCGCTCCAGTTTGAGTGACATCCACTCCTCGCCCCCCATCACGGCCAGCATGCCGCTCACCAATCGCTGTGTCTCCGGAGAGACATCCTCTTCGGGCACGTCATTGAAGTGGCGATCCTTATTGAACACGTGGCACACGGCACCCTCTTTTTCCTTGTATCTGTTCACAAAGCGCTCGAGCGAATCGGCATAGCCCATCGAGCAGGCGAGCAACAGACAGGCGAGTGCAATAGTTTTTCTTATCATCATCGTAATCATTTTGAATACATATCAGTTTTCTACGAGCTCAACTGTTACATCTCCTCCCTCACATATTCGATGGCTCGATTGACGTAGCTGAGGAAGGGCTGTGTGATGCGGAACAGCTCGGCTGTGCGCTGTGCGAGATGATCACCACAGACGAAGTCGTCGGTCGGCGTGTGGAGCAGACAGAATGACTTGAGGCGTAGATACTCGGCATACTCGGTCTCCTGCTCGAATCCCTTGGGGTTGCGCTTCAAGGCTCCCTCACGGTCGAGCACGAAGGTGGGCGCCACAGAGCGTACGATGTGGTCAAAGTCGCCACCTCCTCCCACGATGTCCTCGCGCAGTACCTGAAGCACCTTGCTGTCGCAGCAGTAATCGCCCGTAGCCAGCATGTGCCCATAGGGATAGCCGTCGCCTCCAGTGCCGATGTGGAAGTAATAGCCCGAGTAGCCCGACTTCTTGCCACCAGGACAGATGAAGGCTCCCATGTGTGTCTTGTAGGGACTCTTGTCGGCGCTGAACCGCACGTCGCGATAGATGCGATAGGTGCAGTCCTTGGCTGTGAGGCCTGTGACGGAGTCGTCGAAACGGCTTATCTCGCGTATGAGCTCGTCCACGAAGTCATTGAACTGTGCCTGCAAAGCTGCATAGCGGGCCTTGTTGGCGATGAACCACTCGCGGTTATTGTTGGCCTGCAGCTCTCTGAGGAAGGTGATGATATCTTTCATAGCGAGGGCGAAGTTAGCACAACGCGATTAAAAAAGCAAGCGGGATGAACATTTTTCGCCCGGCAGTCATCATCTTTAAGGCATAGGCATGTCCTGGAACATACGGACAAGGTGAGCAAGGCGCGATCCGTCACCCGAGACGTCGGACGATGAAGAAAAACGGAGGGGCGGAGCCAAAATGCTCCGTCTTTTTCTTTGTATTTCGCTCGGCTTGCCCTATCTTTGCCAAAACAACGCCAGAAGGCTATACGCGTATCGATATGAAAAAGATTTGTGCTATCACGATGGTTCGCAACGACGAGTTCTACCTGCGCAAGTGGGTCGAATACTATGCCTCACAGCTGGGGCGTGAGCACCTGCGGATCTTCTTCGACGGAGAGGACCAGCGAATACCCGACTTCTGCGAAGGGGTGTACACGGAGCTCAAGCCGCGCATCCCCGGCATGGTGGTGAAGGCCGAGAAGGAGCGCCTCACCTTCCTCTCCCAGCAGGCGGCACGCCTGATGCAGGAGGAGGGGTATGACCTGGTGATCGGTGTCGATGCCGACGAATACCTTGTCGTGGACCCCAAGGTGGGGAAGACGCTGGGAGAGTATCTGGGCGAACGGGAGGTGGAGTGTTGCCTCTCGGGATTGGGCATCGATGTGGGCCAACACCTGGAGTGCGAGGCGAAGATCGACGCCAGCAGGCCCTGGCTCAGACAGCGGGGCTATGCCTACCTCTGCTCCCGATACACCAAGCCTTCGGTGATCGCCAAGCCCGTGATGTGGGGAGCGGGATTCCATCGGGTGAAGGGGCACAACTACCACATCGACCCCAACCTCTACCTCTTCCACTTCGGCAGCATCGACCTTGAGATGATCAAGGAGCGCATGGGCAACAATGACCTCGTGTCGACGGGCCGACTGGGACACATCAAGAAGCGGGCCAAGACGATATACGTAGTGACCGCCGCCACGCCACGCGAGTGGGACAAGACGGTGAGCGGGATGCGTCGCGCCCAGCAATGGCTGCGCCAGCCTCTGGCATGGAACAAGCCCTGGAACCCCATCACGAAGGTGGTTGTGAGCATCCCCGAGCGATTTAAGGACATACTATAAGAATTGCCATGAACGACCGACATGCCTATCTGATCATCGCCCACAACCAGCCCGAACTGCTGAGGCGACTGGTGGAGCTGCTCGACGACGAGCGCAACGACATCTACATCCATGCCGACAGGAAGATGCGCGACTTTGATGCCGAGGCCCTGCGCAAGGTCTGCACGAGGAGCACCCTACACATCCTCCCCCAGCGCATCTCGGTGCATTGGGGCGGCTACAGCATCATACGGGTGGAGATGGAGCTGCTGAAGGCTGCCACACGACAGGGGCGCTATGCCTACTACCATCTGCTCTCGGGGGTGTGCCTGCCGATCAAGTCGCAGGACGAGATACATCGCTTCTTCGGGGCGAACGGGGGACGAGAGTTTGTGGACCTGTGGCCGATGAAGAAGAGCACCTACAGCCGTTTCCACTACTACACGGTGCTGCCCGAGGGTGAGCGCAACTTCCTGACCCGCCTGCTCAACAATGCCGTGAAGGGCCTACTCATGCTGCTGGGCATCAAGATGAACAGGGATGTGGACTTCCGCTACGGGAGCCAGTGGTTCAGCATCACCGACGGCTTTGCCCGCTACATCACCAGCCAGGAGGAGTGGGTGGACAGGGTGTTTGCCCACTCGAGCACCTGCGATGAGGTCTTCGTCCCCACCCTACTGTACAGGTCACCCTATGCCGGCAACTTGTCGGTACAGCGCGATGCCGAGGGCAGGGCCGTGGGTAACATGCGCTTCATCGACTGGACACGCGGGACGAGCATACGCCACCCCTACACCTTCACGATCGAGGACCACGCACTGCTGATGAGCGTGCCCCATCTGTTTGCCCGCAAGTTCAGCCTCGAGACGGACAGGGCGATCATCGACGCGATATGCTCCAGCCTTGCCGAACGGAGAGAGGCGTAGCGGTCAACGCTCAAACGAAGATTTGTCGGGAAACATCTGCTCCAGGAAGCGGCGGGCACGCAGGCGGTCCTTGTCGCCGGCCTGCTCGTTGTCGTTGATGCAGACGAGGACGGGGTTGTAGCGGTCCATGACGGACTGGAAGTCGATGTCGGGCTCGATGTTGATGCATCGCGTGTCATAGTGATAGACTCCCCTCAAGGCACATCTCAGCTTACTCCATAGGCTCATGGGCTTGTTGTAGCGGCCCATCAGCTTCATCTCCCCCTCGCCGCGGGCCAGGGCATAGTAGAGCGTGGCTACGCGCTGCACATCCTCCTCACCGCGGATGTGGCGGTTGATGGTGTCCTCGATCTCCCGGGCAAAGAGCTGCTTGCACTCCTGGATGTGACGCTTCAGATAGGCATCGATGTTGTGGTGGGGGATGTGCCCGACACACGTGCCAAGGCGCTGACGGATGAGCTGCTGGGCGCGGCCTATGGTCCTGAGGTAGAGCGACCTACCGAGCTTGTGACGTGGCCATCGCCTCAGCCTCACGATGGGGTGACCCTGGGTGTTGAAGAAGAAGTCGGGCGCCACCTCCTGAGCGATGAGCGTGTCGTCATTGGCCAGGAGGAAATGGTCGGCCAAACCAGGGATGTTGTCGACACACCACTCTATGGCCGGCGAGCTGAAGGTGGGGAGTGCCGAGGGAGGGAGGATCTCGGTGTGGTCCACGATCGTGACACGCGGACAGTCCGTGTCGAGCCACGAGGGCACCTGGCGGTCGGTGATGATGTAGATATGCCTTATCCACGGGGCATACCGCTCGACGGAGCGGAGCGAAAAGCGGAGCTCGTCGTTGTCGACAAACCTCGCCTCATGGGTTGCCTCATGAGGAGCCTCAGCGATGCCTTGCAGGAAAGCCGCCTTTCGCGCCTGCCACGCGGGGTCACTGCCGTCGACCCACAAATAGACCAAATCGATGTCCATATCCATTGCCATATTAGTAGATGCGCTTGCAAACTTACGGAAAAAAACTGGGTATTCGCATCAAATCCGCGAACTTTCCACCCTGAGAGACAAAAAAGCCGTCGATATCCTCACGCGTTCTTAAAAAAATGAGCTAACTTTGTGGGGAATTGTATTACCCAGAACATCATTCCCCACGATAAGATCAAAACAGATTTATGATGAAAGAGTTCCTACTGCTGATCAAGCGATTCGTCCCTCCCTACAGGAAGTACCTCGTGAGCAACCTCGTCCTCAACCTCCTGGCCCAGGTGCTCAACGTCTTCTCCTTCGCGCTGCTCATCCCCATCCTGCAGATCCTGTTTCAGGTGAGCGACACGCAGTATGAGTATATGACCCTTGCCGACGGCAACGTGGCCGAGGTGATCAAGAACAACTTCTACTACTACATGAACCACTACATCGAGGTGAAGGGGGCGCTGTGGGTGCTCATCATGTCGGGTCTGATCCTCGTCGTGATGACCCTGCTCAAGACGGCCTGCTACTTCGGCTCGGCGGCCACGCTCATCCCCCTGCGCACGGGAGTGGTGCGCGACATCCGCATACAGGTGTACAACAAGGTGATGGGCCTCCCCCTGAGCTTCTTCTCCGAGGAGCGCAAGGGCGACATCATCTCGCGCATGAGCTCCGACGTGAGCGGGCTGGAGACCTCATTGTCAAACTCGCTGGAGATGCTAATCAAGAACCCCATCGCGATCGTCGTCACCTTGGGCACGCTCTTCTTCCTCAGCTGGGAGCTCACCCTCTTCGTACTCGTGGCCATGCCGGTGCTCGCCTGGGCCATGGGTGCCATCAGCCGCAAGCTCAAGCGCAAGTCCAAGGAGGCGCAGAACTACTGGGGCACGCTCCTCGCACAGCTCGACGAGACGCTCGGCGGCCTGCGCATCATCAAGGCCTTCCTTGCCGAGGGCAAGATGAAGGAGCGCTTTGCCACCATCAACAACACCTACCGCGATGCCGTGATGCGCATGACCATACGCCAGAGCGCTGCCCACCCCGCCAGCGAGTTCATGGGCACCTGCATCATCGTCATCGTCATGTGGGCCGGCGGATACATCATCCTCGACGGCATGTCGGGGATGGAGGGAGCCACCTTCATCTACTACCTGGTGATGCTCTACAACATCCTCAACCCCATCAAGGACCTCTCGAAGGCGTTCTACAACATTCCCGTCGGCATGGGCTGCTGGGAGCGTGTGGACAAGATACTCTCTGCCGACAACCCCATCAAGGAGTCCGCCGCGCCTGCCGCTATGACGGGGTTCGAGCAGGGCATCGAGTTCAGGGGGGTAGACTTCCACTACACACCCGGCTCACCCGTCCTGCGCGACATCAACCTCCGTGTGGACAAGGGCAAGACCATCGCCCTCGTGGGCCAGTCGGGCTCGGGCAAATCGACGCTGGTGGACCTCGTGCCCCGCTTCCACGACGTCACCGGTGGCAGCATCACCATCGACGGGACCGACATCCGTGACATCTCCATCCACGACCTGCGCTCGCTCATCGGCAATGTGAACCAGGAGGCCATCCTCTTCAACGACACCATCTTCAACAACATCAGCTTCGGCGTCGAGGGAGCCACCATGGAGCAGGTCATCGAGGCGGCCAAGATAGCCAATGCCCACGAGTTCATCATGGAGAGCGAGCAGGGCTACGACACCCTCATCGGTGACCGTGGCTGCCGCCTGTCGGGAGGTCAGCGCCAACGCCTTAGCATAGCCCGCGCCATCCTCAAGAACCCGCCCATCCTCATCCTCGACGAGGCCACCTCGGCCCTCGACACCGAGAGCGAACGCCTCGTGCAGGAGGCCTTGGAGCGCCTGATGAAGTCTCGCACCACCATCGCCATCGCCCACCGCCTGAGCACCATCCGCCATGCCGACGAAATATGCGTGATGCGCGAGGGCGAGATCGTAGAGCGTGGCACCCACGAGGAGCTGCTCGCCCAAAGCGGATACTACAAGAAACTTAACGACATGCAAAGCCTTTGAGATTTACAATTTGACAATTTACTATTTACTATTGATTTAGCAATTTAGCAATTTTCTCCGCGGACTCTGAATCCTCCCCCCTTGGGGGGATAAGAGGGGGGCCATGGGATTAGAGGCCTTTCCCCCCCGTTTTTCACTGCACGCACTGCACGGACTGTGCGATTTATTTGCAATATCACATTTTTCTATTTACCTTTGCAGAACTGCAAAGAGATAAACGAGAACACAATTGTTTAACCCAATAATAAAAAGAAAAAGATTATGAAATTTTTGACAGACGAGAAACTCGTGATTGTAGGTGCCGGTGGTATGATCGGCTCTAACATGGCTCAGACAGCCTTGATGCTTGGCCTTACCCCCAACATCTGCCTTTACGACATCTATGGCCCCGGTGTAAACGGTGTGGCCGAGGAGATGGCTCACTGCGCTTTCGAGGGTGCCAACGTGACTTGGACCATCGACCCCGAAGAGGCTTTCACCGGTGCTAAGTACATCATCTCTTCAGGTGGTGCTCCCCGTAAGGAGGGTATGACCCGTGAGGACCTGCTCAAGGGCAACTGCCAGATCGCTGCTGAGTTCGGTGACAACATCAAGAAGTACTGCCCCGATGTGAAGCACGTGGTAGTAATCTTCAACCCCGCCGACGTAACTGCTCTCACAGCTCTTATCCGTTCAGGTTTGAAGCCCAGCCAGCTCACTTCACTCGCTGCGCTCGACTCTACCCGTCTCCAGCAGGCTATCGCCGAGGCTGTAGGTGTACCTCAGTACAAGGTTGAGGGTGCCCGCACCTATGGTGGTCATGGTGAGGCTATGGCAGTATTCGCCTCTAAGATCACTGTTGATGGCAAGCCTCTCTCTGAGTTCGAAATCTCTGACGAGAAGTGGGCTGAGATTAAGCACAACACCATCCAGGGTGGTTCACGCATCATCAAGCTCCGTGGCCGTTCATCATTCCAGAGCCCCGCTTATCAGTCAGTTAAGATGATCGAGGCTGCTATGGGTGGCGCTGAGTTCCACTGGCCCGCAGGTTGCTATGTTAACAACGAGAAGTACAAGAACGTACTCATGGCTATGCCTACCGTAATGGATGCTACTGGCGTACACTTCGGTGAGGTTACCGGTACTGCAGAGGAGATGGCTGCTCTCGACGCTTCATACGCTCACCTCCAGGTGATGCGCGACGAGATCATCTCTCTCGGCATCATTCCTCCCGTAAGCGAGTGGTCTTCATTGAACCCCAACCTCTAAAGTTAGCTGTCGGATAGAAGCTGTCAGCCGAACGCACAATCCGCACAGTGCGCACAACGAAAACCGCAGGTGCCGTTCCACGAGAACACACCTGCGGTTTGTTCATTTCACACGCTACAATATGGAGGCTCTGCCCCCCTCGCACACGCTATATATATAATAGTATTTTAAATACCTATATATAGGTAGCTGTACGCAACGCACGCGTTTCGTGTGCGAGCGCTTTGCGCTGTGCGCACTGCACAGATTGTGCGCGGGGGAGTTTTTATTTAACCACGGATTTAACGGATTATATCTCCGCGATAGACTCTGAATCTGCGCAATCCGAGTAATCCGTGGTTTTAAATGGAGTGGATTATTCCCATAGGTTGCCCCATGTGCCGCGATGCTCGCGTGAGAGGTTGGGCGTCTCGTTACCTACGGGGTCCTTGCCGGTGCCCACGCCGTCCTGCTCGCCCGATACGGTCAGCATCAGTACTTCGTGTGCCACCTCGACGGTCTCGATGGTGGGCTTGATGTATTGCTTCTTCATAATGTTGTCGTTTTCTTAGTTTGTTGTGATTAGAGAGTTAAGGGATGCTAAGGGGCCTTAAGGTCGGTTGAGGGGCATTAAAGCCCATTAGCGTCCTAACTCTTTCGCTTCAAAATTCAGAATTCAAAAAACTGTTTTCTTCCCGTTCACGATGTAGATGCCGCCCTTTGTGGGGTTAGCAACGCGGCGGCCCATGAGGTCGTAAATCAATGCTGAATTCTGAATTGTGAATTCTGTGTCCTCAATATCTGTGGTGCCCTCCCCCTCGTCGAAGCGGATAGAGATGGACTTCTGTTCTGCAGCAGGTAACCATGCTGTAGGTATCTGCAGGTAGGCACGGCCAGCAGCTTGTGTGGAGGCGTCGGCGAAGGGGTAGAACTTGGGTTCGGCATCGCCCTCACGGATGGTGTACTTGTAGTTGGTGTAGCTGCCATCGGTGCTGTTGACGGTGGTCTCCTCGAGTGTGCCCACGAGCATGTTGAGTGCGTTGTAGCTGGTGCTCTCCAATGTGGGTACCACGTAGTCGCCCGGCTCACCCTTGACGAAGAGTCCCACGCCTGCGTTGGCTGTCATCACGCGCAGGAGGGTCACCACGCCGGTCTCTGAGTCGTAGCCCGCAGCCACGTAGGCCTTCAGTCCCTCCACCTCGCTGAAGTCGAGTGCATACTCAGAGCAGTAGGTGCCGCTGCCGTACTGGCCTATGGGGAGGGTGATGTTCTCGGGGGCAGGGAGAGCTTGGATGTTGGTAAAGTTATTCCAATAGCTTGCTGACTGGTAAGCTGAGATAGATGCTCGGGGGACATAGAGGGGAATTGCTCTATTTACTCCATTGAATGTTCCATATTCTGCAGTTGGGGGATTAACCGCTTCACAGGTGATAGAGGTGAGGCTGCTGCAATTACAGAAAGCAGCGTCTCCAATGCTCGTCACGCTCTCGGGGAGTGTGATGGAGGTGAGGCCAGTACAGCCCCAGAAAGCAGCGTCTCCAATGCTCGTCACACCCTCGGGGATGATAAGTTCAGTAACGAGTTCTCCATTCAAATACAAGTTGTGAGCATAATATAGCGGATTTGAGTCATAATCCTCAAACGAAATCTTACACCAGGCCTCAATACTGCTGATATGTACTGCGATGAGGCTGCTGCAATAAGAGAAAGCAGCGTCTCCAATGCTCGTCACGCTCGCGGGGAGGGTGATGGAGGCGAGGCCAGTACAACCCCAGAAAGCAGCGTCTCCAATGCTCGTCACACCCTCGGGGATGATAAGTTCAGTAACGAGTTCTCCGTTTAGGTATAGATTCTTGGCATAATTGAGAGGATTGGAGACAGGACTGTCAAACGAAATCTTACACCACGCCTCAAGGTTGTTGATATGAACTGCACTGAGGCTGCTACACCCTTGGAACGCATAATCCCCTATCGAAGTTACACTCTCGGGGATGTAAACGGAGACTAGACTCTCACAACCATCAAAAGCATACCCCCCAATGCTCGTCACACCCTCGGGAATGGTAAAAGACATGAGTCTATAACACTCTTTGAACGTACCGTATCCTATCGAAGTCACATTCTCTGGTATGGTGATAGAAGCGAGGCCGCAACCAAAAAATGCATAATACCCTATCGAAGTCACACTCTCAGGTATGGTGATAGAAGCGAGGTTACGACAATTATAGAACGCATAATTCCCTATCGAAGTTACACTCTCGGGGATTACCGTGAACATGCAGCCCGTAATCAGACTATTGCTGCTAGTCTCAATAATAGCATTACAATTATCACGTGAATCGTATACGACATTACCCTCTTCTACGAGAATCTCTCCAATACCATAGCAACCACTGAATGCACACTCACCAATCGAAGTCACACTCGCGGGAATGTAAACGGAGGCTAGACTAACGCAATCCTGAAACGCATAGTGCCCAATGGAGGCTACACCCTCAGACACAGAGAGGGAAGTGAGATTACCGCAATTAGAGAATGCATACTTCCCAACCGAAGTCACACTCCAAGGGATGTTGGCATACATAAGCCTACTGCAATTATAAAATGCATACTCCCCTATCGAGGTTACATAATTGATAATGGGGATGTAAACTTCAGTAATACAATCGCAGTTATAGAATGCGTAATCTTTTATCGAACCCACACCATCGGGAATGATAAGTTCTGTTACGAGTTCCCCGTTTAAGTATAGATTTTTTGCGATAGAGAGAGGATTTGAAGAATAAGAGCTAAAAGAGATATTACACCAAGACGTGATACTACTGATATGCACTGCAGCGAGTCTGCTACAACCAAAGAAAGCATCGTCTCCAATGCTCGCCACACTCTCGGGGATGGTGATGGAGGTGAGGCGGCTGCAATTAAAGAAAGCATAGTCTCCAATGCTCGTCACGCTCTCGGGGATGGTGATGGAGGTAAGGTTGTAACAATATTCGAAAGCCCAGTCTCCAATGCTCGTCACGCTCTCGGGGATGGTGATGGAGGTGAGGTTTTCACAATACCCAAAAGCCTCATCTCCAATTGCTGTTACTGTATAAGTCTTTCCATTGTAGAGAACTGTGGAGGGTATTATGATGTTCTCCGAACGATATTCATCACTAGCTTCGGCATCATAACCTTCATAGGTCACACACACTTCCGTAGAAGAGGTAATGTTGTAATAAAAACCATCTGCATAAAAATCGCGGGCACTTGCCGTGATGCTGCACAACAGCACTGCCATTGTAGCCAGCCAATGTTTAATGTGTTTCATTGTTGTTTTGAACTTATAAGTTAATAATTAAATTGGTTGTCTCAACTCTCTGCCTATAAGTTCTCCTGATTCGGCGGCGGTGTTACACCTACATATAAAAGAAAAGCGTGAGAACCTGTACCTGTTACTCGTTCCGCTTACAGAGGCTCTGGCATGTGCCCATCGGAGTTGAACGAGCAACGCAGAAGCCTCACGCCGTATGACACACCAACGGGACCCGCCGTGGAGGCGAATCCTACTATTGGATACAATCATACCCGTAGACATCTATCGCTGCTTCATCCTTGAACTCCGATTCGAAACTGCCAGATTTCTGTAAGTCAAGAATAAGCGAGATAAACGCTTTCCATCATGTCTGCCTACCCACCCACATAACCCATATCGGGCTTCTGCGAGCGATATGCATGGCAAAGGTAAGAAATAAAATTGGGAATCACAAATAGCCCATCATCTTGGCGAAGAAAAGGACATCGCGCGAGGACAATACAGAGTCCAGTTTACAAGATTCGGGGAGGCCAGAGCGCATGCAGAACAAGCTAAGAAATGGGGCAGAATCTTTCGACTCCGCCCCATTTCCGAATGGCCATACCACTTGATTACAGAGGTAGCACCCCCAGCTATATTAAGTTCTTTTTATTTGTACTATTTATACGATTTCACTTTTATAACAAAATATTTGTTACATGTATAACATCTTTTTGTTACACGGCTTGTTACATCTATAACCAACTCTTTTTCACCATATTAATTTTGTTATGCCATTTTCTTCTGAAGTTCTATGATAGGGGTTTTGGACTGTTTTTCGTACTTCTTCACGATTCTATCCACTTGTAACGGAGCAAATTTTTCAATCTCTTTCAGTAGTTCCTCTTCACTCTCCCTTACAGCCTTCGCAGTAGCATTGAGGTTGCCGTCCAAAAGGTGATATATCTCTACAATTCGCGCTTCCTGTTCGAGAGTCAGCTTGAGATTCTTTCCTCGTTTCGGCATTGTGTCAGTAACATCATTCTGCTCTTTCCCAACTATCGTTTTCTTGTAAGAAAGCTTGGGCAACAAGAGTGACACTTCGTCATCATCACGCAAATAGTTGAAGCACCATCTTCCTCCAGGTGTCTTGCACCGCTGTACCACGATAACCTCTGTTTTCTTGGCTGCACCTCGACGAGCATTCATTTTAATCATCTTTATATCTTCTCCCTCACACGTATTGTTTATACTGAAAAGTAACCCCACCTCTCGGTACAAGTTCTCAGAACCTCGCATCATGTTAGGTTCCAACTTCGCATATTCTTTATATTTATCCCCATCCGTATGATTGAGCAGTATAACGGTCAACTTAACCTTATATTTCTCTGCCATCTCATCCTTAAGTTCACCTATATATTTCAGCACCTTCTTGTCACTAACAGCAGTGCCACCGCCCAACTTTGATAGATTGTCGACAATGACGGTTACGGTCGATTTCCTCCGTTTCTCAATCTGCGCCCTTATATCGTCCACTAAATTCTTTGCGTCATTAATACCCTTAGGCCTTATAAAATAGTCTATGTTATGCGCATTATGGAGTAGGTCGGGATAGTCAGTCATCACCTCCTCTTGGGTCATTTCCAGATGATAGTAAAATACCCATTGCTTCTGTCGAGGAGATTCCATCGGAAAGACTTCCGACAAGCGCCCTTCAGCCAGGTCGCGAGCCATCTGCATGGCTAATGTGCTCTTTCCGGCTTTGGGTGGACCAAACAGAACTACAAGATCGTTATCGTAGAGCCAATCATCGATGAGCCATTCTCGTTCAGACATCTCCGCAGCCTGTTCATAGGTGAAAGCCGAAGCCTGTGGAGCGCTGGTCTTTTCCTGTTCTTTCTGTTGTGCTAGTAGCTTCTTTTTCTTCTCTTCCTTTACGCGTTCTTTCTCTCGCTCCCTTTCCCATTTCCTGTAGCAATCATTCTTATAACCGGTCCAATCATAAACCAATTTTGAAGCCCATAGCTTTAAAGCGTCTCCAAAGACGGCTAAAATCGCCATAACAATTAATGAAAGAATAGCCCCCAAGATTTCTTTGAAGAACCGTTCCAATAAGCTCTCTTTCTGTTTAGCCATAGTTTTTCACTTTTAGATTTTTAACACTCCCGCAAATATACAAGACTCTGACGAGAAGTCCAAGCATTTGGGGTAGTTAATGCATCGAACAAACTTCAACATTCATTTTTGATGACTTTCGCAAGACTGACTTTCCCGCATCTGGAGATGCTCATACTCATAGCCGTCGGTAAAGACAACGGACTATAGACAACGGACAACAGACTAAAGTCTGCCTTCGGAGTGTATACCCTTAGCCGTCGGAACGAGGGAACATCCGGTGGAACGAAAACGGGGAACGAGAAATAAAATGCGCTCCATTTTAGACTTCTCGGATAATTGTAGTACATTTGCATAAACAACGACTACTTCAAATGGAGCTATATAATAAACCGCCATTGACATATAGGGAGCAAGTGGAACTTCTCAAATCGAGAGGGGTCAGTTTTGCCGACGAGCAAGAGGCTGAGATGCATCTGGCCAACATAAGTTACTACCGATTGAGTGCCTACATGCTGCCTTACAAGAAGAAGGTGGGTGGGGATATTATAGACCAATTCAAGGAGGGGACGACTTGGGAGATGATATATCGCCTATATGCTTTCGACCGCAAGTTGAGGCTCATCGTTTTTGATGCCATCGAGCGATTGGAGATTGCCATAAGGACACAAATCATCTATCAACTGAGCCACAAATATGGTTCACATTGGCAGGATAATGCCAATATATTCCATCCCGAAACGACCAAGACGCTCCGAGACGGGCGCAAAGTGACATTTGATGCATACGGAGAAATCCAGAAACACATCAAAGAGCAGTTGCACAACAATAAGGCAGAGGTGTTCATCAAGCATTATAGCAGCAAGTATGACCGCCCCGAAAATCCTCCATCATGGATGAGCGTGGAGGTGATGTACTTCAACCACTTGTCGCGCATATGTACGGGACTGAAGAATCGTGCCGACATTAACGGCATCGCCTCATACTTCGCACTGCCCCCTCAGACATTCTGTTCGTGGCTCCACGCCATCAACTACCTTCGCAACCTCTGTGCGCACCATGCCAGAGTGTGGAACAGGGACATGAACATCATCCCCGAAAAATTGTTGTTCTCAAAGAGTTTGGATTGGATAAGCAACCCTGACACCGTGCAAAGGAGCAAGGCATATTACTTCTTCTGTATGCTGAACTACTTGCTGCAGACTGCAAATCCGACCTCTCCATTCAAGCAGCGCCTGATTGACCTCTTGGAGGAATACCGGGATGTTGTATCGCTGAATGCCATGGGATTTCCAAACAATTGGAAAGACGAAAAAATATGGGAAGTATGATTTTTTCAGGAAATCCTTTTGCAGAATAGAAAAAACACGCTACCTTTGCAGCGTAATTAAACGATAGTTCAGGCTAAACTAAGGATAATAAGCCTCTCAGGCGCGTCGAAAGACAGCATACTTGAGAGGCGTTCTTCATTTATATACCCCCTCGGTATCGCGAGATGTCCGAGGGGTTTCTTGTTTCCCGTTTTTCTTCTAGTACGGATAATCGTCATATATCCGCCCAAAAAAAAATGCTTCGTTTTGCGCCTGGGAGCACCTCAAAACCTTACAATGAGAAGGACTTAAGTTCTTAAATATGAGAGAAATGCGCCTCAGAAAGGCTCAGTTTCTTACAAGTGGTAAAGAATGTTAAAAACACGCATAACTTATTTATTCACTAATTAATAAATTAAAAATAAAATGAAAGAGAAAAAGCAAGACGGCTTCGTACAGAAAGACGGTACGGTAGTCAAGATCTATCATCTCACAGACCCCGAGTTTGCGCGTCTGTGCGGAGTGGAACTCACCGACAACGAGTTCACTGAAGTAAAGGTCGACGATAACGGCCAAGTAATTAACTTAAAGAATAATGGAGGAAAGAAAAATGAAGATTGATCCTACAAAGACCTTGGTGCATGTGCTCTATACCTATAACGGCACACAGGACGGGATGTATTGTTTCACACTGGTGGACGACTGGGCACTTGTGCTGGAGCTGCCGTGGACGGACTATACGGTGGAGTTTCCCATCGACCCGCTGCGCCCGCTACAGGTGGGCGATACGGTGAGCGTCGTCTATGCCAAGACACATCAGGCGAGCCCACGACTATCGCGCAAGCCTACGGCATGGTACGTGATTTGATTGGCTATTGGCTTTTAGCTATTGGCCGTTCGCCTGTTGACCAATAATTAACTCAATAAATAAAAACCTATGAACAACCCACATAATCTATCCACTGCGCTCCTCTTCACCAATGGGGCCTATGACAAGAACTGCTACCCGCTCACGACAATGGACGAGCTGCAGCAGCTCACCTCACACGAGTATTACCAACGCCAGCTCGCTGCCTACCGCAGCGGCGATGGCGAAGCCAAGAAACGCCTGGCCGCCCTCATCCCGCAGGGGAGACTGAAGAACGGGACCATACGCCTGCACCAGATGGAGCACCTCGTGCCCTCGGGATGGGTGTTCCTCGACGATGACCGCCCCCACACGGAGATCACCGCCGAGCAGCGCCATGCCTTGGTCGAGGAACGGCTCGCACAAGTGGGCTTGCGCACGATACCCCACGTGGCACAGCGCTCGGCCTCGATGAAGTATCACCTGCTGGTGCCCATGCTGGAGCCTGCCGAGAGCATCGCACACAACCATGCCCTGTGGGCACAGCTCATGGAGGGCATCCTCGTGCTCGACCCCTCGACGGTGAACGTCAACCGACTGATGTTCCTCACGGGCGAATGGCTCACTCCAGTGGATGCACTGTTTGAAGCCTTCCCCAGCCTGAAGACCCCCTCCAACCTCCCCCTCTATGGGGAGGCTTTGCAGACATCGCGTACTACAAATAGTACAAACACCCCGGAGGTGCTCCCCATAGAGGGGGAGCTGTCCGAAGGACTGAGGGGGTCTATCGCCCAACGCCTCGTCACCAACCTCTGTGGCACCACCACCCCACCCGAGGGCTCGCGCAACAACACCCTCTACGAGGCTGCCCGACAGATGGCCTACCTCGAAGGCATCACCGAACAGGAGATCACCGAGGCCTTCCGCCCACTGGCCTTCCTCGGACTGCCCGAGACGGAGGCACGCAGCTGCATACGCAGTGCCATGAAGCGCGAGAAGACATGGCTCTACACCCTGCCACCAGAGCTCTCACGAGCGATGGAACAGACCCACCCCATCCCTCCCTGTGAGGGAGGGGGTTCTGACAACGCTGAAGCTCAAGTCCTCCCTCACAGGGCGAATAAGGCCGAAGAAAATCAACTGAATGTTGATTTGTGCCGATATGAGGGGAGTGCAGTGCTCTGCACGACGGGGGCTCGAAGAGATTTAGGTGGGTCCATCCCTCCGCTCGTCTCCCTCTTCACCTCCCTCGTGCCCGAGCACACCCGCGAGGCGGCAGCATCGATGATCTTCGCCCCGCTGGGGTCGTACCTGAGCAATACGGTGACCATCGACGATGTGTCGGGACAGGAGAGGAACATCCAGTTCACCTCCATCGTGGTGGGCAACTCGTCGAGCGGAAAGGGATTTGCCGGCACCCTCTCGGACCTCATCACCGAGCGGCACCGCCAGCACGACATCAGCTCATGGGCACAGCTCACCGCATGGCAGGAGCAGAAGCGCACCACACCCAAGGGTGAGGCCGCACCGCCCAAACCCGACGTGCCCCTCTACCTGCTGGCAAGCAACATGACCGAGCCTGCACTGCTCGAACGACTCAAGGCCCTGGAGCCCCACCACGGACGAGCCTACATCAATGTACCCGAGATCGACGACCTGCGCAAGATGCAGACCGTCGCGACCTCACGCATCGGGGCGGGACAGGAGATCATACTCTCGGCATTCGACACCGCACGCTACGGCGCACTGCGCGTATCGGCCGAGGCCGTGAGCACCATCACCGTGATGAGTCTCAACATCGTAGCCACATCGACCTACCCCGGCACACAGGACTTCTTCCGTGGAGGCATAGAGCGAGGATCGGTGGGCCGATGCGACATCTCCATCGTCCCCGACTGCTACGACGTGCCCCACTACGGCCGCCCCACACCCGAGCTATACGCCCAGCTCGACATCTACATCGACCGCCTACAGCAAGCCACGGGACACATACAGTGCGACGACATCGACCGCGTCATCGAAGAGATACGCCTCGCCTATAACGACCCCCAGTCGCCCCTGTCACACTACCAGAATGCCGAGTACTACAAGCTGTGTCACCGCCAGCTGCTCATCACCAAGCAGAAGGCCACCCTGCTCTACATCTGCAACGACTACCAGTGGGACCCCACATGGGAGCCCTGGCTGCACCACACCTTCTACTACGGCATGGAGTGCAAGATCTCGGTCTTCAAGTCAGAGATCGAATCGTGGATCAAGCGCCAGTATGCCTCACTCACAGCCACCGTCATCACACGCAGCGGCCCCAAGAGCGAGCTCGACAACCTGCCACAGACCTTCACCCTCGACGACATAGTGGCCATGAAGCGCTCAGCCTCACCCACCGACACCGACGAGCAGCTCACCACCAAAGCCAAGACCCTCATACGCACCTGGAAGCTACGGCAACGCATCATCCCCACAGAGCAGGAAGGCGTGTGGGAGAAGGTGTAAGCCTTTGGCGATGGGCCATTGGCTATCAGCTCTACTAACGGCTAAAAAGCTAAAGACTAAAAAGCTGTCAAATCCCCGCACACTCCGCACAGTGCGCACAGCGGAAAGCGCGGACATACCCCCATATTTTTTTACTAACCCCGATTTAGGATTCGAGAATGACATCCGGAGGTCAATCAGAAATCATAAATCATAAATCAAGAATCTCAACCATGATCAACTACAAAGTATCCAAATGCAAGAACCCCAAAGGGGATGAAA